>CAJFVT010000104.1 GCA_904420525.1 uncultured Clostridia bacterium | reverse complement strand
TTTGGTTTGCGAGCTGTTGGTGCGCCTGAAAGGACTTGAACCTTCACGTCGGGGACACTAGATCCTAAGTCTAGCGCGTCTGCCAATTCCGCCACAGGCGCATGAATGAATTCAACTTTAATAATTATAGCAAAAAAAACGCGGTTTGTCAAGCGCTAACAAAATCAAAAATACTTATAAAGGTATTTATGTTGAAATACTATTAAAAATCAGATTTTTTTATTAAATAATTCACTAATTTCACAAAAATAGCTGTACAAATCGGGTCGGTTGTGTTATAATTAGAGTAACATTTTATGTTTTAATTGCGGACAGATTATCTTTTAAGGAGGAGAGAGAATGAAAGGTAATACATTCAAAAAGGCAGCAGCCTTAACGGCAGCCGCGGCCATGACCGCACAGTTCGGATTTGTTCTTCCAGTAGGTGCGGCAGATTTAGATGTTGATATGCTAAACAGCAGCTATACTGTTACTGTTTCGCAGGATGGGAATACACTTACTATTCCTGTTACAAACAACTCCGGATCTGAAAGCACGGTTACGGCATATGCGGCTACATACAGCGGGGATGTACTCAAGAGCATAGTTCTTGATTCGGCTGCTATAGCTGAATCTGGGAGCGACACGCTCAACCTGACCTATACGGAGCATGGCGAGAATGAGACGGTAAAGCTGTTTGTATGGGATGCGAACAATGCACCTATAATCGGAAGTATGGATATTACAACAGATGAGCCCGCCGGTCCGGAGCTTTTGGTCGATGTTGATTACGAGGAATCTGATGATGTGCTGTTTACAGCACAGGCAAGGTTCAGCAACGAGCTGACGACAAGCACTGTGGAGCCCAATACGACTCGTGTGGAGTCAATGATCGGATCCGGTTCGACAAACGGCTATGGTATATATACTCCGCTGACAGCCACAGATGCGGAAAACAAGATAGTAAATTTTGAATTCGATGTATATTTCACGGGAAGAGTGTGCTATCTGAGTCTCAGCAACGGCGCACAGAGAGACGGCACGGTGACAAACAGAGCGCTCACGTTCGGGAATCTCACAGACGATGGTCAGATAAGAATTGGTTCGGCTTCTAATTTCGGGAATGAAACGGTGGTCGGCTCTTCCTCAAACTGGCTGCATGTCGTTGCGAGTGTAAACAATATGATAAAGTCAACGGAACTTACGGTTTACAATACAACGGCTGACGGAGATTATTCAACGGCGACACCGACCTATAGCGGAACGGTTGCATTCTCAGACCCAACACTCGACTATGTGACCGGTATGGATTTCTTTGCGCCCAACTTTAATATAGGTATCATGATAGACAATATCAAGATATCTGTTGAGGATATAGATGTAGTCATGAGAACGGTCACGTATAACGTAGACGGAACTTCAACGACCGAGTATGTGGTAAATGGAGAGTATGTGTCAAATGTACCAGATACAGATAAGACCGGCTACATCTTCAGAGGTTGGCAGGTGGGTAACGATACAGAGAATATAATTTCCACGGAAACACTGGAAGCAACTGCGGTAACTGCTGATGTTACATATACGGCAGTATATGAGTCAGATCCTGCTTATATCGAGCCTATGGCTTCGGTTGCATTTAAAACATTGCCGACAGGCGGCTTGCTCACCGCGGGACCGGACGCTGATACTGAGGCATCAAACTTGATAGACGTAAGCGTTACAGGTGAACTGGGTACAGACCTCATTGCAAATCCCGACGACAGAGCAGGGGATGTTTCTGTTACATATGAGATCAAAGGATTTAATTGGAAATCACATGAACAGGAGCCGACATCTGATTCAGAAGAATGGCCTTATTGTGATTCATATGGAAGAGTTGTTGAATACGGCGATACCGGAATTGACTTCCAGCTAAAGAATCATCCGTTTAATTACTACGGTCAAGTGGTTGCAACGGTCACATATAATAAGGTATCACAGACGATAACAGCACCTCTTGTATACATAGGAGACAGCACAGCAAACACAAATAGCCTTCAGGTACTTCCGCGTGGCGGATACTATGAGGATTTTGATGCATATTCGCCGGATATGGTAGGATACCAAGCAGTCACATCTGCTGAAAACAGAGATGCTACTGACATTGTTACAGATAACTGGGCAAGCTATGGCGGAAATACAAGAACCTTAAAAATAACAGAAGAAGATGGAAATAGATTTATGAGACTTGAGGCAACAGGAACAAATAGTTCTTCCTTTGCTGCAAATCAGATAGATGCTGTAACTGATACACAGGTAGTATTCGATCAGATGGTCAGATTCCATAATTCAGGTTCATCGATCCTTCTGAAGAGTACGAATCCTGTTACATGGAATGATAATGCAACAACATTCTCACTTACATTTACAGGAAGTGAGATAAATCTTAACGGCGATGTAATAACAGCCGCATCGGCAGATGTATGGTATAGGATACTCATTACATCGGATGTGACCTCGGGAAAATGCTATGCAGAGGTTTATGATGAAGAAGGTCTGTCACTTGGAGAATCAGAAATGGTGAACTTTGTAAATGCGGGATCTGTGACTCCGACATTCTATATGTTCAGGACCCCCGACAGTCAGGCAGGAACGGTTGATTTTGATAAGGTAAAGATAACGAGAGCCGCATTAGATCAGGAATCGATCAGTATGACGACCACGAATCAAACAATAGCGATACCCGAAACTGACGGTGAGACAGCAACGGCAACTGTTACAGTGTCGGCGGAGACGACAGAAGGACTTCCGGCAATCGGTGTAGCAGAATGGAGTATAGCTAATGCGACTATGAGAGGAGTTACAGTAACGCCATCGGCGGATGATACGCATGTAGCAACTGTTACCGTAGAGGCGGGGGCGACTCCGGGTACGCTTCCAATCAGCGTATTGATAGGCGGGGCTACACAGACAATAAATCTTACGCTTACTTCTACGCAGGATAGTGTACAATTCTCTGAATTTGAAAGCAGTATATCTATACCTCTGTCAGCTGATGAGAATGTAGTTGAGAACTATGTGGCTGAGGTAGTGAACGGTGATGGAGTGGCAATACCGGATAAAACTATAACTTATGCGCTGTATGACTCGAATAATATGAATCCTATAGATGCACCGACTGGAATAACTTTTGAAAACGGTACGCTTACGGTAACATCGGAAGCAAGAGCCTGCGTGGTATATATTAGGGCTACATCTACGAATACAGAGGGTGCGGATATATCAAATGCTGTGCGCGTTGATATACACGGGCTTGCATTTGATTTCGGTGCAGGAACAGAGGAAGATGTTGTAAGCGGATATACTTCGGTAACACAATCATCAATATACAGTGATTCAGCAGGTTATGGTATTGAGGGTGTAGCTACTGCCGGAGGCAGCGCTTCATTAGAGGATGCCTCGACAGACTATTTGGCGGGCAGCTATACCTTCAAGGCAAACGTAGAGGCAGGAAAGTTCTATACGATAAAGATATCATATACGGGAACACTCACATCTGAATATGTAAATGCTGATCTCGCAGGAGCATCTCTTGGTACAAGCACCGACATGGAGGAAAAGGAATATACCGTCCCGGTGATAGACGATGTGTTGGATTTGGCGCTTTCCGGAACAGATTCCAAGATTGCATATATCATTATTGAAAAGCAGGATGACAGACAACCGAGACAGAAGCCACACATTATAGCATCCGGAGATTCTACCGTTGGAAACAGAGGTTCGTGGGGATATGTTCTCGGAGGAACGATAGCTGAATATCCTGAACTCGATGCACTTGCTACATTTGGCAGCGGAGCTATGGGAGGCGTAGATGTCAGTTCATATTATACGAATGGAGCGTTTAGGGATCGTGTACTCATGAATATTTATCCGGGCGATTATGTAACGATAGGTGATATTGGTACAAATGGTATGGGTACTATGTTTGAAGACGATATAAATTACTATATCGACGCATGTTTGGCGTTGGGTGCAAAAGTAATAGTTAATTCATATTCACCGCATGGTGCTAAGGCAGGAGAACAATACGATTACACATGGTGCTATGATTCTGAAACACACACATTTACAGGCTACAGACAGGAGCCGTATGATGTTATCATAAGGCAAATATACGAGGAAAGACAGGATGAACTTGTAGGATTCCTTGAGATAGGCAAGAATGCGGATGCCGCGTTTAACGCATATGTTGCTAATTATGAAGCTAAAGGATATGAAACAATGGATGAAGCGGCACAGGCGATAATCGATTGTTTCACGGATCATAATCATTACAGCGGCTTGGCATCGGAACTTATGATAGCGGGCTATGGTGATGTTAAAGGTATTGCAGCACAGTTGGTTGATCTTATATCAGCTGATTTGGAATCCACATCTGAATAAATGTTTAAAGTTTGAACTGAGTCGTGTAATTGATTAGTAGCGAACCATATGAAAAGCAGGGTGTTGCGCCCTGCTTTTTCATATGGTATGTATATGTCCGTTCTGTTAATTTCCCTCAAAACTATTGAATTGAACGTTGATTTATGATACAATAATAGCTATATAGAAATGACTGATCAAATGAACGAGGAGGTGTCAGTTATGTGTAATTTAAGTCAGGGAATACTGGAGAAAGGAATGGAGAATGCGCTGCGTAATCTCATGTACAATCTGAAAATGACCGCGGAGCAGGCGATGGCTGCATTGAGTATTCCGCAGAATGAGTACGAAAAATATAAAGCTATACTGAGAGAGTCTCCGAAAGCGTAATAAAATAAAGTCTATGCAGCGGCATTTGCTTAGCCTATGTGCGGCAGAAGCTGCTGCATTTAGTGCGAATAAACTAAGTCCATGATACAATAAATATATACAGCAGGAGAAGAATAAATGGTTGCTATAGTAGATTACGGTGCAGGAAATCTGCACAGTGTTAAGAATGCGCTGGATCATCTGGGAGCCGGATCGGTCATAACATCGGACAGGGAGCAGATACTTGCGGCGGATCGTGTTATCCTGCCGGGCGTCGGAGCGTTCGGCGATGCGATGAGGAGCCTTAACGAGAACGGACTGGCTGATGTAGTCAGAAGTGCGGCGGACGGATCAAAGCCGTTTCTGGGAATATGCTTAGGTCTGCAGCTGCTTTTTGAATCCAGCGAGGAAAGCCCGGGCGCTGAGGGGCTGGGGATATTTAAGGGCAGTGTTGTCAGGATCCCTGACCGAGGTCTTAAGATCCCGCATATGGGCTGGAACAATATCAGTCTGCCTAAAAAAAGCGCGATCCTTCCGGAAGGAGAACCGTTCGTATATTTCGTTCATTCCTATTACATAAGGCCGGAGGATGAGTCTGAGATATCCGCTTATACCGAATATGGCGGAAGGCTTGCCGTGGCGGTCGAGCGCGGGATGGTGTTCGCGACACAGTTTCATCCGGAGAAGAGCGGTGAGGTCGGAATGGAGATCTTAAAGAGGTTTTTAGAAGTATAAGGAGCAGCGGGAGTATGTATGCAAAGAGAATAATACCTTGCCTCGACGTTAACCGCGGCAGGGTGGTCAAGGGTGTTAATTTTGTTGATCTGGTGGATGCGGGCGATCCGGTCGAATGTGCGGAGGTCTACGATAAGGCCGGTGCGGACGAGCTGGTATTTCTCGATATAACAGCATCTTCGGATGCCAGAAACACGGTAACGGATATGGTCGAGGCAGTGGCTAAGCGGGTGTTCATACCGTTTACTGTCGGCGGCGGTATAAGAACCGTTGAGGATTTCAGAACTATACTTAATGCGGGTGCCGATAAGGTGAGCGTGAACAGCGCCGCGGTGAAAAATCCTGAGCTTATACGTGAAGCGGCTGAGAAATTCGGAAGTCAGTGTGTTGTATGCGCGATAGACGCAAAACGGAGAGACAGTGGGGGCTGGGAGGTATACCTCAACGGCGGACGTGTCAGCACAGGTATCAACGCGCTCGAATGGGCGAAGCGTGCCGCAGAGCTTGGAGCGGGAGAAATACTGCTTACAAGCATGGATCGTGACGGAACGAAGGCAGGATATGATCTTGAGCTGACCAGAGCAGTTTCTGAAAGCGTCAGCATACCGGTGATAGCATCGGGCGGAGCGGGTGAGCTGAGTCATTTCCTGGATGCGTTCAGGTTCGGAAAGGCGGACGCTGTGCTGGCGGCTAGTTTGTTTCATTTTCAGGAGATAGAGATAAAAGAGCTTAAAAGATATTTAGCTGAAAACGGAGAAAGCGTAAGGCTTTGATATCATGGCTTACAGAGAGGTGCGTTATGAGTAAAGGTAAAAATAAGTATAAGCCGCAGAAGCGGTACGGATCCCTTAAGCAGGAGGGGATGATAATCCGCGGTGAGTTTTCGATGGAAACTGCGAAATGGTATGTAGCGGCGTTTATTATAGCATTTCATATACTTCCGCTGGTGTTTTTGGCGTTCGGAGATACAGGCAGACAGCTGCTGTCAACTGTGTGCATGACATTCCTTAATCCGATGATAATATTTGTGGCAATGCTGATTTACGGCATGAGGATAGGGTTCAATTTCAAGATGCCGATAATAGCAACTCTGATAGCGACATTGTCTATAGCGATGTATTATACAGATGTAAATCAGGAGGCGTACGTATATTATACGGTGCTGTCTACGCTGGTGATGTTTTTCGTATACGGTATATTTGCATATGTCTCAGGTCTGATAGGCGCGTTCATAAAGCATTTCTTTATATAGGAGGCAGTAATTTTGGAGGATATAATAATAAAGGCAAAAACAACGACCTCGCCTAAGCTTTACCTTGATTTTTTCAAGAGCTACTATAAGGAGAAAACTAAGACATTAAGGTTTATCACAACGGTCATAGGCATATGCATGATAATTACAGGACTGTGGTCATATCAGAGACTAAGTATAATAACAAGCGCTGTACTGCTCGGCGGCGGAGCTATGCTGATAATATATCCGCATTTTGTTTACAAAAGACCGTACAATTCGGTCAAGAATAATCAGATAACTACCAGATTTGAATTTTACAGTGACAGGATGGTCGAGATAAACGCCTCTACAAGGGAGGAATATGCTTATTCAAGTCTTTTAAAGGTGTATGAAACATCGGATTATTTCTATATCTATCATACTCCTGAAAATGCGTCTGTTGTAGACAAGGGCGGGATAACAAAAGGCTCACCGGAGGAGCTTAAGGCGCTTCTGAGCGGCAAGGTAGAATATTTAGTGAAGAAGGGCAGGAAGGAGCGGTGAGAGGCATGGCGGATGTATACACTATTGATGGCATAATACAACAGGCTGCGGCAGCAGCCTTTTTTCATCCCTAAATGTCCGTATTTTAGGTAAAAAACTCGGATTATATGCTTGAAATGTACAGCGCAGATATGGTATAATTTTAAAGAGAGAGAGAAATATATTTAGGAGGGATAGAATTGGCACATCATGTATTGAACGAAGCAAAAAGGTGTCTTAACTGCAAGAAGCCTATGTGTATGGAGGGCTGTCCTATACATACGCCTATACCGAAGATGATCAAAACGCTTCTTGACGGGGATATAGACGCAGCCGGAAAGATGCTGTTTGAGAATAACCCGCTCTCACTCATCTGCTCGCTTATCTGCAACCATGAAAATCAGTGTGAGGGTCACTGTGTACTGAACAGAAAGGGTTCACCCGTTCACGCCTCGTACATAGAGAATTATGTGTCGGATTATTATTTCGACAGACTCGAATTCGGCGACATAAAAAAGAATGGAAAAAAGGTCGCGATCATAGGTTCCGGACCGGCCGGTATAACCATCGCGATAATTCTTGCCCGCCGCGGATATGATATAACGATATTTGAGGGCAAGGAACAGATCGGCGGAGTTCTGAGATACGGCATACCGGAATTCAGACTGCCGAAGTCTATTCTTGACCGCTATAAAGAGCGGCTGTATGAGCTGGGCATAAAGATACGCCCGAATACGCTCGTAGGGGGAAGCATAAAGATAGACGATCTGTTCCGTGACGGTTATCTTGCGGTGTTCATAGGCATAGGAGTATGGAGACCAAATACTTTGCATATAAAGGGTGAGTCGCTGGGAAATGTTCATTATGCTATAAATTATCTGACAAATCCTGATGTTTATCGCCTGGGTGAAAGGGTAAACATAATAGGCGCGGGAAATTCAGCTATGGATGTTGCAAGAACAGCGCTTCGCCACGGAGCGAGGGAGGTAACGATATACTCGCGTCATGACTATTTTGCGGCAAGTGAGCATGAGGTCAATTACGCCCGGCTTGAGGGAGTTACATTCAAGATGCATATTGAGCCGGTCGAGATCGTTGATGAAGGAGTTATTTATGCGGATCTGGAATGTGACGGAAAGGGACACCTTTCGCGCATACCGGGAACCGAGCATCTGGAGCCGGCGGACAGTACCATCATCGCGATAAGCCAGGGTGCGGACAATATGCTTGTTGCCAACACAGGCGGACTTGACGTTACTGACCGCGGGCTGCTCGTTACAAATACATTTGGAGAAACCACGCGTGATGGCATATTCGCATCGGGTGATGTGGTGAACGGAGCCAGAACGGTAGTTGAGGCAGTCAAGTATTCAAAGCTTGTTGCGGATGCCATAGATGAATACATACAGGATCTTGATAAAAAGGACGATGCTGAGAAAGCGGCAGAGGAAACATGATCCTGCCGGGGCTGCTGTTTTCAGCAGCCTCTTTTCATGGGGCGGAGCTGCGAGCAATAATCATGAAAATATGAGCAATAATAGCGCTTGATTTTGCGCCGCGTAACGGATATAATTATGTTATTATCTGAAAGAAAGGAATGCATTCTTATGATATATAAATTCGATATGGCAGAAAAGCCTGAGCTGATCTCGAAGCATCTCCGGCTTGGAGGAAAAGCTCCGAACGGCGGAAGCATCGAAGTGAACAGCCGTTACATAGTCCGTGACGGAAAGCCGTATATACCAATAATGGGAGAGATACATTTTCAGCGTGTAAGCCGGGCAAAATGGCGCGGAGAGCTGCTTAAAATGAAAGCAGGAGGGATAACGCTCGTTTCTACCTATATGCTGTGGATATACAGCGAGGAGACAGAGGGGAAGCTCGATTTCAGCGGTGATAATGATGTACGCGCATTTATATCGCTGTGCCGGGAATGCGGACTGGAGGCAGTCCTTAGGATCGGGCCATGGGCGCACGGCGAATGCCGTAACGGCGGCTTCCCGGACTGGCTCGTGAACAAGGGGATACCGCTCCGCTGCAATGACGAGCGATATCTCGAAATAGTTAAGAAATGGTATTGTGCGATCGGGGATCAGGTACGAGATCTTATGTATACGAACGGCGGAAATATAATAGCGATCCAGCTTGAAAATGAGCTTGTACACGGTAGTGATCATCTTCTCAAGCTGAAGGAGCTTGCAATAGAAGCCGGACTCACTGCCCCGATATATACTGTTACCGGCTGGAACAGCATATATGGCGCTGAGATACCAAAGTATGATGTGCTGCCGGTATTCGGCGGATATCCGGAGGCACCATGGACAGGACACACCAAAAAGCTGACTCCATCGCCTAACTATTTCTTCAATCCAATGCGGAATGACAGTGCGATCGGCGCGGATCTGATAGGCAAGCCGCAGGAGGATGCGGAGGCAGCGGCGCGAGGGATAGATTATGAGCTTTATCCATATGCGACATGTGAGCTTGGCGGCGGTATCCAGGTGACGCACCACCGCAGGCCTATTATCCGTGAAAAGGATATATATGCATTATCGTTGGTAAAGCTGGGAAGCGGAAACAATCTGCCGGGGTACTATATGTATCACGGCGGAACAAACAAGATCGGCAGACTTTCGACTTTTAACGAGTCAAAGGATACAGGCTATCCGAACGATTATCCTATACTTTCATATGATTTTCAGGCAGCGATCGGAGAGTACGGACTGATACGAGGTCATTACGAGCTCTTGAAGGAGCTTCACCTGTTTATTCAGGATTTTATGGAGCTGCTTGCGCCGATGGATGCATATTTTGGAGTGAAGGCAATAAGCAGCAGTGAAGATAAGACCAGCCTGCGATGCAGTATGAGAAAAAGTGATAAGGGCGGCTTTGTTTTCATAAATAACTATCATAGACTTGAAAAGCTGGCAAGGCACAGCGGTGTAAGATTTGAAGCAGATGGCATGGTGTTCCCGGATGAAGGGCTCACGGTCGAGGATGGAGACAGCTTCATCATACCATTCAATATAGAGCTGGGCGGAGTAAAGCTCAGGTATTCCAGCTGTCAGCTCATATGCCGCAGCGGAAATGTATATTTCTTCAAAAAGAATGGCGTAAACAAGCCTGAATTCGCGTTTGATGATGAAATAATAAGCGGCAGCGATATCATGAAGGATGGAGTCAGGTTTATTGTTCTGTCAGAAAACGATGCGCGGCATTTATATAGGATAAAGGGAGCCCTTTATATAACTGACGGAGCTGCGGTAACGGAGGATGGTCTGTACCGTCTGGGCAGCGGATGCTTGTCGTATTCGAAATGGGAGAACGGCAGATTTGAACGGCACGAGGTAAAGGCGGATGAAAATGCGGCAATGGTCTCTCTGGAGGAAACGAAATATACACCGCATGAGTTTGACTCGGAGCTTGAGATAGACGGAAAACGCGCTGTCCGGTCTTACAGGATAGCTACCACGGCCAAGAATGGATTTATCTCGGTAAAGTATTCCGGGGACGCGGCACAGCTCTACAGCGGAGGAACTATGATCGCTGATGAATATTGGTATGGGAAAGAATGGCTTGTGCCATGCGAGCTGCTTGTTAACGGAGAAGCGGAGCTGCTCATTTCCGAGCTTAAGGACGATGTTTATCTTGAGACAGACGAAATAGATACGGAGACCTCCGTTTCGCATGTGCCGTTCTGTGAAAGATCGTTTTCGGAAGAGCTTGGCGAAGGTGAATATATTTATGAGGTAAAAGCAACGGTCGATGATATGACCGGCGAGGATCTGGGGTACGCGCGTGAAAAACTGGAGAGTGCCGGCGCTGCTGACGTGTACTATATGCCTGTATATATGAAGAAAAACAGACCTGGAGTGCTTATTACCTGTCTTGCTCATGAGGATAAGCTTGAGGCAGTGATGGACGCTGTGCTTCGTTATACTTCAACAAAGGGACTGCGGTATACAAAGTACAGCCGGATGGTCATGCGAAGCGAGATGGAAAGCATTGATACAGAATACGGAAGGATAATGATAAAGCGGAGTATACACGGAGATATAATAAAGGAAAAGCCTGAATTCTCAGATCTTGTAAAAGCGTCGGAAAAACATGGTATTGATATACAGGAAGTGAGAAAAAAAGTAATTAAATGCGAATTTAAATAAAGTGTTAACCTTTTTTAAAGAAAGCCTGTGAACTATTGATTATAAAAGGAAATAGGTATATAATTATATACAAGTTAAAGCGGACTTCAAGAAGCACGCTTAGAAATTTCTTTTGGCAGGGGTGGTTACTATGAGGCAGTCAAAAAGCGGTATCTTATATTATCGCCTTTTTTGGCTTCCTCATAAGCAGCCGCTTTTCTTTTTGGGTGATAAAGCGGAGCTGCGGTAGATCCATGATACTATGCCGCAAAACCACATACGTAAATTCAATAGAAGGAGGCTATATGTATGGCAAATAAAACCGTTGCGGAGAAAAGGAAATTTCCAAACAAAAATCCGTTTGTATCAAATGATGAGGATGATGATAACGGAGGGGAAAGATCAGGAAAGAAGGTTTTTTTCAAAAAGTTAAAAAAGCCGTCAAAAAAGACAGTGGTGCTGCTTATATTAGCGGCTATAGTTCTGGTGATCGCAGTAATGTTTATTGTGAGAAAGGCATCTACACCGGGCGAGGACGAGGTCCAGTATAATACCGCGACAGTTGAACGCAGGAGCATAACGCGTACTGTTGACGGCTCATCTGTCGTAGAAGCTAACGATACATATGAGATATCAGCGCTCGTTACAGGAGAGATACTGGCTGATTATTTTGAGGAGGGCGATCTTGTACAGCAGGATCAGCTGCTTTATACCATAGATTCTGAAGACGCGCAGAACAGTGTTGAAAGCGCGCAGAATTCGCTTACACAGGCACAGCAGCAGTATGCTGATGCTGTGCGTCAAAAAGCTAACACGATCGAAACGAATTCGCTGAATGAAGAGTCGCAGCGCAATTCTATAGTAAACGCGGTAAACTCTCTTGAGTCTGCTCTGCGTTCATTAAATGAGGCTCAGGAAAACTATGATAATCTGACGATAACGGCGAACCGCAGCGGAACAGTATCGGAGGTGCTGGTCAATGACGGCGACAGCGTCAATGATGGAACACAGCTTGCAAAGGTATATGACGCAAGCAGGCTGAAGGTGCAGATACCATTCAATGAGGCGGACGCGGCAAATATAAATGCCGGTGATACGGCTGAGCTTACTATAGCTTCATCGGGAGATAAAATAAACGGAACAGTAGAGCGTGTAGGTACTTCAACAGAAGCAACGAGTGCTCATGCGATAGTAAGATATGTAACGATAGTTGTGGACAATCCGGGCGGACTTACCACCTCGGACAGCGCCTCGGCTGTTATAAACGGCGCGGCCTGCAATAATCTCGGTACATTTGAATATTACAGCGAGGGATATCTGACAGCGAAGAGCAGCGGACAGATAGGCGATCTGTATCTTGAAGTGAATGATGTTATAACGGAGGGGCAGGTAATAGGATACATAACCTCCGATACCGTTGCAAACAGTCTTGAAAGCGCGAAGGATCAGGTAGAGTCAGCGGAGCTTTCAAGAGACGATGCCTACAGGCAGCTTGAACAGCTCGTTATACAGAATGATACATATTCGCTTGATTCAAATATACAGAGCGCACAGATATCTCTTGACAATGCGAGGCTGCAGCTTGAGCAGGCGGAGAAAAATCTTGAGGATTACGAGATAAAGGCGCCTATAGAGGGTACTATAATAACAAAGAACAGTAAGGCCGGCGACAAGCTTGAGAACAATTCAAACTCGTCAGGCGAAGCTATGGCGGTCATATACGATATGTCAACGCTCAAAGTACAGCTTTCGGTAGATGAAACTGACGTTCAGGATATAGCGGTGGGTCAGGAGGTAATGATCACCGCGGATGCGGTAGAGGGTACCTTCACCGGATCGGTAACAAAGGTCGGTGTAAACGGTACATCGACAAACGGAGTAACAACGTATCCGGTAGATATAGTTATTGAGGATTACGGCAGCCTGCTGCCGGGCATGAACGTTGACTGTGTTATAATGGTAGACAGCGCGGAGGATGTTCTGGCGGTACCGGTCGAGGCGGTCCAGCGCGGAAACATAGTATATGTTCAGGGCGAAAAGACGGATGAAAATGACAGAGCGCCGGAGGGCTATTACAGTGTTGACGTAGAGACCGGTGTTACAGACGCTCAGTATATAGAGATCAAGTCAGGTCTTAACGAGGGCGATACTGTAGCGGGAGCTATTGCGGCGAGCGGAAATGAGGCTCAGGGCAGCATTGATGAAAGCACCA
>CAJFVT010000103.1 GCA_904420525.1 uncultured Clostridia bacterium | reverse complement strand
TATTCAATGAATATCTTTAGAACTTAATTAAGGATGTCACAAGGGAGCTGCCGCGCTAAAAGCGACAGCCCCCTGTTTTCGTGTGTAAGAATTCATCATATATATCTATTGACAAATGGATTTTTATGAGATAAAATAAATATAGTGAGGTGAAAATGATGAACATTGAATGGGACGCTGACAAATATACAAAGGATTTTTCGTTTGTAAATCAATACGGGACCGCATTGTTAGATATGATCGATGGCGAAAATCTTTCGGTTCTGGATCTTGGCTGTGGGAATGGCAGCCTGACAAAAAAGCTCATTGATGCGGGCTTTGAAGCAGAGGGCATGGATGCCTCGGATGAACTCCTAAAAACAGCGAGAGAAACCTATCCGTACATCAATTTTCTCAGCGGAGATGCAACTGAGTTTTCTGTTGATAATAAATACGATGTCGTATTTTCAAATGCCGTTTTTCATTGGATAGATAAGGAAAAGCAGTTGCCAATGCTTGAAAATGTTTATAATGCTTTAAAAAATAATGGTCAGTTTATTTTTGAAATGGGCGGATATGGCAATAATGCTATAATACATGAAGCTTTAAAAACAGAATTTGATAAAAGATCTATAAAATATGTCATGCCGTTTTATTTTCCAACGATTGGCGAGTATACGCAAAAGCTTGAACAAGCCGGATTTCTTGTGCGCAGCGCCGTTTTATTTGACAGACCTACAGAACTTAATGGATGCAACGGATTGTATGATTGGATACACATGTTTGTAAAAACTCCGTTCAGAGACTTAGCTGAGGAGATTCAGGAGGATATAATAAATTCTGCTGTGATGAAGTTAAAACCGGAACTTTTTAAAGACGGCAAATGGTATGCAGATTATGTCCGTCTCAGATGCAAGGCATTAAGAAATGAATATTATCAGCTACGATCATACTGACATTCGTAGTCGTATTGAGCAAAGCGACCGAGGCTGTTATGTATAAAATATATCATGACAACCTCGGTTTTATAAAAATCCAAGCTTTAACTATAATAAATGGTAGTTTATTAAACTTTAAGCTTATATTTAAACCTACCCTTTTTATATATTTATCGATTATATTACATATGGTATCTTTGTTTCGTGTGTTTTAAAACCTTATTAAGATGAACATCCGATTGCATTTCATCAAAGCTCCCTGGCAATATGGATATAATAACAAAATCTGCTTACTTCGTAGATGTGTTTAAACGAATTGTCGGCGTTTCACCATCTGTATACCGCAAAACAATGCTCGGTATCTCCAACGATCAGTCTGATCTATAATCGTTTCCCTGGGTAGCAAATGGAACTTGATCATTCAGTTATATAGTTCCCGCGGAACTCCACTTGTATTCCGCGAGAACTATATCAATTCGTGAAATATCCTTCTTGATAATTTATAAATTCAGCATTCAGGGTAGATGTCTATGACCTCAATTCCTTCAAGAGCTGAGGACTCCAGAGCTTCTATATCAAGGACACTTTCTGTTCTTTCTATAGTGCTGCGCCGCGGATTAATGGTAGGATGCCTGGGAGTAAATACTGTACAGCAATCCTCATACGGAAGTATTGACGTTTCATAGGTGCCTATTTCCTCTGCGCGGCGGATCACCTCTATTTTATCCATGCCTATAAGCGGCTGAAGTATCGGCATATCCGTTACAGCGTTTGTCACATCCAGCGCTGAAAGCGTCTGACTTGCTACCTGTCCAACACTCTCCCCTGTAACAAGAGCTTTTGCCCCTGCTTTTCTTGCTATTTTCTCGCTTATACGCATCATAAAACGGCGCATTATCAGCGTCATATGCTCTTCCGGACATTTATCACGTATCTCCAGCTGTATCTCCGTAAACGGAACTATATACAGCCGTATTTTCGATGTATATTGAGATATGATTCGGGCAAGCTCTATGACCTTTTCCTTTGCACGGTCCGAGGTGTAGGGGAACGAAAAAAAGTTGACCGCTTCTATCGCCACGCCGCGCTTTGCTATCATATGCCCCGCTACAGGACTGTCTATCCCGCCGGAAAGCAGGAGCATCGCCTTGGATCCTGATCCTATAGGCATTCCGCCCTGACCCTTTATTTTTTTTTCGTTATTATAAACATATGCTCCCGCTTCTCGTATTTCTGCCATGATAGTTATGTCAGGCTCATGCACATCACATTTGATATTTTCGAAGCAATCGTCAAGATAACCGCCAAGCTCTATACTGAGCTGAACTGAATTAAGCGGGAACGTCTTATCAGAACGACGTGCTTCGACCTTAAACGTAGCGGGCGCTGACAGATCCTCGTTTAAATATTCCTTTGCAGTTGCTTTTATGGAATTCATATCCTTTTCACATACAGCAGCTCGTGTTATTGAAACTATTCCGAATATCTTAGAAAGCCTGTCAACAATGAGATCTATTTTATCATCATCAAAATCATCAATATATATAGTGGCCTGTGTAAGAGTTACACGGCATTTTGCAACATTTTTCAGCGCATTTTTTATATTGTCTATTAGCAGCTTTTCAAACTTGGGTCTGTTGCCGCCCTTTAGGATTATTTCTCCGTATTTTGCAAGAACTATTTCTTTCACTTTATCTGCTCCTTTTGTTTATTTATGTACTGATTCTATAATGGATATAATATCTTTTTCATGTGCACTGCCGATTTCGTTTTCATTTATATTGACAGTTATCACAACATTCTCTTCAACACTTACATATATTACGAAATCCCCTGTCTCATCTACAAATCTCAGAAAGTTTATCCCATTAAGGCTGATTAGATCGCAACGCTCCGATATATCATCTATCATCTCACCAAATGTGTTGCCTTCCCGATCAAACATAATGTTCTCCATAGGATACACTATGGACAAATATGAATGCCCCAAGGTAGAAGAAATAATTGCTGATTCAGTCTCACCATAAACAAATTTATTATAACTGATATATCCAGGGATCATAAAATTTAATCCACCTATACTGATTTCCTCTGTATCTGCCGCAAAATCAATTATCTCAGGCTCACTTAAAGAGGACCCCGGATCCGACAGTCTAAGAGTACTTAGAATAATATACATTCCTTCCTTTGCCTTGTCTATAAAACTTTGCGGTATAGAAGCATATTCTGTTGCATCGCATGAGGTTTCAATCGAAAATAAATATAAGTGATCATTCTCGTTTATAAAAAATCGTATTTCATAAATATTTCTTGATTTTTTATTGATATAGTATGCACTCATATGTACATCGTGGTCTTCATAGCTAAAATCACTGTGTTCAATATTTCCGTAAATCGGATTATAATATTCATATACATCGTCTAAAATTTCCTGAATATTCCCTGAAGGATTGTCATAAATCTCTATATCCAAAGCTAAATTTTCACCGTAACTATACCCTATTTTTTCTCCTTCAACATCCCATCCGACAGGAACATCAAATGCTACACCCGGTCGGATACTTTCAATCTCCCACTTTGCTCCATCTTCACTTATGTTTGAAACATTATATGCTTGACGCGAGTAAACTCCGGTGAATGAATCCATTATTCTGTTCAATTCTGTACGAGTTTTATCAGACGCATTTGAGTATATCTTTCCGGTCAGACTAAGCAGCCAGCCGTTTTCTCCCATCACGACCTCGCGTCTCTCAAGAAGTCCGTCGATCTCAGTTGACGTTGGTTCATCAGCATTGCCTTTTTGAGAAACAACGCGTATCTCAAGCTTTATACCGTTAAAGTTATCGATCCACGCGGTATTAGCATCTACAGAATCGGTGTAATAATAATATCCGTCAGGTACGTTTACTATCCATCCATACATCTTATCCGCCACAATGCCGCTTATCTCCTGTATATCTTTTCCGCTATATATATTTATAACAGGAGCGTAAGACTTTAAAAATGTTTCATCATATGAGACATACATACCACCAAGCTCAAACATCGCTCTTGCCGGCATACATAGTCCATGCTCAGATAGATACGGAGCCGCAGGAAGAACTATGTCCTCTCCGTTAAACTCAGCTTCAACTGAACCCGGTGTTACATAAAGCTCATATTCATCCGCAGTTATAAGATATTTCTCCCCACTTTGGCTAAGCTTAAATACAGGCATATCAAAATAATCTTCAAATGCCACGAAGCTTACTCCATCTTGCATAGACTCAACAGGTATACGTTCCCACTCAAAATCGTTATAAAATTCAGCCTTTGCCGCTGTTCCCAGTAATGTCATGATCGCAGCTGCAGTGAGTATTATTTTTCTTCCCCATTTCATACCAATACCTCTGTCGCATCAAAGCTTCGACTCAGCGCATATACCTTTTTATAGAGTCTGCCTCAGCTGCTATATGCTTTGCTGCTTCGATTATCTCTGCATCAGTTGTTTCCTGTGAGAAACTTATCCGGACCGCTCCGGCTACCGATGCCGCATCAATACCCATTGCCGTTAAAACATGGCTCGGCTGCGGTTTATGACTCGAGCACGCTGACCCCGTTGATATATAGATCTCATGGCGTTCAAGCGAATGCAGGAGTATTTCTGCCTTGATCCCCGGAAACGACACATTTAAAACGCTTCCCGAATTATATACATCCGATCCGTTTATTTCCGCCCATGGCGCATAGTTTAAGATCTCACGGCGCATAAGCTCACGCTTTCCGCGCAGCGCTTCAGTATCGCATACAGCCGCATCACATGCAGCTCCGAATGCAAGTATTCCGGCGACATTTTCAGTTCCCGGCCTTACTTCATTTTGCTGCTCGCCGCCGTAGATCTGCGGTACCAGTCTCACATTTCCGGTGTAAAGCGCGCCGCAGCCCTTGAAACCATGTATCTTATGCGCACTTATCGTCACCATATCGGCTCCAAGCTCCGATGGATGCACCGGCATCTTACAAAAGGACTGAACACAGTCCGTATGCATGATACATTTCGGTGACACATTCTTTACCGCTTTTGAGATCTCCTCTATAGGCTGTATGACGCCCGTTTCATTGTTTACATGCATTATACTCACAAAAATCGTATCTGATGTGAGCGCATTCCTTACACTATCAATATTAACACGGCCCTCTCTGTCTGCATCTGCAAATACAACATCATAGCCTACTGAGCCAAGCCTTTTGAATGCTTCTATCACCGATGGGTGCTCTATCTTTGAAGTTATGATCCTTTTGCCGGTACGCTTCATAGCCTCTGCTGCACCGAATATTGCCAGATTATTTGCCTCCGTCCCGCCTGAAGTAAAATAAATTTGCTTTTTGTTTACTTTGAGCTTCTTTGCCAAAGATTCTTTTGATCTATTTATGAGCTTTTCTGCTTTTAATCCCAGTCCGTGCAACGATGATGGATTACCAAATTCTCCGGCAGCTTCAAGCACAGCATCCACCGCCTCTCTGCACGGTTTTGTAGTAGCGGCGTTATCTAAATATATCATTGTAAAAAAGACTCCTTATTCTCCGTCATTGACCACGACTATCCCAAGGCCGTTCTTCACTGTAATGCTGCAGATATCATCTGTTATCACATTGCTGTTGCCGCGGCTGTGACCAAAATACAACGTTTCATTATTCAGCGGATATTCTAAGCCCTCAGTGACTATGCCGCACAGATCACCGTTCACAGGAATGATAGAAAGTGTTTTTCCCTTCCGCTCCCTTAAGATCAGTTTACTGCTGACTATATATATTTCATTATGATCATCAACCATATATATATTCTCAGTCTTTGCAAGCAGCATTATATTGGTGAGCGTATGGTCAAGCCTTGTACCTGTCATGCCAAGCAGCATTATTTCATCATATCCATGCTCTATAGCATAGTCGACCGCTAACTCGCCATCTGTAAAATCCTTTCGCTTCGGATATACATAAGTCTTAACGCGCTCTTCCTTTTCCGATGAATCAAAATCTCCTATTGCGATATCCGGTATTACGTCCATTGCCTTAGCATGTCTCAGCCCTCCGTCAGCACAGATTATGAGATCATCACTATGTATCAATGACCGAAGATATACATGATCCTCTACAGTACCGTTCCCTATTATAACTGCTCGCATTTTTCTGTCAGTTCCTTTATGTTTTTTTGTATGTCGCCGCTGAATACAGACGTTCCCGCTACAATAACATTTGCTCCGGCTTTTACAGGACGTATTATATTATCCTTTGTTATGCCTCCGTCCACTTGTATATCAAGCTTTTCTCCTGCTTCTGAACGTATAGCTGAGACCTTTTTTTCTATCTCTTTCATATATTTCTGACCACCGTATCCCGGCTCCACCGTCATACAAAGTATCATATCCGCCGTATCAATATACGGCATTACAGCAGTTGCAGCAGTTCCCGGACTTATAGCGATACCGGCTCTTTTACCGCATGATCTTATAAGGTCTATACACTCTCCCGCCATATCTGTAGCCTCAGCATGGAAGGTTATTATATCTGCTCCGGCAGCAGCAAACCTCTCAATAAACCGTTCCGGTCTTGTGATCATAAGATGCACATCAAACACGATATCCGTGTGCTTTCTTATTGATTCTATAACCGTTAATCCAAAGCTTAAATTTGGCACGAAGACTCCGTCCATAACATCTATGTGTATATACGGCGCTCCTGCTCTTTCAACTTCACTTATATGATCTCCGAGCCTCCAGAAATCAGCTGCAAGGATCGATGGTGACAGTTTTATTTCCATTCTTTCTTACCTTTCTGAATAGCGTACAGCTCCTTATATGAACTGTATCGTGATTCCGATATTTCATTCGATTTTACCATTGACTTAACGGCACAATCAGGTTCATTGATATGAGCACAGCCTCTGAATCTGCAGCCCGCCGAAGCTGACGCTATCTCAGGGAAACACTGTTCAAGCCTTTCCAGAGATATGTCCTCAGCCTCCACTGATGAAAATCCAGGCGTGTCAAGAACATATCCTCCGCCTTTTACAGGGAACAGCTCCACATGTCTCGTTGTATGTCTGCCCCGGCTTATTTTTTCAGATACTGCACCAGTCTCAAGCTCATTTCCGGTAATGATAGTCAGCAGACTTGATTTGCCAACTCCGCTGACACCTGCAAAGGCTGCTATTTTCCCCTTTATCAGCGAAAAAAGCTGATCTAATCCTTCCCCTGTTTCCGCACTTACCGACACGGTTTTATATCCGGCAGATCTGTATATATTCTCTAATTTACTGCTGTCTGCAAGGTCTGTCTTATTTATGCAAACCACTGCATCTATGCCGTTTATTTCCGCGTTTACAAGCATCCTGTCTATCAAGGATGTGTTAGGTTCAGGGCTTTTTGCCGCTGCTACTACCACAACAATATCTATGTTCGCGACCGGCGGTCTTATAAGCTTTGTTCTTCGCGGATAGATCTCACAGATCGAGCCTTTTCCATTTTTGACATCGACCTCGACTTCATCACCGATCATCGGTATGATACGTTCCTTACGGAATTTTCCGCGCGCCTTGCACTCTATTTCCTTGCCTTCGGCATTCCTGACATAGTAGAAACCGCCGATCCCTTTATAAATAATAGCTCTCATATCAGAATGTTATCGTTTTATCGCTGACTTTTGCACCGTCTATATATGCCTGAACACTTACGCTTCCGCCATTTGAGGGTATTTCAACAGTTACGGCACCCTCTGTTTTTGAATGAACAGCATTGTGTATTACCTCTCCGTTTGCTACGACCTCTACATTTACAGTATCATTCGCAGCATCCGGTATTTTTACTGTGAAAAGCTGTGTGTCACCACTGCTGCTTGCCGTTTCATCGGCATTGCCGTCAGCCGTGCTGCTGTCAGACGTGCTGCCTGTCCCTGAATTACCGCCGCTTCCGCTGTCTGATGTCTGAGAACCTCCGTTCGATGCCGTATCCTCAGGCTCATCATTTTCCGAAGCACTATCCGTCTCCGTACCGGATCCAGCTTCATCCCTGTATTCGGATCCCAGTGTTGTCGCACTGCTTCCGCTTGATAATACGATAGTAACGCTCGATGCTTCCTCCACCTCAGTACCCTCAGACGGACTCTGCATGATAACAGTCCCCTCCGGACTGTCTGAAGGCATGTATGTCACAGTTCCTATACCCAGTCCGCTCATTCCAAGAGTGCTTTCAGCATTGTCCCTGTACATTCCCATTACACTCGGTACAGACACTGTATTTTTCACATCATTGCCGGAATCAGGTCCAATACTCACATGAAGCGTTACAATATCTCCTGAGTTTATGTGCGTCCCTGCCAGCGGAGTCTGTCTTATAACGTATCCGTCTGATATTTCATCGCTGTATTCGGATACTATCCGATATGTTAATGTTTCGTCCTCGATCATCTTTCCTGCTTCATCCACAGCAAGATGTGTAACATCAGGCACAGCTATACCGCCGCCAGATGTTCCCAGAGAGACTATAAGCTTAATAGGCTCAGATTTCGGCGACTCGGTATTCGGCTCAGGAAGCTGTGAAATCACATAATTCTCCTGAACAGTATCTGAAAGCGAATATTCAATTTCATCGCTTATGGTATATCCATTATTCGCCGCTTCAGTCCTTGCATCCTCAAGGCTCATATTTCGCAGATCGGGAACAGTATTGGATGTCGGATTAAACATAACAAACAATACCACGACCGCTGCTGCTATTATAACTCCAATGGTTGATAGTGCGAGAACAACGGAATTTCTGTCTGCACGGTGGTTCTTTTTCTTCTTTTTTCCCTTAGCATCCTGCTTTTTCCCAGGATCATTCTGAACAGCCTGTCTCTGCTGACGCTGCTTTACAGACTTGTCATTGCCTGACACGGTTCTTTTGATCTCGGGAAGCTCAAAATCCTCATCATTTTGTGTCTCTGCTATGCCTTCTTTAGATGGAAGAGGCTCGTCCGCAAGAACCGCGCGCAGATCTTCAAGGAAATCCTGCATCTTCTGATATCTTTTTGATTGATCACGGTTCATTGCTTTCATTGTCACATATGCAAGATCGGCAGGTATGTCCATATTGACGCATTTGACATTTATCGGCTCCTCTTCTATATGCATAAGCGCGACTGATACAGGCGAGTCACCGTCAAACGGGACTCTGCCTGCAAGCATCTCATACAATACTATACCAAGGGAATATATGTCAGACCTGAAATCCGTATAACCGCCCCTTGCCTGCTCAGGCGATATATAGTGTACACTTCCCAAAGCTGTACCGCCCGCAATAGTTTTGTCTGTTTCCATGGCCTTGGCTATCCCGAAATCCGTGACCTTCAGCACGCCGCCGGGCGCCATTATTATATTTTGCGGCTTGATATCACGGTGGATTATACCGCGCTCATGTGCGGCCTGTATTCCCTGTCCTATCTGTATGGCGTAATCACAGGCCTCTTGCCAGGGCAGTCTAGGATGCTTTTTTATGTATTCCTTAAGCGTTATTCCATCGACCAGCTCCATTACCATATAATTGAGCCCATCCTGCTCACATACGTCATAAACAGATACGACATTAGGATGAACAAGACTGGCAGATGAACGTGCTTCCTTGATAAAGTTTGATACGATCTCCTGCTTCTCTTCAAAATTTTCTCTGAGGATCTTTATTGCCACATCACGGTCAAGCACCCTATCATGCGCCTTGTAAACCATCGCCATACCGCCTGCGCCTATCTTTGTGAGCACCTCATATCTATCATTCAATATGCTGCCTGCAAGATTTTCAGCGTTCAGCATCTGTCATCTCTCCTTCCATTACTACCGCGGTTATATTATCGTTTCCGCCCCTGTCTTTAGCCATTTTGACAAGTCTTTCTGCGCATTCGGAAGGTGTCCCCCGGCGCACAGCTTCCAAAAGCTCCGCATCCTCTATTTCATCTATCAGCCCATCGGAACAAAGCAGCAGCCGCTCCCCGCTGTATGGTTTAACACCGGTATCGACCTTCACTGTATTCTCAACACCCATTGCTCTCGTAATTATATTTCGCCGCGGATGATGCTTCGCTTCCTCCGGCGTTATCTGACCTAGCTTGACGAGCTCTTGAACATACGAATGATCGCGTGTTATCTGACATATGCTGTCACTGATCATATATGCTCTGGAATCTCCCACGTGCGCGAATATCACAAAGCCTCCGCGCAGCATACAAAGAGTAGCAGTAGTCCCCATTCCCATTACGCTTTCATTTTCACAGGAATACTCGTAGATCCTTGTATTAGCATACAAAAATCCCTGCCTTATGACCTCCATAGCCTGAAATCTGTCCAGCTCCGGAGTCAAATGCTTTTCTATATGCTCACTTATGCAGTTGACAGCCAATGAACTCGCTACTTCTCCGGCAAGATGTCCTCCCATGCCATCTGCAACAATAGCATAGGTATAATCATCCGATTCAACGGTTTTATAGCTGTCCTCATTGATTTTCCTTACTCTGCCCACATCGGTCAATGCTCCGACTCCCAATTTCGCACCTTCTTTCACGTATACGGTATAACCGCAGACAATTTACCTTTTTATTTCCCTTTATCTTCTATTCCTGCAGCGCGTTTCCTCAGCTGTCCGCATGAGGCTGCGATGTCAGATCCCAGCTCACGTCTTACCGTGGCATTCACGCCGCGGCGCACTAATCTGTTTTGGAAAGCCTCTATTTCAGCCTTGCTCCCCTTTCTGAAATCACGCTCCTCCACCTTGTTTACAGGTATAAGATTTACATGCGCGTGCAGAGGCTTTATAAGCGCCGCAAGCTCATCAGCGTTTTCCAAGCTGTCATTCACGCCGCGGATAAGTGAATATTCAAAGCTGATACGCCTTTTTGTACGCTCAGCATATACAGAGCAGGCCTTTATCAGCTCATCTATACTATATTTATGGCTAACGGGCATTATTCTGTTTCTTATCTCATCATTAGGTGCATGCAGGGATATCGTAAGTGTTATAGGAAGATCCTCCTCCGCAAGCGCATATATACCCGGAACGATGCCGCATGTTGAAAGTGTTATATGCCTGTAGCCTATGTTCTTTCCTTTTTCATTATTTATATTGTGCAAAAATTTCACAACGTTATCATAATTATCAAGCGGCTCACCGATACCCATCAAAACTATATTTGAAATACGTTCATTGATGTCCTTTTCGGCAAATATCACCTGATCCAATATTTCCCCCGCCGTGAGAGAACGGTAAAGACCGCCTATCGTTGAAGCGCAGAAGCGGCAGCCCATGCGGCAGCCTATCTGAGATGAAATACAAATAGTAAGACCATGGTGATACCGCATCACTACGCTCTCTATACAATTCCCGTCAGGCAGACGAAAAAGATATTTCACCGTTCCGTCTATCGAGGATACATATTTTTCTTCAATTTCAAGTGTTGAAATAAAACTCACTTCTCTTAGTTTTTCTCGAAGTGTTTTTGAAATATCAGTCATTTCATCAAAGCTTGTAACGCCCAGATGCAGCCACTTGAATATCTGCGCTGCACGAAATTTCTTTTCACCCATCGCCAAAAGAAATTCTTCAAGCTCCTTATATTCCAGATCCTTTAAATTTATCACTGTATTTTCTCCAGTCGGCAGACATAAAAGCCGTCCGTCCCATCCGTGTCAGGATAAAACGTTTTTTCATATGTTTTTTCAAAATTACCGTGCCTCTCAAGAAAGCCGCCGGTTATTCCCTCGTTTTCAGCCTTGTTTATCGTACATGTGGAATATACCAGTTTTCCTCCGGGCTTAGCGTATTCTGCTCCGTTATCAAGAATTCGGCGCTGCAGGTCATACAAGCCCGATATATCATTTCGTCCGAGCTTTATATCCGGCTTACGCCGTATTATACCCAGACCTGAACACGGCACATCACACAGCACCCTGTCAAATCGGCCTGCAAGCGCGTCATTATACACTGCCGCATCCGATAACCCTGCTGTTATAGAATGCAGCCCAAGCCGCCTGGCTGTTTCCTCTATAAGCTCTATCTTATGCGGGTGTATATCATATGCCGATATACTGCCCCTATCACCCATAAGCTCCGCAGCATGAGCAGACTTTCCGCCGGGCGCCGCACACATATCAAGCACACTGCAGCCGGGCTCCGGATCCAGCACCAATGCGGCGTTATATGCTCCTTGATCCTGAACACTGAAACGGCCTGATCTGTAAATATCCGAGCCGCCCACGTCAAAGCCTTCAGCTCTGATGAGCGCGCCTCCGATGAGTTCAGACTTTATACCGGCGTCCTCAAGCATTTTTATAAGCTCCTCTGCGCTGTTTTTCAGTATGTTCGCTCTGAGGATCAACGGCGGTGCATCATTAAGCGCGTCCATTATCCTTTCCGCACGCTCATCTCCAAAATTATCCTGAAAAAGTCTTGTCATTTCAGTGCTGAATGAATATCTGACAGCCAGGCGATCCGTGCCTGTTTGCGGATATGTAACGGCACAGCCGTCACGGCAGAATGCCCGAAGCACACCATTTACAAATCTATCCGTGCCCGGTCTGCCGTATTTCTTTGCCAGCAGAACACTCTCATTTACCGCAGCGTGCGCCGGGATCCTATCCGTATACATGAGCTGATATATCCCCATTTCAAGGATCAGCTTTATATAATCTGATATTTTTTTCAGCTTTAGCTTCGAATACCGTCCTATCACATATTCAAGCGTGAAATGGCGGGAAACGACTCCATAAACAAGATTTGTCATCAAGCTTTTATCCGCCGCGCTCAAAGCATTGTTTGAGCTCAATGTTTTTTTCAGTGCAAGATTTGAATATGCATCTTTGTAAAATACATCATAGAGTGTTTTCAGTGCTAATTCTCTTGCATTCATCAATCTCGTCTCCTGCTGTTGTTTATTATCAAAAGCAGCCGGAACAGCTGAAGCGCAGTGGACGCTACCGAAGCAAAATATGTCATAGCCGCTGCCATAAGGACCTTCTTTGCCCCTGCAAGCTCTTCACTGTCAAGCAAATTCATAGACTCCAGCGTTTTTATCGCTCTGCTGCTAGCGTTAGTCTCTGTAGGAAGCGTTATTATCTGAAACGCAAGTACAGCGCAAAACAGCGCCACACCTACATATGCAAGGCCTGTAGCACCCAGTATTATTCCGATAATTATTATAGGTATGGATGCATACGAGCATACATTCACAAACGGAACTATACCATTCCTTATCTTTATAGGCACATATCCAACCTGATGCTGCACCGCATGACCACATTCATGAGCGGCAACGCCAAGGGCAGCGATCGAAGTAGAATTAAATGTAGCATCAGAAAGCCTGATCACATTTTCCTTCGGACTGAAATGATCAGTCAAATTCCCTGACACACGTTCTATGCGTATATTATAAAGCCCATTTGCATCGAGTATTTTCCTGGCAGCTTCCGCCGCGGTTATGCCGCGTCTTGAGCCTATTTTGTCATACCTGTTAAAGGTCCTCTTAACGTTGGCCGATGCGATAAGTGTTATTACCAGCCCTATAAGAACAAGTATATAGGTCGGATCATACAAGCCGTAGAGCATTCCTCCGCCCATTCCGTAAAAACCGCTGTCATATGATGCTGCCAATGCTGTCAGCATGAAAAACTCCCCCTTTCAGAAGTCTATATTACTCACCCAGCTTTGCTCCTGTTTCGATCTCATGACCTCTTGCATAATCCTCAACGTTCATACGTTTTGAACCGGCAAACTGCACATTTTTAAGAAACAGCGCACCTTTGCCGCACGCTACACAAAGCCCCTTGCCCTTTACTATTCCAAGTATCTCTCCCGGCTCGCCGGCACCATCGGTCTTAACTGCGTCCGCGATCTTAAGATTTGCTCCCTTATACGTCGTCATAGCAAGCGGATAAGGATTCATACCGCATATAAGCTTAGATATTTCATCCGAGGATCTGCTCCAGTCTATCACGGCTTCACTCTTTTCTATTCTTGCCGCATATGATACTCCTGAGCCGGTCTGCTTCCTGTACTCGGCAGTTCCGTTTTCTATACGTTCCACAGCCTCGCAAAGCAGTCTTCCGCATATAGGCTCCATTCTTTCGAACAATTCCCCGCTGGTCTCATATTCGCCTATATCCGTCTCCTCAGACAGTATTATATCACCTGTATCGAGTCCGTAATCCATGCGCATTATGCAAGCAGCTGTTTTTACATCACCGTTTATGACTGCCCTCTGTATAGGAGCCGCGCCGCGGTAACGCGGCAGCATTGACGGATGAACATTTATACATCCATACCTTGGATGATCTATGACGTAATCGGGCAATATTTTTCCGTAAGCCGCTACGACTATCATATCCGGATCAAGACTGTCCAGTTCGCTCTTAAATGCATCACCCTTAAGGGTCTCAGGCTGATAAACAGGGATATTATATTTTTCAGCCATTAGCTTTACTTCCGTCGGAGCAAGCTTGTGTCCCCTGCCCTTCGGCTTGTCCGGCTGCGAAACTGCTCCTATCACGTCATACCCGCCTTTTATAAGTGCTTCAAGCATTGAAGCGGCAAAATCAGGCGTACCCATAAATAATATCCGCATAGATATCCGCTCTCCTCCAAATAATATTTTATAGGTGATCGCGAAACAGTCGTTTCGCAATTATCCAATAATATTTTACTGTTATTTCAAATATTCAGTTACAAGCTCAGTAAAAACATGACCGTCAAGATGATCGCACTCATGGCAGAACGCACGAGCTAAAAGCTCTTCGCCCTCAGCTATAAACGATTTGCCGGTTCTGTCCTGCGCCTTCACCTTAACATAATTGGGACGCTTGACTGTTCCGTATAAGCCGGGAAAGCTAAGGCAGCCCTCTGCTCCCTCCTGCTCGCCGTCTGTTTCTATTATCTCCGGATTGATAAGCTCTATCCTGCCGCTGCCGACATCGATCACAACAACGCGCTTCAGGATACCTACCTGCGGCGCCGCAAGCCCAACGCCTTCGGCCTTTGTCATAGTTTCGTACATATCATCAAGAAGTATGCCGAGCTTTTCATCGAAAATTTTTACCTCTTTACACCGTTTCTTAAGTATTTCGTCACCCGATTTCCGGATCTGACGTATTGCCATTTTTTATGCCTCCTTGCAAATACAGTTCTATTAGGTGATTGCGCAACGGTCGTTTCGCAGTCACCTAAATATATAGCTCTATAACTAATATATCGTCTCCGGGTTCTTATCTATAGCTACGCTTACCCCTTCGAATTCCTTTTGTCGCCTTGTGCTCCGCGCAGCGGCAGCGAGCCTCTCATTCAATGCGTCAGCATTTTCGCATTTTATAAGTATCTGCCATCTGTATTTATTCTTTATCTTGGATATCCCTGACGGGATAGGTCCCAATATCGCAAGCCTTTGCTCTATAGAGTTTATGTCTCCAAACTCATTTCTGAAATAATGAGCCGCCTTCATTGCATTCTGCTTATCGCTGTCAGTTATGAGGATGCAGATCATTTCGCAGTAAGGCGGATACCACATCGTTTTACGCTCCGCTGCTGTTTTATAATAAAACCTTTTATAATCATGTGTTTTTACAAGCTCCACAGCAAAATTGTCAGGATTGTACGTCTGAATGACCGCTTTTCCCTGCTTATCACCTCGGCCCGCACGCCCAGAGACCTGTTCAAGCAAAGCAAAGGTGCGCTCTCCGCTCCTGAAATCATTGACGTGAAGCATCGTATCCGCTGATACCACGCCTACGAGGGTTACATTAGGGAAATCCAGTCCCTTGGCGACCATCTGCGTGCCTATCAGAATATCGATCTTTTCACGCCCGAATCTTTCAAGTATTCGTCTGTGCGCGTTCTTCCGCATAGTAACATCAGCGTCAAGACGTATCGTTGAAGCGTTTGGAAACAATCTTTTGACCTCGTCTTCAACTCTTTGCGTGCCGCCTCCGAAATAACGTATATACTTGCTGCCGCAGGCCGGACACAGTTTATAATTCTCATGCCTGTAGCCGCAGTAATGACACTTGAGCCCGTTGTCATAGCTATGATATGTCAGAGATATGCTGCAGTTCGGACAAGTGGGAACATATCCGCATTTCCTGCATGAAACAAAAGTGGAATAGCCGCGGCGGTTCATTAGGAGTATCGTCTGGCAGCCTCTGTCTATGTTTTCCCTAATCGACTCATAGAGCGGTTTTGAAAACATGCTTTTGTTCCCGCCCTCAAGCTCGCTGCGCATATCCACTATCTCAATACTAGGCATTTTGTTTTCATTATACCTCTTATTCATTTCAAGAAGCGCATACTCGCCCTTCAACGCTTTATAATAGCTTTCCATAGACGGAGTTGCCGACGCAAGCAGCGTAACCGCACCAAACTGTTTGGCACGAAACTGCGCGGCTTCACGCGCATGATATCTCGGCGACATTTCCGATTTATATGTCTCTGAATGCTCCTCATCTAAAATTATAATGCCTATATTTTCAAGTGGCGCAAATACTGCGCTGCGCGCACCGATAACTATGTCGGCATCCCCGTTCAATATCCTGCGCCACTGATCATATCGCTCTCCGAGTGAAAGACCGCTGTGCAGAACGGCTATCCTTCCTCCGAAACGTGCAACGAACCGTGACATCATCTGCGGTGTAAGTGATATTTCAGGAACCAGCAGCATAGCTGTTTTGCCGTTCGCAACCGCATGTGCTATAACGCGCATAAAAACCTCTGTCTTGCCGCTGCCTGTAACTCCGTGAAGAAGAAAGGTCTCCGTCTTGCCATTATCCATAGCTCTTACTATACTGCCTGAAGCAGCAGCCTGTTCCGCAGTCATATCCGGGAATTCTGACATTTGTTCGGCTTTATCATATGCGCGGCGCTCCACAGGGATATCGAAATATTCCGCAAGACCGCGCTTTACTATCGCCGAAAGTGATGTGTAGCTGCCTATTGAAAAGCGGACAAGATCAGCGGTAGAAAGATATTCGCTGCTTTGCAGGATCCTCAGCATTCTGATCTGCGCCTTCGCGCGCGGATTTCTTTCTATAAATTCATCAACCGCCGCATTGTCCGCAGTCAGTCTCACCGCGCGTATCACACGTTTACTGACACTGCGTTCATGGCTGAACTGCCGCTCCAAAACGCCTTGCTTTTCAAGCGCGGTTATTCGCTTCCTTATGTCTGTTTCAAAATACGACAAAAGCGATATCATATCCATACCGCCGCCGTTTTGCTTCAAAAGACATATAAGCCTTTCATCATTCGCTGACATCCGCTTAACCGCCCCCTCGTCCTTAAGGAGTATCCACTCAACAGTCTTTACGGCAGTTCCGGTCGGTATAACAGCATGTATCACATCCAGATACGGAGCCAGACACCGTTTTTTCAAAAACTCGATAAGCGGTATCATGCTTTCAGGGAATGCCGGCTCATCGCCTGACATACCTATCAAGCTCTTTAGGCCTGTTTTGACTTCCGATCTGTCTTTTATCCCAAGAACAAAGCCCTCTATCTCACGATTTCCCTGCGAAAACGGCACGATAACTCGTGACCCGGGCTTTACAAACTCCTCAAGCTGCTCCGGTACAGCATAGTCAAACGGTTTGTCGACAGCGCGTGAACGCTGATCGACGATAACCTCGGCGATCATTATTCCTTTTCAGTGTCAGCCGATGACTCAGCATCAGCAATAGCCGCGTCAAGCACGCCAAAATACGAATCCTCGTTAGGATCATCATACATCCCCGGAGCAGCTCCTTCCGATGCCTCGGATGTCCCGGGCACCGTTTCGGGGACTGCGCTGAGGTTTTCTGTCTGATGCTCATGAAGCTGCGAAAGCGCTTCAAGCTTTTCTTCCTCATATTCCTGAGCTTTCTTGATGGCCTCACTTCTTACATAGCCTACAATACCATTTGCAATTTCATTTACCGCCTGAGTCACAGGTTTTTCAGCGTGCGGATCATATATGGAATCAGGATCATTTCTATCCATACCTATCATCCTCGCGCGCTTTGCAACGACCGATACAAGTGTGTATCTGCTGTCAACGCATCTGTCAAGCTCTGTTATTCCCGGTTTTGTCATCATAATAAATTACCTCCAGCCATATAACCTCTTTATACGTTTATCGGGAAGGCTCAAACCTCCTCGTTTATAAGCTCATATATCTTACGGCGCTCGCTGCGCTTTTCATCCAGATAGTCCATTATCTGCTGCGTACACATATCCAGATCATCATTAATGATATGTACACTGTATTTATCAGCCTGAGCAAGCTCCCATCTTGCAGCATTTATTCGTTCCGTTATCTCCTCGCTGCTTTCCCGTCCCCTTGATACGAGCCTGTTCTTTAACTCTTTCATTGACGGCGGGACCAGAAAGATAAGCACCGCTTCAGGGAACAATTTCTTCACCTGCAAAGCGCCCTGCGGCTCTATTTCAAGCAATACATCTCTGCCGCTGTTCAATAGCGAATCAACTGCCTCTCTGGGGGTTCCGTAATAATTGCCGTTATAAACGGCATATTCAAGCATTTCACCATTATCTATCATTCCCTTAAAGGCTTCCTTTGAAACATAATTGTATGTAACACCCGGTATCTCGCCTTCTCTGCATTCACGTGTCGTCATGGATACGGACAGGTACAGCTCGGGTTCCATTTCCAGCAGCTTTTTGCATACTGTACCCTTTCCGGTCCCGGAGGGACCCGATAAAACAAATAATATCCCTTTTACCATATCAGCTCTCCTCATCATCGTTATACCTGCCATCGTACTCACCGTCCAAACGAACCGCAAGCTTTTCCGGCGTTATTGCAGACATAATAACATGCTTTGAATCCATCACCAAAACGGAACGTGTTCTGCGTCCATAAGTAGCATTGACAAGCAGCCCCTTATCCTCTGCCTCGCGTATAAGCCGCTTTACCGGAGCGCTGTCCGGACTTATGACCGCTATAGCACGTTCTGCTGAGACCATGTTTCCAAAGCCGATATTTATCAACTTCATTTATTCTGTCCCTTCCCAATAATATGATCATTCTATATTCTGAATTTGCTCCCTGAGCTTTTCTATTTCGCCCTTGAGAGTTACGACCTTTTTTGATATATCAAGATCGGAAGCCTTCGACCCGATAGTATTCACCTCGCGGTTTATCTCCTGGATAAGAAAATCCAGTCTTCTGCCTGCAGGCTCTCCGCTGTTTATAATATCATAAAACTCGTCAAAATGACTGTATAATCTTACTGTTTCCTCATTTACCGCAACCTTGTCAGCAAAAATCGCCACCTCGGTAAGCACCCTTGAATCATCGATATCTCTTTCCTCTAGAAGCTCCCGTATCTTCGTATAAAGCTTTTCCTTATACTCCTCGACTGTCTGAGGCGATCTTTCATCTATTTCTGCCGCAAGCGTTTTCATATATCCAACCCGAGCCCTGAGATCAGCCTCTATCCTGCTGCCCTCTCGTTCACGCATCGCAATGAAAGCCTCAATTGCCGGCTCGGCAACTGTTTCGACCGCATTCCACAGTTCCTCCTCATCATCGCGTTTCGTTTCAGAACGGAACACATCCGGAAAGGCCGCTACAGTTGAAACTGTTATATCATCCTTAAGTCCGAACGACTCTCCTATCTCTTTCAGGGCTGATATGTAATTCTCGGCAAGCTCTCGGTTCAGAGTTATTACCTTGTCCGCCTCGCCGCAGGTCTCAATACTTATATAAACATCGACCTTGCCTCTGGAAACAGACTCGCTTATCCTGCGCCTCATCCTTTCCTCCAGATAGCCATACTGCCTGGGCACCTTGATGTTGTAATCTGAAAACCTGTGATTTACGGACTTTATCTCAGCAGTGATCTTTTTAGCTCCGACAATAGCTTCATTTCTTCCGTAGCCGGTCATGCTCTTTAACATTCTTGCTATCATTCCCTTTCACTGTGCCGGTCACTCCTGTAAATCAGGGGGGAGCCTGGCATTTTTGCACATTATTTTTTAGTATATCACATTTCAGCAAATAATTCAACCCTGTTTTTATGAATTTTTTCTTTTATATTGTTTTCCTATACTTATCAGCATTCCAGCAATAAAAAGCAGCCGGTCCCGTCAGGATACCAGCCGCTGTCCGGCTTTAGGCTTTTATTCGTAAGGATCTGTGATATATCCAATATGCCGCCGCCGCGGTAACCGCTTCGGCTGTCCAAAAAGCGTTCCACACTCCTGCAGGTCCAAACAGCCTGCTGAATATGAAGGCTGCAGGAATAATAACTATCACATAGCGGCAAAGAGAAATAACAAGCGACGGAGTTCCCTTCCCCAGTCCTTCAAGAGCTCCGGATGATGTCACTGAAACTGATGATATGATAAAGCCCGCGCTTATTATACGAAGTGCGGTCTCACCCGCGCTTATTGTCTCCTGTGATTGAGTGAAAATGTACATCAGCCGATCCGGTATCAGAAGACATATTATAGTTCCCAAGGTCATTATAATACTGCACATACACAGCACTATATTATATATACGTTTGACACGCCCATACTCTCCGGCGCCGTAGTTAAAGCCTATGATTGGACGCATACCCTGGATAAATCCGTTAGCCGGCAGATACAAAAAAGTCTGGAGCTTATAATATATACCTAAAACCAATATATAGACCTCTGAATACGCTGCCAAAATAGCATTTAATGACGATATCAGAAGAGACGGCAGAGCCATATTAAGCGTTGCAGGTATGCCGATAGAATACAGTCTTGCAAGCATCCCAATGTCAGGTCTGAGTTTATTTCGTCTGATACGCACACTTACAGACGTGAACATATATACGGCAATATATATTATCAATGTAAGTGTTTGTCCTATTCCGGTAGCAAGAGCTGCTCCCTCTATACCCATTTCAGGGAACGGACCCATACCAAATATCAGCACGGGATCAAGAATTATGTTTGCAACACAGCCGCAAATAAGACTTATCATAGTCACTTTCATTCTTCCCACCGCCTGAAATATCTTCTCAAATGTCACTCCGAGTACTATTACCAGAGTGAAAGAAAATGCTATTGCCGAATATCTGACCCCAAGCTCGACAACAGCTTCTGATTCTGTAAACATACGCATAAAAGCCGGTATGACAGCAATCGAGCCTGCAGTCATCACAATGCCGTGAACCACCGCAAGCAGCACGCCCTGTGCAGCAGCCAGATCTGCCTTTTCCCTATCACCGGCTCCGAGATGAAATGCTATGACCGCATTTATTCCCACGCCAACGCCTATGCCAACGGCATTTATAAAATTTTGAACCGGATATACCAATGATAGGGCTGTCATTGCATCCTCGCTTATCTTCGCGACAAAAAAGCTGTCAACGATATTATACAGAGAATTTACCAGCATTGAAAGCACCATTGGAAGCGCCATAGACAAGATCAGCGGAAGCACCGGCCTCTCCCTCATAAAATTTTCGTTCATATTTCCTCCAATTTGATCCTTCGCATTTCCGGTCATCAAAAAAGCCACACAGCCGTTCTTCAATAGCTGTGTGGCGAAAAGATGACATGGTCAAGGAAAAATCCACTACAAAATTTTCATGTACATTATACCATACCTCATATAGCATTGTCAAGCTGTTTTTTGATCTGGTCCGCATTGTCACAATCTGACCGTTTCCGTTGCTGCCTTACGGCAGAAAGCAGAATCATGCTCGACAAACACCATTGCCGGAGAATATTCCCTTATAAGATTTTCTATCTGTATCCTTGATAACACATCAATATAGTTCATAGGCTCATCCCATATATACAAATGCGCCGGCTTACTGAGACTGGCAGCTATCAACGTCTTCTTTTTCTGCCCCTCGCTGAAGCTCGACATATCTTTGTCAAATTGCACACGGTCAAAATCGAGTTTTCGAAGGATCGTCTTGAACAAAGCTTCGTCAATATCGTTTTCACCCGCATATTCCGCAAGCCTGCCCTTAAGATATGAAGTATCCTGAGAAACATACGATATGATCAGCCCGCTTCTTTTATATATCTCTCCTTCATGACTTATATCTTCGCCCATAATAAGCTTCAGTATGCTGGACTTTCCCGAGCCGTTTTTTCCAGATATGTTTATCCTGTCTCCTGATCTGACCGAGAAAGAAACCCTGTCTGTTATCCTTCTGTCACCGTAAAATATGCTTACATTTCTCAGCTCCAGCATCGTTCCGTTCATATTTTTGATCGGACGGAGCTTAAGCTTATCTGAATGCTCAATGTCCTTTAAAAGCTTTTTCTTTTCTTCGACTGCTGTATCTATTCTCTGCTCTATGGATTTCGAGCGCTTCATCATCTTTTTTGACTTTCTTCCGAGCCACGGGCGTCTTCCAATGTAATTCTCTCCTCTTTCACATTCATCCTTACGCTTCTCAGAGATATCAGCCCAATTTTTCGTCCGCTGCTTTGCCTGCTCCAAATGCATTATCTCCGATCTGAGCTTTTCATTATATGAGATCTCAAACGCATCGGAACGCCTTTTGTTTTCATCCCAAGTCGAAAAGTTTCCCTTTTGCACGGCTATACTAGTTTTATTGATAGCAATTATATGATCCGCGCATTTGTCAAGAAAATCTCTGTCATGTGAAACAAGTATAAATCCCTTTTTGGTATTCAGATATTCAGCCAGTCTGCTCCTTCCATACAGATCAAGATGATTTGTAGGCTCATCTATGAGAAGAAAACTGTTTTCTCTCGTGAACAGCACAGCTATCATTACCTTTACCTTTTCTCCGTAGCTGAGCGCAGAGAATGGTCTGTATAAAATATCCTCAGAAACTTCAAGCAAATTCAGCTCTCTTGCTATCTGCCAATACTCCAGCCCAGGATTTTTTTCAGCAGCGACATCAAAAGTAAAGTCATCTTCATTTTTTATATCATATGGAAAATATTCGAACTCAACATTCGACTCTATTTTTCCGGTATATTTATATTCTCCGAGCAAGAGCTTAAGAAATGTAGTCTTTCCCCTTCCGTTTCTGCCGATAAGACCAGATTTCCAGTTCGTATCGATACTCAGGCTTATATGCTCAAAAATATTGTCATAGCTTCCTTCATATGAAAAAGTCAGATCTCTGATATTGATCAAAGACATATGCGTCACCTCCCGTATTCGTATCTCACGGGAAAGCATACCTATCCTCTGAATATAAAAACAGTCTGAATTCCAGAAAAAAATGCATAACTTTCCCGCTTTACAGACACAACAACAAAACGCTTTCACAGCGCTGTGCTGTACCTATCCTCAGCAAGAAAAATTATACATGTTCTCCCTCCATTCAAAATCAAAGCTCAAAGCAAAATATCTGCTTTATAACAGGATATCACATAATCATAATATTGTCAATACCTATCACAAACATTTTCTGTAATATTGTTTTGTTTGTTTACACTGTATCTGTTCCCTATGACATATCCTCACGACCCTCTGCCGGGCATGTTCCGATCAAAATGATCATAAAAACAGCTATTCCCGAAAATTCAGGAATAGCTGCATATGGCACCCCCGACGCGAGTCGAACGCGTGACTAGCCC
>CAJFVT010000102.1 GCA_904420525.1 uncultured Clostridia bacterium | reverse complement strand
GGTGCTCGAGGGTATTACCCTCGAATTGGATCAATTTCTGACGACATGCGCGTCAGAAATTGGGGTTAAAAAAGTTTCAACGAACAGTTTTATTCTATCAGATGGAACTTTTTTAACCTACCTATGCTTGACGGATTGCGAAACGACTGTTTCGCAATCACCTAATAATTATAAGACAAGGAGGGATACCAATGGACAACGAAATGAAAGAAATGTTTGGGTTGATCTTGTCAAGACTAGACAATCTCGAAGAACAGATCCAAGACGTGCGCACTGAGCTGAAGACGGAGATCCAGGACGTGCGCACTGAGCTGAAGACTGAGATACAGGATGTGCGCACTGAGCTGAAGACGGAGATCCAGGATGTGCGCACAGAGCTGAAGAACGAGATCATGGACGTGCGCACAGAGCTGAAAACAGAGATCCAGGACGTACGTACAGAACTGAAGGACGAGATCATGGACGTGCGCACAGATGTTATTGATATCAAAACTGAAATAGCAAAAACAACAACAAAATATATTGAAGCTATTTACGGCGGATACAAAATGAACGTTGATAAGTTTGACAGTGTTGACTTTAATGCGATCAAACACAATACCGATGTTGCGTTGAGTGTATCATTGAGCAACAGCAAAATCACCGAAGAATTAGCAGCGCGGGTGGCGGAGCTTGAAAAAAAAGTAGGCTAAAACAAAAGAAATCGAAGGACCGCAGGCTCTATGAAACTCGCGGTCCTTTCTTGATATTGTCTAAAGCAAAAAAGCAAAAAACAAAAAATCGAAAAATTTAAAAAAAAGTCTTGACAAATCACTTTGTTTATGGTATCATATATTTGTTGTTAAGAAATGCGGGAGTGGCTCAGTGGTAGAGCGTCACCTTGCCAAGGTGAACGTCGCGAGTTCGAATCTCGTCTTCCGCTCCATATAAAAATGCTTCAGCCGGACAATAACGAGGGGATATTTTAAATGGTCGTTATTCATCGGCAAGCAACATGCAATAAAAGGGATACAGATTTTACGGTCTGTGTCCCTTTTGCTATGCGCGCAAATTTTCGCTCTTCCTAAATCAGCTCCTGCTTTCACTGATACCGCAGAGCCTGTAAAACCATCAGCACATGATCACAAAACACAAAAAAGAAGAGGAGACATGTATATCAGCCGTCTCCTCCCCCATTGTCAGTCTATCAGCCCGTTTAGCAGTCCGCAGTAATCTGTAAAGGTAGTCGTGAACACGTAATTCACCACAGCTACCTCATCCGCATCGTACCGCTCTATCTCCTCACTCAGGCTTCCCTCAAACGACCGCGGGTCTATCATTACGACTCTGCCATAGCTGTTTATGAGCCACGGCACTAACGCGTTCGCATATGAATCCTTTATAACGATCACCGTCTTGCCATCCGGGAGATCGTTGTTCGTTATTTCTATCAGCGGCTGATCACCCCCGAAGAAGAACAGATAATCGTCCTTTTCATAATTGAACACGCCTGAATTCTCGCCGTATTCGAGCGAGCTTCCGTCCTCATACTCGGCGCGCATAACTATGTCGAAATCTCCATTCTCCTCTACATCGTAATAGGCAAGCGTATCCATCTCCGGATCGTCAAGCTGCGCGCGTGCCTTGAGATACAGCGTGCCGTAGAAATCATCCTTTTCCCTGCGCTCGAAATCATCCTTTGACACTGCCTCGCCGCCCGCGCTTTCCATGAACGCCTCATAGCCGCAGTATGCCCCGTCCATAGTCCAGTGATGATCCGTCTTGAAATACAGATATCCGCTCTCCTCACCGAGCTTTGAATACACATCCACCGGCTTTATCCTCCCGCTCAGCTGCTCGTTTATCGAGTCGATACATTCCTTCTGGCTGTCCTGAGCGTTGCTGTAGAGCGGCTCCTCAAATTCAAGCTGCGTAGGTACGAGCATTGAATACATATCAACTCCCTCCGGCAGCGTGTCAGCTATATTATTCAGCGCCTCCGCATAGCTGCTCTCCACCTCGGGCTTGTCCGAAAACATCTCCATGATCTTGCTGTCTATCAGCATCAGACTGGAATCGAGCGTCTCTCCCGTGCCTATATCGGAAGTAGTTGAGATCACCTTCCCCACCAGCTGAGGCGTGAAGCCGAAGCATGACCTGATCGTGTCCGAAAGCTCCATGAGCCTGCCGCGAAGACCGATATTATCGTTTACGTAGCTGTCGAACCCGGATGCGAACTCGCCGGATACGACCGTGTCAGAGTTCAGCTCCGGCATCGCCGCCGGCTCTCGGTTCTCCGCTTCTATGCTGGCCGTATCTGCGGGACTGAAAAACACGCCCGCAGCGCCGGCAAGCAGCAGTACAAAAAGCACGGTTATTATATATTTACGCATTGGCCGCTGCACCTCCTTTCACACCTCATCAGAATTGTACATACAAAAACGGTGTTGACGTCGCGCCCGTAAGCAGCGCTATACAGCCGATGAATACCGCTGCCAGGACAACACACTCGATGGCCGTTCCTGCGTACCTGAGCGATGTTATATACTCAAACACCATCTTAGGCAGCGGTGTTGACACCAGTATGCACGCGGCAAGCAGCCACGCGTTCGAGCACAGCGTTGACACAGTCGTCAGGTCAAAGAGCTGACACCCCTGACCGAACAGATAACCGAAAAATGTGCCGAGCTGGGAAAGATCCGTGAAATAGAAAATAGTCCAGCCGATAACGACCACAAACAGCGTTGTTATATTCGACAGCACCGGGATCTTTGACCACCACTTGAAAAATGTCTTTTCTATCATGAGCAGCACTCCGTAGTAAAGTCCCCATATAACGAAGTTCCATGAAGCGCCGTGCCACAGACCGGTAAGCAGCCATACGACCATTATGTTCCTTATCTGCAGCCTCCTGTTCCCGCCGAGCGGTATATATACATAATCCCTGAAAAAGCTGCTCAGCGAGATATGCCATCTGCGCCAGAAATCAGTCACCGATCTTGAGATATACGGATAATTGAAGTTTTCAGGCAGATTGAAGCCGAGCATTTTACCTATTCCTATAGCCATATCGGAATAGCCCGAAAAATCAAAGTACAGCTGGAAGGTATAGAATATTATCCCAAGCCATGCCGAGCCTGTGGTAGCGTGCGAGGCCGTTCCGAGCAGCAGCGAGGCCGCCTCTCCGGCGCAGTCGGCCAGCATGACCTTTTTCCCCAGACCGAGAATGAACCGCTTAGCTCCGTCCGCAAAATCTACCGGACGCACCTGACGCTTTGAAAGACTGCGCTCCAGCTGCGGATATCTTGCGATAGGTCCCGATGTGATCTTCGGAAACATGGATATGAATGTGAGAAATTTCAGATAAGATCTCTGCGCCCTTGCCTCGCCGCGGTACACGTCCGCCATGTATGATATTATCTGGAAAGTATAGAACGATATGCCCAGCGGCAGAGCCATGCCCGGGATACTGAGCGAAAGCCCCAGCGCCGAATTGAGCGAACCCATGAAAAAAGCTGTATATTTGAACACTCCCAGCAGAGCGGCGTCAAGAACGACCGCAATGGCAAGGATCATCTTTGACTGCCACAGCCCGTAATACCTGTCCATTATCATCGCAAGCACATAATTCACAAACGATGCCGCGATAAGCAGCAGCAAGAACGTCGGGTCGCCCCAGGCGTAAAACACGAGCGATGAAACGGTTATGACGACATTTCGGTATGTAGTGCTGCGCGAAATATTATAAAGCAGCAGCACCGCAGGCAAAAATATACAGAGAAATGTCAAGCTTGAAAATACCATCGCATATATCCCTCCTGTAATGTTTCTGTTATGCTTCCGGCTCTGTTCCGGAAATGTCCTCAGGCAGCTCCAGCGTTATCCTGCCTATCCTGCAGCCGCGCAGCTCGTCAAGGACCATATTCGCGGCGCGTTCCATATCCACCTCGCCGCCGCTTATAACGAAGCCCCGCCGCCTGCCGATGAGCTCAAGCAGCTCGTAGCCCTTAAGCTCCGATATATCCTCCTTGAGCTTATATCTTTCGCGAAGCTCCGCGCTGTACTCATCCCTCAGATATTCGCAGAGCGAGTACGCGAGCAGCTCGCGGTTTATTATCTCGTCCTTTATCGCTCCGGTGTACGCAAGACGCATTGCAGAGGCCTGATCCTCAAATTTCGGCGGAAGTATGCCCGGCGTGTCCAAAAGCTCCGCATCGCCCTTTATCCTGAGCCACTGCTTTCCGCGCGTAACGCCAGGGCGGTCGCCGGTCTTTGTGCTCGCCCTGCCTATGAGCCTGTTTATAAGACTGGATTTCCCGACGTTCGGTATGCCTACCATCATGAGCTTTAATGTCCTGGTCCTGCCCTTTTCAGCGTCGCGTTCTATCTTTTCGCGCACCGTCCCCCTCGCCTCGGAAAGCACCTTGCCTATTCCCTGCCCTGTTGCGCAGCTTATAGGTATCACCTTAAGTCCGCGCTTCCCGTACCATTCTATCCATTTATTCGTTTTTAAGGGATCAGCCAGATCCGCCTTGTTCATCACAAGCAGTCTCGGCTTGTTCTTTATGATATCGTCAAAGCTCGGATTGCGCCCCGAAAACGGTATCCGCGCATCGAGTATCTCCACGACAACATCTATCATTTTCAGGTTATCCTCGATAAGACGGCGTGTTTTTGCCATATGTCCCGGATACCACTGCAGCGTGTTCTGCATATATGCCTTCTCCTTTACTGAAAATCCTCCGGCCTGCAAAAAAAAGCGTGACATTCCGAGTGCTCTCTCTGCCTGTCACGCTCTGCGCCATTGCCGTTGTTTATTCCGTTTTTCCTATAGAGTCAAACGGGAATATCCTCAGCTGCGATTTGCCGAGAACAGCCTCGTCCTGCACCTGTCCGAGCTGCGATGAACGGCTGTCCAGCGAGTGACCTCTGTTATCGCCCATGACGAATATACAGCCCTCCTCGACCGTTACCGGATAATGCACGGTAGAGTCGATCGAATATGTCTCTCCGCTGTAATACGGCTCGTCGAGCAGCTCGCCGTCAACGTATACCTTGCCGTCGCGCAGATCGACAGTCTGCCCCTCTGTAGCTATGACTCTTTTTACAAAATATACCTTCTTAACATCCTCAGGCAGACTGAAGCTGAGCCTCAGCTTATCGAACCAGTTAAGCTCCTCCTTGCCCTCGCTCTCGGCTATCCTGTCATAATACATCTCGCGTTTGTGATATGTGCTGTCAAGTATCACTATATCGCCCTGCTTAGGCTCGTAGCCCAGCTTGGTAACGATAAGCCTGTCGCCGTTGTCAAGCGTGGGATACATGCTCAGCCCATCGACCTTTACCACGTCAAAAAATACCTGCTTTATAACAAATGCTATAACGATCGCTATCGCTATCGAATATATCCATTCAAAGATCTCGCGCAGCGCGCTTTTTTTCTTTTTGCCGCTCTTCGGCACATCTATTATTTCCTCTTTTATCCCGGTCCCGTTCTCATCGCCGAGACCGCCGGCTCTTTCGAAGTCTTCCCTGTTGTTGTCTTCCATTTTCCTACACCTCCGCTTTCAATATCCGCCGTATCAGAATGCTGTCCCATAAATAAATAGGAGCATCTCTGCTCCCGTAATAGCTATATTATCCGATAATGTGTCGCTCTACGGGACTGTTGAAGAAAAAAACACATGCGCCGCCGCACAGCCGCGCTGACGCGGCGCATCTGTACTGACAAAGCCTTTGTCAGATCTTTTCCTTAACCTTAGCAGCCTTACCGACTCTGTCACGGAGATAGAACAGCTTAGCACGGCGAACCTTACCGTGTCTTACTACCTCTATCCTTTCGACATTCGGTGAATTTATCGGCCATGTCTTCTCCACGCCTACGCCGTATGAGATACGTCTTGCTGTGAAGGTCTTGCCGATGCCGCCGCCCTGGATCTTGATGATCGTTCCTTCAAACATCTGAGTTCTCGTTCTTGAGCCCTCAACGATCCTCTGATATACCTTTACGGTATCGCCGACCTTGATCTCCGGAAGGTCGTTTCTTATCTGGTCTTTTGTGATCGAATCAAGAATTTCTTTAGTGTTCATGATCAAATCCTCCTTTAAATTCTGGGATATTCGTGCCGACCAAGGCAGAGGACTATCCGTAATACCAAACCATTATATCACAGCCGCCGCACAAATTCAAGTGTTTTTTTCATTTTGCGATACAAAATTTACTTTATATATAAGTCGTTTATTGTGCATAATAGCCTCAGCTGCACACAAAAACCATTCTTTCGCAGTCTTTCTCCGGCGCCTTGAACGAAAGCTCGCCGTAGGTGTCGATATTTTCGAACCCCGCGCGGCCCAGCAGATATCTCAGCCCGCGCTCCGAATAGCCGCGCTGCAGGTGCCTTTCCTCGAACCTCTCATAGCCTTCGCCGCGCCGTACAAAGAAATTCAGCAGCATATCCGATATATCATACTTCTCTATATACATGTTCTGCCAGGAATAGAACACGTCATACTCGGAATGGATGAACGTTTCATTTCCTATTATATCGCGCAGCTTATGCCGCGTGCTTATATCGAATATGAAAACGCCGCCCTTTTTAAGATGTCTTCTCACATTCTCAAAGGTGCGGAGCGCCAGCTTCGGCGCTATAACGTAATTTATGCCGTCTATCATGCATATATACGCGTCAAAATCCCGCCCCGGCTCAAATCTCGCCATGTTTTCACATATCAATTCCGCGCGCTTTGTTTTTATGCGCGCCACGTTTATCATATCCATGCTCACATCCACGCCTGTCATATTATAGCCGCGCGCCTCCAGCCGTGACGTTATGCTGCCTGTGCCGCAGGCAAGCTCACAGACGCTGTCCGGCTCGCAGCCGTGCAGCGCCATGAGGCTCTCTATATAGTCGCACCACGCGTCATAATTTATATCGCCCCTCATGAGACGGTCGTATATATACGCGAAATCACCGTAAGCTTCCATCTTATCTCAGCTCCGCTCCGAGCTGCGCTCCGAGCGCCTTTACTATCCTGCTGTGCAGGTTATCAGCCTCCTCGCCTGTGAGGCTCCTGTCAGGCGCCTTGAATTCAGCCTTGTACATAACGCTCTTTTTACCCTCCGGTATCTGCTCGCCCGTATACACGTCCGAAAGCTCCAGATGCGTCAGCAGCTTTCCACCGGCCTTCTTCATGACCTTTTCGATCTGCGCTACAGGAGTGGACTTATCGGTCAGTATCGAGAAGTCGCGGGTAACAGCCGGGAACCTCGTGAGCGGCACATACTTGACGTTATGGTCTGCCGCCTCAAACAGCGCGCTGAAATCCAGCTCGCCCATATACGCCCGCGTTCCTATCTCGAAATTGCGCAGCACTGCCGGATGCACCTCGCCTATTATTCCGGCGGCTTTGCCGTTTATTATTATCCTTGCCGTCCTGCCCGGATGATAAACGGGACTGTCCGAAGCCGGCTCGAATTCCGCATCCTTTATATGCAGCTTTTCAAATACCGCCTCGCACACGCCCTTGATATCATAAAAGTCAACTCCGCCGTACATTCCGAGCATAAGCGTCTGCGGCTCGTCCGGCAGCTCTCCCGCGCCGTTGGGGCGGTAGGTCTTGCCAAGCTCAAACAGCTTTGCCGTCTTGTTTCTGTAGTTGTAGTTCCTTGAGAGTATCTCAAGCATGCTCCCGGCTATAGTTGTACGCATCATCGATGTGTCCTCGCCGAGCGGATTTGCTATCCTTACATAGTTCCTCAGCTCCGAATTTTCCGGTATCCTCAGCTTGTCGAGCATGGCCGGGCTTTGGAATGTATAGGTGTATATCTCATACATGCCCTGCGCGGTCAGCACCTCATTCAAGGTGTCTGCCATCAGCTGCGCCGGCGTTTTCGCACCTACCGTCGTCTCTCCGCGCAGGAGCGAGGTCGGGATAACGTCATAGCCGTAGAAGCGCGCTATTTCCTCAGCGATATCCGCCTCAGCCTGAAGATCCGGTCTGAATGACGGCGGAGTTAGGATCATGCTGTCAGTGTCGGTCTTGACCTCTAGAGCCGTCAGTATCCTTACCATCTCATCCACCGGCACATCAGTTCCGAGGAATGCGTTGATCCTTTCCGGTCTGAACGCGATCGTTGTTTCGCCCTCAACATTGCCCATAGCGTCTATCATGCCGCTGATATTCTCGCCGCAGCCGAGCAGCTCAACGAGCTGGCATGCGCGCTCGATCGCCGGAACAGTATTGTGATAATCGAGCCCCTTTTCGTATCTTGACGAAGCCTCCGTCCTGAGTCCTACCCTCTGCGCTGTAAGCCTTACAGTCGACGGCTCGAACATCGCCGACTCAAACACTACTGTTGTCGTGTCCGGCTTGATCTCAGAATTGAAGCCGCCCATAACTCCGGCTATGGCTATCGCTCCGCTTTCATCCGCTATGACGAGATCATCGTTTATGAGCTTTCTGTCCTGTCCGTCAAGCGTTTTTATCTCCTCGCCGTCAGCCGCGCGGCGGATCGTTATCCTGCCTCCGGCTATATCGCGTATATCGAACGCGTGCATCGGCTGACCGTATTCGAGCAGAACATAGTTTGTTATGTCAACTATATTGTTTATAGCGCGAACACCGCAGGCCTCAAGCCTCTCGCGCATCCACTTCGGCGAAGGTCCTATCTTTACATTCTTCACAACGCGCGCATTGTATCTCTTGCACTTGTCCTTGTCGAGTATCTCGACAGAGATCATATCGTTTATGTCACCGCCGGTCTCGTTTATGCTCACCTCCGGCAGCCTGAACGGCTTTCTGAAGGTCGCCGCGGTCTCGCGAGCAAGACCTATTATCGAGAAGCAGTCTGGTCTGTTCGAGGTTATCTCGAATTCCACAACGTTTTCGTTCAGTCCGAAAAGCTCCTTAACATCACTGCCAGGCTCCGCGTCCTCCGGCAGCACGAGTATCCCGTATTCCGGCTCATAGCCAAGGCGCGATGCGTCTATGCCAAGCTCCTCATGCGAGCATATCATACCGTTCGATACGACTCCGCGGAGCTTGCCCTTTTTTATCTTTACGCCTCCGGGCAGCACGGCGCCGCTGAGCGCCACAGGCACCTTCTGTCCCGCCGCCACGTTCGGCGCGCCGCAGACTATCTGCAGCGGCTCAGCCTCCCCAACGTCCACCGTGCAGACATGGAGATGGTCGCTGTCAGGATGCATCTCGCAGGTGATGACCTTTCCCACTACGACCTTATCTATATCCGCGCCGAGGTTTTCCACTCCCTCGACCTTCGATCCGCTCATTGTAAGTTTATCCGCGTATTCCTTCGGCGTTACACCCTCTATATCGGTATAATCCGAAAGCCAGCTCATAGGTAATTTCATGTCCGTTCTTTCCTTTCGATCTCTTTGACAAAATTTTCGGTCTCCCGCATTCCGCGGAAGATATATATCCTCTTATCCGTGTCAGCCCGAAGCGTGTTCAGCTCTCCGAGCATCTTCTTCCTCTTCCTCCTGCCGTCTATAAGCACCCATTTTATAAATTCAGCGTCAAGCTTTTCCGGGCAGCCCTCGCCCATATCGGGCCGGGTCCTTCCGGAATACTCTATCCTGCGCTTTATAACATGGTACAGGCAGAGGAAACGGTTGTAGTCAAGGAATATGACAGTATCGGCTCCTTCCACTCGCTCCTTCCACAATATACGGCGGTACGAGCCTTCAATAATCCATCTGCCCCGTTCAAGCACAGGTCTTAACAGGTCTGTCTTATGCTTGTCCGTGCTCTCCTTCCAGCCCGGAAGCCAGTGCAGGGCGTCCATATGCGTCGGCTCTATGCCGAGTATGTTTCCCAGCCGCCTTGCGAGAGTTGATTTTCCGCAGCCGCTGAAGCCGATTATCATTATGCGTTCCATCAGAACTGCTTCAAAAATCTGAGGTCGTTCTCAAAGAACAGTCTCAGGTCGTTTATGTCATATTTTCCCATTGCTATCCTCTCAAGACCTATACCGAACGCGAAGCCCGAATACACCTCCGGGTCGATGCCGCAGTTTTCGAGGACCTTAGGATGCACCATGCCGCAGCCGAGCACCTCTATCCAGCCCTCGCCCTTGCAGACGCTGCAGCCCTTTCCGCCGCAGCTCCAGCAGCTTATATCCATTTCCGCCGACGGCTCCGTGAACGGGAAATGATGCGGTCTGAACCTTGCGCGCGTGTCCTCGCCGTAGAGCGATTTAACAAACAGCTCAAGCGTCCCCTTTAGATCGGCCATGGTTACGTCCTTGTCCACCACAAGCCCCTCGATCTGATGGAACACGGGCGAATGTGTGGCGTCGACCGTGTCGCTCCTGTAGACCTTGCCCGGCGCGATTATCCTTATCGGCGGCTTTGTCTTTTCCATGACGCGTATCTGCATCGGCGAGGTCTGCGTTCTCAGAACTATATTGTCCTCTATATAGAATGTATCCTGCGTGTCGCGGGCGGGATGATTTTTCGGGATATTGAGCGCCTCAAAGTTATAGTAATCGTATTCGACCTCAGGACCGTCCGCTATAGAAAAGCCCATGCCCATGAATATGCGCTTTATCTCGTCCATCACCTGCGTGAGCGGATGCAGCTTTCCCTCCTGGCTGCGTCTGCCTGGCATCGTGACATCGATCGTCTCCTCTGCAAGGCGTTTTTTCTCCAGCTCCGCCTGCAGCGCCGCCTTTTTCTCCTCGATCTCTCTTTCGAGTTTCTGCCTTATCTCGTTCGCAAGCGCGCCTATTACCGGGCGCTCCTCCTTCGAGAGCTTGCCCATGCCCTTCAATACGGCTGTAAGCTCGCCCTTTTTACCCATATATTTTATACGGATACCTTCGAGCGCGTCCATATCGGCGGCATTTTTCAGCTCTGCCTCAACGGCGCTTTTGATCTGTTCAAGCTTTTCCTTCATTATCAATCTTCCTTTCAAATTTTTTCTTAGAGGTCACCAAGCAAAAAAAGCTCCGTCCCTTAACGGGACGAAGCCTTGTTATCTCCGCGGTACCACCCATATTCCGGCACATATGCCGGCACTCGATAAAGCGTATAACGGCGCTGCCCGTCGCAGGCTACTCTCTTTCGATTTGACCCGCGCAGCTCCAAGATGAAATTTCGGCGGCACGCATTCCGCTCCGGCTCTCAGCTCAATAACCGGCGCTCTCTTAAGGCGCTCTTGCCGTCTACTTTGTCTTTTCACAGCCTTTATATTCACATTTGTATAGATTTTATCACAATAACACCGCTTTGTCAATATTTATCCGAAAAAAAATCGTTTTATTTAAAGCCCCCCGCTTATGTTTTTTCCGAACATCGATATATCTACTATCTTTTCATTCTCCTTAAGGAACGGCTCGCGTCTCTTTTTGAACCGCCCCGCCTTTACCACCCATGACGCGTCCTCAACGCTTACAGACATCCTGCCCT
>CAJFVT010000101.1 GCA_904420525.1 uncultured Clostridia bacterium | reverse complement strand
TGCACGATAAAGCGACAGCGCTGCGCTTCGCAAGAGATACCGGCTATACGGAAGGCATGGAAATAGGCAGAGAAGAAGGCAGAGAAGAAGGCATGAGGCAGGGGAATCTTCGAACAGTGCGAAACATTATGAAAAATGGAAATTTGTCTGCGGAAAATGCGCTTGAATTTATGGGAATACCGCGGGAGGATTGGAGCTATTACCTCAAAGAGCTGTAAATATCGGGTCTGCTCTGTAAGGTTTGCTAATAGACTTCAAATTTTTTATTATAATAATATATATACGGAAAAAGCGGAGCGGTGCTCCGCTTAGCTTAAGATCAAGGAGATGGCTTTTAAAATGACGAAGGCTGAACTATTCAGAGAAAGCATAAAGGGAAAAAATATAACGGTGATAGGCATAGGCATATCAAATATGCCGCTTATCGAGTACCTGTGCGCCGCGGGCGCGAATGTCACCGCCTGCGACAGGCGCGAAAGGGAAAAGCTCGGCGATAATTATGACAGGTGCGTGAGCCTGGGCGTAAAGCTGAAGCTGGGCGAGGATTATCTGGAGGGACTTACGGACGATATAATATATAAAACGCCGGGCATACGCTGCGATATCCCGCAGCTCAAGGCTGCGGCTGAGCGCGGCGCTCATATAACCTCGGAGATGGAAACATTTTTTGAGCTGTGTCCTTCGCATATAATAGCCGTGACCGGCTCGGACGGAAAGACTACCACGACAACGCTGATATATGAGATAATGACCCGCGCAGGCTATAAAACGTGGCTCGGCGGAAATATCGGCAAGCCGCTGCTTCCCGAGGTGGATAAAATGACGGAAAATGATTATGCTATACTTGAGCTGTCGTCATTTCAGCTCCATACGATGAAGTATTCACCGGAGATAGGTGTAATAACAAACCTCAGTCCGAACCATTTGGACTGGCATAAGGATTATAATGAATATATAGAGGCAAAAACGAATATATTCAGGCATATGAAGCGTGAAAACAGGCTGGTGCTGAATGCTGACAACAGCGACTGCGCCGCGCTCCTGCCGCTCGCGCATGTCGATGTAAGGATGTTCTCAAGAAAAATGAAGGCGTCTGTGTATCTTGACGGCGATATGATAATATGCGGGGGCGAGAAGGTCCTGGATATAAAGGATATAAAGATACCGGGCATGCATAATGTGGAGAATTATATGGCTGCTGTCGCGGCGGTATGGGGGCTTGCCGGTAAGGAGGCGATAGAGTATGTCGCGAAGAATTTCGGCGGAGTGCAGCACAGGATAGAACTGGTGCGCGAGCTGGACGGAGTAAGGTATTATAACAGCTCGATAGACTCAAGCCCGAACAGGACCATAAACACGCTCAGGGTGTTCCCGGAGAAGGTGATAATGATCGCCGGAGGAAAGGATAAGGGCATACCGTACGATGAGCTTGGCGCGCCTATAGCTGATCATGTAAAGACGCTCATACTCATCGGCGCGACAAGCGATAAGATCGAGGAGGCTCTTAAGGCTGCAGGACGTGAAGGAGAGGTCGAGGTCGTAAGGGCGCAGACATATCCCGAAGCTGTCTCGGCTGCAAGATCAAGAGCGGTCAGCGGTGATGTGGTCCTGCTTTCGCCCGCTTCAACGAGCTTTGATATGTTCAATAATTTTGAAGAACGGGGAGATCTGTTTAAAAAGCTGGTAAATGAGCTGTAAACAGCCCTGATAAAATAACCGGAGCGCGTGTGAAAAACCGCGGTATGCGCGCTCGAAAGGAGACTGCGTATAAAAAATGCGTAAATTGATAGAAAAGCTCAGCAGTCTGCGCGGTATATCGGGAAGGGAGACGCGCGTGGGCGAAGAGACAGCGGCGATCCTGAGCCCATACTGTGACAGTGTAGGAATAGACCCGCTCGGAAGCGTTATAGCTTACAGAGGCTGCGGGCTGAAGGGAGCGCCGTCTGTGCTGATAGAGGCGCATATAGACGAGATAGGACTTATGGTGTCCTCAGTATGTGAAAACGGGGCGCTGAGATTTGTAAATGTGGGAGGCGTTGACGAGAGGATACTGCCGTCGCTGGAGGTCACCGTGCACGGTGCTGAGGATATACCGGGGATAATAGGATTTATGCCTGCCGAGCTTACGGACGCTTCAAAAAGCTATAAGCTAAGCGAGCTTGTTATAGACACGGGTCTCAAGGCGGAGCGTGTGCGGGAGCTTGTAAAGACGGGAGATTTTGTAACTTTGCCTCAGTCTGTCGGCGCGCTCGGAAAACACCAGATAAGCTCAAAGACTATGGATGACCGGGCGAGCCTTGCGGCGCTCATATCGGTCATGAAAAGACTCAGGAACGAAAAGCTCTGCTGCGATGTGTATCTTTCAGCGGCGGTGCAGGAGGAGGTAGGCTGCCGCGGCGGCAAGACCTCGTCTTATGCCGTGATGCCGGATATGGCGGTCGCTGTCGATGTTACGCATGGGATAACGCCCGATAACGACAGGAACGCGTTTAAAACAGGCGCTGGAGCGGTGATCTCGAAGGGGTCGAACCTTCATCCGAGGCTTACGGACAGGCTGATAAAAACGGCGCGCGCAAACGGTATAAAATACTGCGTGGACGTAGACGGCGGGAACACCGGAACAGACGTGTGGGAGATACAGGTAGCCGGAGCCGGGATACCTGCGGCGCTGCTGTCCATACCGCTCAAGTATATGCATACCTCTGTTGAAACTCTTGACGTCAGAGATGTAAAAGCGGTGGCAGAGCTGCTTGCGTCATTCATAAAAGGATTGGGGAGTGATACATCATGGCTGTCTCTTTGAAAAGGCTGAGCGAGCTGAGCGGCGTTTCCGGCTGTGAGGGCGCGGTGCGCGGATATCTTGAGGAGATCATAAGGGATAAATGTGACAGCGTAAGGACCGACACGATCGGGAACCTGATCGCGTTCCGGCGCGGACGATCGGATAAAAAGAAGGTGCTTCTCGGCGCGAATATGGATGAGCCGGGATTTATCGTCAGCGGGATCACCGACAGCGGATATATAAAGTTCAAGTCTGTGGGAAGCATTGATCCGCGCACGGTGATCTCAAAGCGTGTGGTCATAGGAAATGGTGTAAAGGGCGTTATAGGGATGAAAGCGATCCATCTTCAGACAAAGAAGGAACGCGAGGCGGCGGTCGAGCTTTCATCACTGTATATAGATATAGGCTGCACGAAAAAGTCGGGCGCGGAGAAAAAGGTCGCGCTTGGCGACTATATAACGTTTGATACAGGCTTTTATGAAAATGGAAATATCCTGCGCGGGAAGGCGCTCGGACGCTTTGGCGTGCTTTGTCTTATAAAGGCAATGGAGGTCGTTCCGGCGTATGATACCTATTTTGTATTCTCGGCGCAGCGTGAGATACCGTGCCGTGTTCCGGGACGCGGGATGGCGTGCGCGGCATACGCGGTCAAGCCGGATATGGCTGTCATAGCCGATGTGCTTAGCGCGTCTGACTTTATAGGAGAAAACGGGCATACAGGCTCAGCAGCGCTGGGCGGCGGAGCTGTTATAGAATATATGGACAAGTCGAGTATAGGCAGCGCGAAGCTTATCTCTATGGTCAAAAGGACTGCGGAGGCTTACTATGTGACAGCACAGGAAAAGGTCTGCTCGCTGTATTCTACAGAGGCGGGTGCGGTCCAGACTGCGGCGGAGGGCTGTCCGGCTGTCTGCATAGGGATACCATGCAGATATAAGAATACGCCTGTAAGCATGATGAATAGATATGATTTGGACAATGCGGCGGGTCTTTGCGCCGCGGTTATAAAGGAAAGCGATGTGATAATAGATGAGATCAGCAAAAACGATCAGGCTTCTGAAGCAGCTCACCGAGGCTGATTCACCCTCCGGCCGTGAGGGAGAGGTCTCGGATATAGTGGTCCGGGAGGCAGGGAAGCTGGGCTATGAGGTCAGAACGGACGCGATGGGCAGCGTGATAGCGCATAAGCCCGGAAACGGCGCAAGGCTGATGTTCGATGCGCATATGGATGAGATAGGGATAATAGCGTCATTTGCGGACGAGAACGGCTTTATAAGGTTCGGAGCTGTCGGCGGATTGTCTACGCGCGAGCTGGCGAAGCGCAGGGTGCGGTTCCTGAACGGAACAGCAGGCGTTATCGGCTCCGAAGAGGAGGAATTCAACAAGAAGCCTCAGCTTTCAAAGCTGTATATAGATATCGGCGCAAAGGACAAGGCGAGTGCGGAGAAAATGGTAAAAACAGGAGATATGGCTGTTTTTGACGGCAGCTTTTATTCCAATGATGAGATAGTGATATCAAAGGCGCTTGATGACCGTGCCGGATGCTGTATACTGCTCAGAGCCATGGAAACTGCGGTAAAGTCGGAAAATGATCTTTATTTTGTGTTTAGTACACAGGAGGAGGTAGGGCTGAGAGGCGCAAAAACAGCAGCGTTTTCGATAATGCCGGATTATGCGGTGGCTATCGATGTTACTGATACCGGAGACACGCCGTCCTGCCCGCCTATGGATGTAAGGCTCGGCGAGGGCGCAGCTGTAAAGCTTATGGACCGTTCTGTGATGTGTGATGTCAACGTGATCAGGATACTGACTGAGACCGCGGAGCGGGAGGGCATAAGATATCAGCGTGAGATAATGGCTGACGGAGGCACCGATGCGGGCGCGATCGCGCTTACAGGCGCCGGGGTAAGAGCCGGGGCTATATCGCTTCCGGTAAGATATATACATTCGCCCTCGGAGCTGGCGGCTATAAGCGATATAGAGGATTGTATAAAGCTCACTGCCGCGGTCTGTATGGCTGACTGGAGAAAAATATGAAGCTTAAAGGAATGATAGCCGCGGCTGCGGCGTTCGTGATGCTGGCAGAGCTCGGTATACCGGCGAACGCAGAATATTACAGCGGCAGAAGACTGCGCAGTATATCGCCGCGAGAGCTTGTGTTTCGGCCGTTTGACTCGAGCCAGCTTGATTATTATATAGACTGCGTGGATGAAAAGCTGGGCGGAAAGCTTTACGGGATGGAGATACCGGAGGCCCTGAGCCGCTGCTGCAATGAGTATGTGAGCGCTCTGGAGGCGTACCGCCTTTCGTCAATAGAGAACGATGTCAGCTACAGCGCGGAGTCGGCGGAGACCATGTCGGAGGCGTATTCTGCAATGCTCAGCGCGTTTGAAAAGCTGTCGGAGGTGATAAGGCGCGTGGGCGGCAGCAGATTCTCGTATATGCTTTCTGATGTGTTCGGTGAAACGGAGGCGGAGGATCTCATAGGATCGCTGCCGCCTGAAAATTATTATGAGCTCAGTGAAAGGGAAGAGGAGCTGGTAAACCAGTATACGGCAGCGGCCGGCGACAGCGATGCCTGCGCCGCTATTTACATAGAGCTTGTAAAGGTGAGAAATGAGATCGCCGAGAGCTATGGCTGCGACAGCTATGCTGATTACGCTCATGAAGCTGTCTACGGCCGCGATTACACGCGCGGACAGCTGGAGGAATTTTCAAATGCGATAGCGGAGAATTTTTCCGGTATATTCGAGGATATGTTCAACGCATCGATGGTGGTGCGCGGAGATCCGTCCGCCATGAGCGAGAGCGGGGCGCTTGAGCGGATAGACGGCGTTATGGGTGAAATAAACGGCGAGCTGAAGGACTCGTTCGATTATATGCTTGACAACGGACTGTATAATGTTTCGTATTCAAGCGAAAAAAATCCGGTGACAGGCGCTTATACTGTCGTGCTGCCGGAGCTTAAGGTCCCGTATATGTTTGTAAATCCCGGTTCGGAATACGAGCGCAATTCAGCTGACGCGGTAAGGAGCATAATACATGAGTTCGGGCATTTCAGTGCACTGCTGAATGATCCTGCAATGGCAGATGACACTATAGAGCTTACCGGGTCGTTTTCCATGGATACCTGCGAGGTGCATTCGCAGGGGCTTGAATCTATTGCGGAAAGCTATTACGGCGAGCTTTTCGGCTCCGGGGCGTCAAAGGAAAGATATATGCGGCTTGTGAAATGCGTCGGCGCAATACTGGACGGATGCATGTTCAATGAGCTGCAGACGCGCGTGTATGATGCGGAAAGCATAACGGTCGATGCGATCAATTCAATAATGATCGAGCTGTTGAAAAAATATTACGATCTGGACTATAATGAGCGTACGGCGCAGAGCCTGTGGACAAGCATGACGCACAGCTTTGAGGCGCCTATGTACTATATCTCTTATGCCGTATCGGGCGCTGCGGCGCTGAGTCTGCTTCTGGAGGCAGATACGGATATGGCATCCGCGGTGGATAAGTATATGAAGATCTCAGCTCTCGGCGGATATGTTCCGTTCGGAGAGGCGCTTGAGAAGGCGGGCTTTGATGATATATTCGACGAGAACGTTATAGCGGAGACTGCTGAGGGTGTAAAGAAATTATACGGTATAGGCTACAGCGATGTTGGGAGCAATTCATGGTATGAGCCTTTTGTATTATTCACATCGCATATATTCGACGGCGCGGACAGCGATGAGTTTGCTCCTGATATGAACATAACAAGGAATGATTTCCTTGAGCTTATAGCAAAGGGCTATGATTATTATTCCGGGAATGCGGATTTCAGCGGGAATGAAAACGAAGAGGCAGATGAAGTTCTCAGCTGGGCTGAGGAAAGCGGGATAGCTGTAGGCTATGCGCCGGGAGAATTCGGCGGTGAGGACAGTATAACGCGTGAACAGCTGGTAGTTATGCTGTACCGGCTGTATCAGCTTGAGGGCGGTGAAGCTTCTGGGGCGCCGCTTGACGGGTTTGCTGACAGTGGCGAGGTATCGGACTGGGCGCGCGAGGCTATGGAATGGGCCGTTGCAAATGAGGTAATAAGGGGCAGGAGCGAGGACAGGCTTGAGCCAAAGGGGAACGCGACACGCGCAGAGGCTGCAAAGATCGAGTCCTGCTATATAGAGCTGATGTACTGATGTGTATCAAGAAAGGAGCAGTGTATATGAGCAGAGCATATTTGTTTGTGCATTTTAAAGGCACTGAAAGCACGCCGGACGATGAGCAGATATATTTTGCGGTGTCCGAGGACGGGCTTGTATGGAAAAATATAAATGGAGGCATGGCTGTGCTTCGCTCTGAGAAGGGTGAGCGCGGAGTCAGGGATCCGCATATAATAAGGCTTCGCGGCGGCGGATTTGCGCTCATAGCGACAGATCTCAGCATATACAGCCGCAGAGGCATGAAGGATATGTGGGACGACTGCCAGAAGCGCGGTTCAAGATGTATCGCGGTATGGAAGTCGGAGGATCTTGTTACATGGACAGAGCAGAAGATGATCGCTGTGGCAGCCGGAAATGCCGGCTGCGCATGGGCGCCGGAGGCCGTATATGACCGCGCAAGAGATGAATACATGGTATTCTGGGCGTCTAAAACGGCTGCCGATGGTTATAGAAAGCAGAGAATATGGAGAGCCTATACACAGGATTTTGAAAGCTTCAGTCCGGCGGAGCTGTACATAGAGCGTCAATATTCCGTTATAGATACTACCATAGCATACAAGGACGGCGTATATTACAGGTTCACAAAAAATGAGGACAGCAAAAAGGTTTTTCTGGAGACAAGTATGGATCTGAACGGTAGGTTCTGGGAAAAGGAAGAATTTTCGCTCAGGGACGAGTTCGGATATGAGGGACCTGCGCTGTGCGAGATGGAGGACGGAGGATATATGCTCTATATGGATAATTTTGCTTCGCATGAGGGCTATAAGCCGTTTTACACAGACAGCTTGAGAAGCGCGGATTTCAGACCGCAGGAAGGCTTCAGCACGCCTGATATATTCAGGCACGGTACCGTTATACCTATAACCCGCGCTGAGTATGATCGGATAACGGCAGCATACGGGAGCTGAATAACAGCTCAGCAATACGAAAAAAATAAAAAACTAAAAAAATAGGCTTGACAAATGATGAAATATCTGCTATACTATCATAGTGACCGCATAGAAACGGTTTATTTTAAATGCATACGCATACCGTAATTAGCGAGTCCTCATTATATCAAGAGGAGGTGTATTCAGATAATGTACGCAGTAATTGAGACAGGCGGTAAGCAGTACAAGGTAGAGAAAGGCGACGTGATCAGAGTTGAGAAGCTCAACGCTGAGGAGGGCGCTGAGGTAACCTTTGATAAGGTGCTTATGGCAGTTGACGGCAGCGATGTTAAGGTAGGCGCTCCGACAGTTGAGGGTGCGGCTGTTACAGCTAAGGTCCTCGGAAACGGAAAGGCTAAAAAGGTCGTTGTTTTCAAGATGAAGAGAAAGAAGAATTACAGACGTAAGAAGGGTCACAGACAGCCGTTCACAAAGGTTGAGATCACAGCTGTCAATGCGTGAGAAAAAAGACCTGGTCATATCTGTAAATATTAGCGAAGATACTCACGGGAGGTGTAACACATGGCTCATAAAAAAGGTGTCGGCAGTACAAAAAACGGTCGTGACAGTGAATCGAAGAGATTAGGCGTTAAGAGAGCTGACGGTCAGTTCGTTCTTGCGGGAAACATCCTTGTCAGACAGAGAGGAACAAAAATTCATCCCGGAAATAACGTTGGCAGAGGCAGCGATGACACGCTCTTTGCTCTGATCGACGGTAAAGTTAAGTTTGAAAGACTCGGCAGAGACAGAAAACAGTGCAGCGTCTATGCTGATTAATTCATGATCACCGATCCCAAGACGTTTTATGTGCGTTTTGGGATTTTTATTTTACTAGGTAATTGCGAAACGCGACAGCGTTTTGTAATTGCATTCATAAAGGAGGCGGTTTGCATGTTTACCGATAAGGCTACGATTTTTATAAAGGCCGGCAACGGCGGCAACGGCGCTATTTCGTGGCGGCGTGAGAAATATGTGCCGGCGGGCGGTCCTGACGGCGGCGACGGCGGCGATGGCGGCAGTGTCATTTTTCATGTTGATACGAGCATAACAACGCTTATGGATTTCCGGTACAAGCGCAAATATGCGGCCGGAACGGGCATGGACGGCGCCGGGCAGAGAAGGAAGGGCAAAAACGGTGCGGATATAGTTATAAACGTACCGCAGGGAACTCTTGTTCGTGACGCTGAGTCAAATCTCATAATAGCCGATATGTCCGATCCTGATAAGGATGTCGTTATAGCAAAGGGCGGCAGCGGCGGCTGGGGCAACTCGCATTTTGCAACGGCGGTAAGGCAGGCGCCGAATTTTGCGAAAAACGGACAGCGCGGAGAAGAGCGAGAGGTCGTTCTTGAGCTTAAGCTGCTGGCTGATGTTGGTCTCGTGGGCTTCCCTAATGTGGGAAAATCCACGCTTCTTTCCATGACTACAAAGGCTCAGCCGAAGATAGCTAATTATCACTTCACAACGCTTTCGCCAAATCTGGGTGTTGTCGATCTTGGAGACCGCAGAAGCTTTGTTATGGCGGATATACCGGGAATAATCGAGGGCGCAAGCGAGGGCGTGGGTCTGGGACACGAGTTCCTGCGCCATATAGAGAGGACACGCCTTCTGCTGCATGTAGTGGACGTTTCAGGCATCGAGGGAAGAGATCCTATAGAGGATTTTGATATAATAAATAACGAGCTTTCGGCTTATGATATGTCGCTTGAGGAAAGACCTCAGATAGTGGTGGCGAACAAGGCTGATATCATACAGGATGAGGATGTATATAACAGATTTGTGGAGGAAATGAAAAAACGCGGACATGAGGTCGTGACAGTGTCGGCAGCTACAGGAAAAAATGTTCGAGAGCTTATGATGAAAACCTATGAGGAGCTGCAAAAGCTTCCTCCGATAGTTGTCTTTGAGCCTCAGGTGGATATTGAGGCTGAGCGGTATGTGGACAAGTCAGGAAAGGGATACGAGATCCACCGTGAAAATGATAAGTTCATTATTACCGGATCTTGGATCGAGGCTGTCGGAAACAGCGTTACCTTTGACGATAACGAAAGTCTGGGGTATTTCCAGCGCTCGCTTATAAACAGAGGTGTTATAGAAGATCTTATAAGCATGGGCATAAGGGAAGGGCAGCTTGTGCAGATAGGTGATCTGGAATTTGAATTTGTATTTTGATATAACGGCGTGCGGTCGTCAAAATGGAGACCGCGCGCTTTTTTTATTGCATATGTCGCTTTTGTTTAAAAATTTGCCACCCCCCTATAATTTGATGTTTTTTGCAGTCTTTTTATGGGTATAAAATAAATACTGATTATCAAAATTTCTTACGATCCATTATATAGGCTGTGTTCTGTGAATAAGGATATTCTATATTCAACTCCCTGTGCATAAATGTTTTATAGTTTTATATTAAAAAAATTGACGAATTTTGGTTTGAATCTATAATTTTCCTTGCAAATTGTGTAGCAAGGTGATAAAATAAATATAAAAAGGTAACCTTTTGTGGATCCGGTCAATGCCGGATGGATCATGATACCAACATTTAGTGATCACCAGGAACTATCAATGGAAGGAGGGGCAGACGCATGGAGAGCAGCAGTGAATATCTGTTAAAGTATATCGGAAGGCGGTTTAAGATACATCGTCGGCTTCGAGGCTTTTCAAGAGAATCTGCAGCAAGGTCATTGAATATTTCCAAACGTACTTTAGCTTCATATGAAAGAGGAGAACGGGAAATATCTCTTGATAAGACTATCGAAATGGCGGAGCTGTACAGAACGACATTTAAAAATCTTGTGGATTATTATAATGTGCTTGAGGAATTGCCGGTTGACAGAATAACAGCCGGAGCTGAGAGGTAGCTGAGTATTTATGTAATTGCGAAACTCGGCAGTGATATGTAATTACTTATTTATAGCTTAATATTATTTGGAAGATCGGAGTGATACTGTGGAAGGTCGTATATATAAGTATAGGAGAGGGAAGCTGGGCATTACACAGCAGGAGGCGGCGCGGAGGATAGGGATATCGAGACGCAGCCTGTCAAACTATGAAAGAGAGTATGTAAAAATACCGCTCACTATTGCGCTCAGTCTTGACAAGCTCTATGGCTGTGACTGTGAAATGGGATTGGCGGAGGAGCTGGGTCTGGGACAAAGCAAAGACTTATTGACCTGAATAGCAAAGACGGGATGACCGGAGCATAACATTTCTGTGCTCGGTCGTCCTGTTTTTTCTTGCGCTGAGGCTGTTTTATAGATTGATGAATAAGATATAGAGCTGACTTGTTAGATTTTCTGTGAATTTTTTATTAAATTATAAAAAAATTCAAAAAATCATTGCTTTTTATCTAATACTATGATATAATTAAACAGATTTTGAAATGCGCGGATATAACATATCTGTCGCGCTTTATATAGCGACATCCGCGGCTGTATACTAAAGGAGGATTTTATCACATGGCAGTAAAATGTGAAGAGGTAGAGAAGAATTTAAGTAAGCTTACATTTGAAGTGAGCGCTGAGGATTTTGAAAAGGCTATAGACGCGGTTTATAAGAAAAACAGGAGCAAGTTCAATATACCGGGATTTAGAAAGGGCAAGGCTCCAAAGTCGATAGTTATAAAGTATTATACAAAGGCTGTATTTTATGATGACGCTCTCAACAGCGTCCTTCCAGATGCGTATGAGGCAGCTCTTAAGGAGAGCGGACTCGATGTTGTTGCACGTCCTGAGTTTGATGTTGAGGATATAAAGGACGGTGAGCCTGTAGTATTTACAGCGCTTGTAACAACAAGACCTGAGGTAAAATTAGGTGAATACAAGGGTATAAAGGTACCGAAAATCGACTATAATGTATCTGATGAGGATGTGGACAAGGATATAGAGGCAACGCGCAGCAGAAATGCAAGACTGGTAAGTGTTGATGACAGAGCTGTTGAGAAGGGTGATATCGCGGTCATAGACTTCGAGGGCTTCGTAGACGGTGAGGCATTCGACGGAGGCAAGGGTGAGAATTATGAGCTGGAGATAGGCTCTGATACATTCATACCCGGCTTTGAAGACCAGCTTATCGGGGCAAATGTTGATGACCTTGTGGATGTAAACGTAAAGTTCCCTGAGGAATATCACGCGGAGAACCTCAAGGGCAAGGATGCGCTCTTCAAGGTAAAGGTAAACGAGATAAAGGTACGCGAGCTTCCGGAGCTTGACGATGATTTCGCAAGCGAGGTCAGCGAATTCGATACGCTTGCAGAACTCAAAGAGGACGTGAGAAAGAAGCTTGAGGAGAAGGCAAAGGAAAAGGCTGAGACAGAGACACAGAATGCCGCTGTTGAAAAGGCAGTAGAAAATGCAGAGTTTGAGGTGCCTGAAGCGATGATCGACGCGCAGGTGGATAACATGATAAGAGATTTTGCGACAAGACTTTCATATCAGGGAATGAATCTTGATATGTATCTTCAGTACACAGGGCAGACTCTTGACGATATGAAGGCAGCATACCGTCCGCAGGCAAAGAAGCAGGTGGATGCAGGACTTGTTCTTGATGCTATAGCAAAGACCGAAGGGATAGAAGTAAGTCCTGAGGAACTTGAGCTCAATCTTGTCGATATGGCTAAGAAGTATAATATGGAGCTTGAAAAGCTGAAGGAACTTATATCCGATGCCGAGCTGGAAGGCATAAAGAAGGAAATGGTCCTTACCAAAACGATCGAAATGCTTTCTAATAATGCAATAGCTGAATAATCAGCAGATTATTATGCCGGGGCTGGCTGGGCGGCGGATCTACGTGCGCACTGCCGTGCTGCCGGCATATAGTAATTATTGGGTCATGCGCCGCGGACAGCTCCGCGCGCAAAGAATATACGGCGGTATGCCGTTAGGAGGGATTTTAAATGGCAACGATGCCTTATGTAATCGAACAGAACAACAGAGGAGAGCGCAGCTACGATATCTATTCAAGACTTCTTGAGGACAGGATAATTTTTCTCGGCGAGGATGTTAACGATACGACATCGGCGCTTATAGTGGCGCAGCTGTTATATCTTGAGGCTAAAGATCCTGATAAGGATATCCAGCTCTATATAAACAGCCCGGGAGGCTCCATAACGGCCGGAATGGCGATATACGACACTATGAATTATATAAGATGCGACGTGTCAACGATCTGTATAGGCATGGCTGCATCCATGGGCGCGTTCCTGCTTGCGGCCGGAGCTAAGGGCAAGAGATTTGCTCTGCCGAACAGTGAGGTAATGATCCACCAGCCGCTTATCTCAGGCGGCGGTCTGAGCGGTCAGACGACGGATATAAAGATATATACCGATCATCTTGTAAAAACTAAGGAGAAGATGAATCGGATCCTTGCTGAGCGTACGGGAAAAACATACGAGCAGCTTTGCGAGGATACAGAGCGTGATAATTTCATGACGGCCGAAGAGGCAAAGGATTACGGCCTCATAGATGAAGTGATCATCTCGGCAACTGAGAGAAAATAATAACGGAGAAATAGAATATGGCTGAAAATAAAGAACAGTTTTGCTCATTCTGCGGACGTCCCGATACGGTAGTAGGCCCGCTGCTGCGCGGTCAGAACGCAAAAATATGCAGTTTCTGCGTAGAGCAGTGCAAGGAGCTGTTCGGGGAGATCATACCGAAACACGAGCCGGAGTTCGGCGGAGAACTGCCCACACCGCGTGAGATCAAGGAGTTCCTTGACGAGTATGTGATAGGTCAGGAAAAGGCCAAAAAGATACTTTCGGTCGCAGTGTATAATCACTATAAGAGGATAGAGCACGGTGACGAGAGCGATGATGTTGAGCTGCAGAAGAGCAATATCCTAATGATAGGACCTACAGGAAGCGGCAAAACATTTATTGTACAGAATCTTGCAAAGATCCTTAATGTTCCGTTTGCGATAGCTGATGCTACTTCACTTACGGAGGCCGGATATGTCGGAGAGGATGTTGAGAATATCCTTTTAAAGCTCATCCAGGCCGCGGATTATGATATCGAAGCGGCTGAGCGCGGAATAATCTATATAGACGAGATCGATAAGATCGCGCGAAAGTCTGAAAATCCATCGATAACACGAGATGTAAGCGGAGAGGGCGTTCAGCAGGCGCTTTTGAAAATGCTCGAGGGAACAGTCGCGTCAGTTCCGCCTCAGGGAGGAAGAAAGCATCCGCATCAGGAGATGATACAGATAGATACTACTAATATCCTGTTCATCTGCGGCGGGGCCTTTGATGGGATAGACAAGATAATAAGCGAGAGAACAGACAGGAAATCACTTGGCTTCGGTGCGAAGATAGAGAGCAAAAGAGAGCTGGATGTATCAGATCTGCTAAAGCAGATAGTGCCGCAGGATCTTTTGAAATTCGGGCTTATACCGGAATTCATAGGACGTTTGCCGGTGTTTGCGACTCTTGACAAGCTTGACCGCAAAACGCTCATAACGATACTCACAGAGCCTAAAAATGCGCTTGTAAAGCAGTATAAGGCATTGCTTGGCTTTGATGATGTCGAGCTGGAATTCACGCCTGAGGCGGTGGAGGCCATAGCAGATAAGGCGATGGAGAGAAATACCGGAGCAAGAGGACTGCGCGCGATAATAGAGGAGGCCATGACCGATATCATGTTTGAGACTCCATCGGAGCCGGATATTGAAAAAATAACGGTAACAGCGGAGTGTATTTCTGAAGGTGCAGAGCCGGTCATAATACGCAAAGAAAAGAAAAGCTTAACAGAGCAGCTTTCGTTCCCGGAGCTGGAGGATGAGAAAAAAAACAATACAGCGTGATAATGCGGTTCGCAGCGCAGCGGCGCTGCGCTGCGATAAAGTATGCCGCGGAAAGGAATTGATACAAGTGTTTGTTTCAGAGAATTTATCTGTAAATGAGAAAAATCACCTTGTAATAGGAAAAAATGATACGGTGGAGCTTGCGGAAAAATACGGTACGCCTCTTTATGTCATGGATGAGGATATGATCCGCAAAAACTGCCGTGTTTATAAAGAAGCGATAGACAAGTATTATAACGGCAACGGTCTTGTTTTGTATGCGAACAAGGCGTTTTGTTCTGTTTATACATGTAAGCTTGCAGCTGAGGAGGGACTCGGGGCAGACGTTGTTTCAGGCGGAGAGCTTTATACTGCCTTGAAGGCGGGCTTCCCGATGGACAAGGTCTATTTCCACGGCAACAATAAGACGGCTGAAGAGCTTGAAATGGCGGTCACGAACGGAGTCGGTCATATAATAGTTGACAACATATACGAGCTTGAGCTGCTTGATTCTATAGCGGCAAAGCACGGTGTCGTGCAGAATATAATGTTCAGAATAAAGCCTGGTGTGGACGCGCATACCCACAGCTTTATACGCACAGGGCAGATCGATTCAAAATTCGGAGTGGCGCTGGAGAACGGAGAGGCATTTGATATATATAAGAAGGCTCATGAAATGTCAAATGTAAATCCGGACGGACTCCACTGTCATATAGGCTCACAGATATTTGATGTTGAGCCGTTCTGTGAAGCGGCTGAGGTCATGATGAATTTTGCCGGTGACCTAAAGGACAAGCTTGGTCTTGCAATAAAGAAGCTGAATTTAGGCGGAGGATACGGGATAAGATACACGGAAAAGGACGATCCCGTTCCTTATGATGAGTATATAAAGCATGTCTCTGAGGTAGTTAAGAACACAGCGGCGAAGAGAGGGATCGAGATCCCATCGATACTTATGGAGCCGGGACGCTCGATCGTGGCTCCGGCCGGTATAACCCTCTATACTGTCGGCGGAATAAAGGACATTGAGAATGTTCGTAAGTATGTAAGTGTTGACGGCGGTATGGGCGATAATCCGAGATATATAATGTATCAGTCGGAATATGCGGCCGTTGTGGCAAACAAGGCCGGAGATCCTGCTGATGACAGGGTAACAGTAGCGGGAAAATGCTGCGAATCGGGTGATCTGCTGCTTAAGGATGCTCTGCTCCAGAAGGCTGAGCCGGGAGATATACTTGCAGTTCTTGCTACCGGTGCATATAACTATTCGATGGCTTCTAACTACAACAGGATACCGCGTCCGGCAGTGGTTGCCGTTAAGGACGGAAAATCAAAGGTAGTCGTAAAGCGTGAGACTTATGATGATATTATAATGAATGATGTGATCTGAGCTTACAGATAACAGCTCCGCAGGTAAATGTGTCTTATTTACGCAGCGGAGCTGTTATTATTTTCTCTATTATGTAGTCGGACAGGGGCAAGACTGTTAATGTCCTGCCCAAAGTCCGGTTTTCCGCTTGCGATCAGCGGAGAAAAACAGGAATTTGCATTGGAAGCTTTAAAATTCTTCAGGATCTGCCGGCTTACCGTCACGGCGCACTTCGAAATGCAAATGAGCTTGTCTGGTGTTTTCTCCGATGCTGTCTCCTATAGTGCCGATAACATCACCGGAAGCAACTGTGTCACCCTCGGCAACGCTGACTTCTCCAAGCTGCGCGTAAACTGTGCTCAGCCCGTTGCCATGGTCTATGGTCACAGTGTTCCCATAGGTTCCTTTTTTTACGGATATTACGGTCCCGTCAGCTGCGGCGCTCACACTGCAGCCAATGTCGGCTTCAATGTCTATACCGTCATGTGTGCGCCAGTCGCCAAGTATTTCGTTATACATAAGCGTATTTCCAGAATAGCCGTAAAGGACTGTCATGCCGGGAACAGGATCGTTCAGCATTCCGGACTCCTCAGCCTGAACAACAACAGAGGCAGGCTCAAGATCCGGATTATCGTAAGCGTAGCTGTCGGTTGGCACGTATTCCTCTTGCGCAGTATTTGTTTCTGCGGCAGTGTCCTGAGTCTGTATATCTCCTTCCGTTCCGGCAGCGGCAGCAGCTTCGCTGTATACCGGCTGAGGAGAGGAAACAACGGGCAGTTCATTCTGCGTGTCGTCCGTTTCAGTCAGCGCTGATGAAACAAAGTCAGGAGGATCTGTTTCTTCTACTGAGGTAAGCGCGTTTGTCGATTGCGACTCCTCCATATTCTGCATAAAAAATCCTGCCACACCGATAGCGATTACACAGCAGCAAAGTGCTATGTAAAAGCCGGGCAGTTTTTTTGTTTGATTTTTCTGGTCCATAACAACTTCTTCCTTTCAAATTTGTTTTTACCGATGCAAAGCTGCAGCAGTATATTATTTTTCCTGTTTTCGTTCCTATTGTTGCCTTTTCCGGTCTGATCTATACACAATTAAGGGAATTGTGCAATAAAATTAATAGTATGCCATAATGTTTTCAAATTTTTTTCATAATATCTATAGCCAAAACGATTATTTTATAGTATAATAGATATAAGACATATAGGGTAGAAGTACCAGTCTTTTAGAAACCGCAATGCTGTGTAAGGCGGCAAAACGGCGAGGGAGTGATTAGATTGAAAATAAAAAAAATATCAAACGAAGAGGTTATTGTTTTCTTAAATACAAGTGATCTTGAATTATTCGATCTCAGCCCGGAATCATTTGAACCGCGGTCGGCGGAACTGCATAGATTTTTATTTATGCTTATGGAGACCGTGAGGGAGGAAACGGGCTTTGATCCGTATGAAGGTCAGGTGGTCGTAGAGGCTGCTACGTCAGAAAACGGAGTGCATTTGTCAATAAGCAAGATAAATCACGCAAGCAGGAAAATATCGAAGGAGAATTTTAACAAGGCTACAAGCGTGAAGATCAAGGGGAGCAGCCAAATTGGACGCAGAGAAAGAAAGTCAGCTTCCGGACATGACGCAGATATGGCAGCGGATCGGTTATACAGGTCGCTGTTCAATGAGCAGCCGCATGGAAGAATGCCAAGAAAGGGCAGTGATAGGAAGAGAGAAGGCTGTTTTATATTCTTTTTCTCCACATATATAGATATGGAGTCAGCTCTATGCACTCTTAAAAATTCATACATATCCAAGGGTGAGCTGTATAGAAATAATAAACGCTATGCTATGATACTGCCGTTGTTATCGCTTGACGGCTGCTATCATCTCCTTGAATTTTCGGAGTCCTGCAGTAAAAGCAGGATCGCGGCTGATGATATACGGGAGGGATGGAAGAAAGTAGCTGAAGGCGGTGAGCTGCTGAGATTGGCCGAGGCAGTTAAAGAAATGCATTGATCCGTTTTGTAAAATTTATATGAACATTATTGTTACAGCTTGCTTTTTTTTCTCATATGTAGTATAATTGTATTGTTTGTATATCAAAGAAACGGAAAGGAAGACAAATATATGAATTTATTTGGAATTACTGCATTGGCGTCTGCTGATGCATCGGCAACAGCTGCGCCGGCATCAGGAGCGGCAGGCGGAGTCTTAGGCACTATAATCAGTTTTGCGCCGCTTATAATCATCATTGTTCTTTTCTATTTTATGCTTATCAGACCGCAGAGAAAGCGTGATAAGGAAACAAAGGAAATGCTCAATGCAATGAAGGTCGGGGACAAGGTCGTAACGATCGGCGGGATCTGCGGTAAGATCGTTAAGATCAAGGACAGCTATGTTTTCATTGAGACCGGAAACATAGGAACGCAGGACGAAAAGAGCGTTCTGAAAATGGAACGTGACGCGATAAAGACTGTAGAGAAAAAGCAGTCGAACTAAAAAATCTGAGCTGATGGCGTAAAAGTCATAGCGGCATTGTGAGACAATGAAAAAACGACTTTGACACAAAAGGCAAAGTCGTTTTTTAGTTGCCCGGCCGGATCAAAATAGAATGTCCGTATGCTCCGGATATGCTTTCTTTACGGTATTGTTGAACTGCAGCTTTAAAAATCCAATACATGCGAACCAGCACAATGTCAATATCAAAAGGTCAAGTATTGTTACCGCAGCAAGGGTGAACCAGAAGATTTGTGAATTTCCAAAGGATAGATATATCATCACCAGCATAAGGGCCGTGATGCCGAGAACGATCAGCAGAGCACGCTTAAAGCCTTCCTGCCGTGTATTGCTCTCTTTTGTCAATTTTTCTTTTATATGCTCCAATTCGCGGACAGTATATTTGCGTTCTGATATATTTTTTCTCAGTTGGTGATCTAATTTAGTAATATAAATGTTCATAACGGTGATGCCTCTTTTCAGTCTATGCTTCGGACAACAGCATTCCTATGCAGCTTATTGGGTTCAATTTCCTTAAGATACAGGGCGGCAGGAGTGTTTACAGCCGCCTTAGCAGCACGGCTGTGTATCTCTATTCCGTGAATTTTTGCTTCCGATATAACTGTATTTTGCTCAGTGACAGCGACTTTTTCGCCAACTGAAAAAGCGCCTTGTACGGTGCCTGTCACAACGCATCCGCCTGAATTCATTGTGAAAATATCCTCAATGATCAAGCTCCCTTTTTGGCTGTTCATTTTGCCCATAAAAGACCAAATGACGGCGGTGAAACAGATAATGGATATCAAGCCGCTACCAGCCGTAAGACGATACCTGCCTCCTGATGCTTTTTCTGTCAGAAAGCAAATGAATGTAAAAACAGTAAATATTATCCCTAATAGCAGCCATTTAATTGCTTTTACTGAATTCTTTTTCATGGTGTACCTCCTGATTTGTTATACAGGTTATTTCTGTATATTAAAGATCTATGCAGAGGAAATCAGATGACGCCCTTTGCAGACAGCACTTTTTCTGCTGCTTCATTTATGGTGCTTTCAGGTATTGTGCCGTCATAGACTGCGTTTAAAACCTCGTTGTATGCCTCTTCAAAATTTGTAACGATCATCATATCATTGCCAGCAAGAACTGCCTTGAGATACGGTGTTTGGTATTCCGCCATTGCCTCCATGGACATATCGTCAGTAATGATGATACCGTTGAAGCCAAGCTCCTCGCGTAAGATCTCATGCACAGGCTCGGAGATTGAGGCCGGCTGTGTCGGATCAATGCTGTTTACTATATTATGTGCGACAAGGACCGCGTCCGTGCCTGCGGCAATACCTGCCTCGAAAGGAAGGAAATCGCATTTCCTGAACGACTCAAGAGAACGGTCGTCAATCGCTATGCCGGTATGCGTGTCAACATTGCTGCCGTAGCCGGGGAAGTGCTTAAGACATGACATCATGTCATTAGCTTTCATAGCCGATACTACGGCGGAAACATATTCTGATGTCGTTTCAGCGTCCTGACCGAGAGAGCGGTCATATATAAAATCCTCAGGGTCGGTTGAAACATCCGCTACCGGAGCAAGATTCATCGTTATACCCAGTGAATTTAGAAGCTGTGACTTTTCTGCGGCGTTTTCAGCAGTTTCTTCAATGCCGCCTATATTATAGTAATACTGTGGACTTTCGTATTTATCCGGAGCGAGAGCCGGATTAGAGCTTACGCGCACGACTGTGCCGCCTTCCTCGTCTACGGAAATGATCGGCTCAATGCGGCAGGAAGCCTTGTAGCTCTCGATCTTATCCTTTACCTCCTGCTCGGACAGTCCTTCAAAATCCACTCCGAACATAACTATGCCGCCGGGCTGCTTCTCAAGTATAGAAGCCATGTTTTCGGAATCGCATCTTACCATAAATAGCTGACCTACTTTTTCCTCCAGGCTCATAGAGTCCATAAGGCTCGTTTCCTCAGATAAAGCGGGTGCGGAGGATACTGACGGCACTTCGGCGTTATTATCTTCATTGTTCCCGCCGCAGGCTGAGATCAGCGCAGCTGCCGCAGCGGCAAGCACAAGTGCTGTTGATTTCTTTTTCATAAAATTCCCTCCGAAGATCTTTTATTATATAACATATATATCCTTACGTATATTTTACAATATATCCACTGTATTGTCAACAAAAAATATCGGCTATTTTGTTTGACTTCAATTAGCTTATGTGATAAAATAAATATATGAGCATATTGATAGTTGGATAAAGATATTTTCCGGTCATGGGACCGGTGTGTTTGGGAGGCGGCGGCAGAAATGGAATTGATCAGGGGTATATGGACAAATGAGGATTATGAGGAGTTCAGAAGGTATTTGTACTCCGTTGCTGATGAGGAGTATAGAGATTTTCATTCAAGGCTCGTGCCGGGCATGAGTGAAAGCATAATAGGGATAAGGATCCCAGTAATAAGAAAGATAGCAAAAGAGATTGCAAAGGGCAATAGTGACAGCTTCCTGAGATGTATCAGAGGCGATACGAGTGAAGAAAGGATAATCGAAGGGCTGGTGCTGGCATCGAAGAAATGCGGATATGAGGAGCTGCTGGATGATTTGAACCGATTTGCTGACAGGATAAACAGCTGGGCTGTGAATGATACCGTAAAGTTTAACGGTATAAAAAAATACCGCCGTGAAATGACAGGGGATATAGGTGTATTCCTGAATAGCAAGGATCCCTGGCATGTGCGTTTCGGTTTGAAGATACTCATGGATTTTTATCTTGATGGCGAATATATCGATCTTGCGCTTGAGCTGGCTGCGGCAGTAAATTCGGATAATTATTATGTATGTATGATGCAGGGGTGGCTTTTTGCTACCGCGGCCGTAAAATACAGCGACAAGGTATTCGATCTGCTCGAAAGCGGAAGGATAAATGATGAAGTAATAGTGATAACCGCCGGGAAGATGCGCGATTCATACAGGATAAGCAACACGGACAAGGAGAGGGTACGCGGGATCAAGGCAAGAATAAGAGATGAAAGAAAGCGGGGGAGAAAAAATGCCGAGAAGCAATAAACAAAAGCTAAAGCTGAATTATGTTATAGAGATAATGAAAAAATATACAGATGAAAAGCATACGATAACAATAGCGGAAATAATCGAAAAACTAGGAGAAATGGGAATAAAAGCGGAGCGAAAAAGTATATACCGCGATTTTGAGGCCATGGAGGAGCTGGGCTATGAAATAATACAGGTACACCGAAAACAGTTTGGATACTATCTTGCGAACCGAGAATTTGAAACAGCTGAGCTGAGGATGCTGGTGGATGCGGTGCAGGCATCAAGGTTTATAACAAAAAAGAAGTCAAATGAGCTTATCAGAAAGCTTGAAAGCCTTACAACGGTGTACAATGCTCAGGTGCTGCAGAGTCAGGTGTTTGTAACGAACAGGATAAAGGCATCAAATGAAAGCATATATTATAATGTGGATCGGATCCATGCGGCTATACAGGAAAATTCAAAAATAGCCTTTACATATTTCGACTGGGATGTGAACAAGCGCAAGGTGTTTCGGCGCGATGGAGAGCAGTATACTGTAAGCCCGTGGATGCTCATATGGAATAATGAAAATTATTATTTGATAGCCTATGAATCTGAAACACAGCAGATAAAGCATTACAGAGTGGATCGAATGATGGCCATAGAGATGATGGAAATAAGACGCGATGGGCGAAAGGCGTTCAGCAATGTCGATGTAGCGGAATATTCAAAGAAATTTTTTGGCATGTATAATGGAGATATAGTTTCAGTGGAGCTTTGCTGTGACAAGGAAATGACAAATGCTGTTATAGATAAATTCGGCACGGATATAAAGCTGGTGCCTCAGGAGGACGGAGAAGGCTTCAATGTCACAGTACAAGTCGCGGTAAGTCCTGTGTTCCTGTCGTGGGTATTCATGTTTGGGGGACAGATAAAAATAGTGTCCCCGCAGAGTGTTGCTTCGGAATTGGTGAATATGGCTGAAAAATTCATAAAGGACGGATCGGAACAGTGACAGAGCGATATAATGAAAGGCTGACAGTAATACCTGATAAAATAGATATACTGAGCAATATGGGATGCAGAAGCGGCGAGACTCTTTATGACAGCGTATCAAAGGAATTTGATACGCTTTTTGCGCGTATCAGATCTGCACTGGATATAAGAAGAAGCATATGTATAGAGGATGACCGAATATATGTGACATTGAGCGCGGGAGAAAAAATAAGCGCGCTTTCGGAAGAATTGTTCTCACGCGGAGAGGGAATAGGCGGGCTTATAGTGAATACCGCGGCAGACTGTGCGCTTTTCAAGGCGGATGAGCTTACAGGAGAACGTGTAAAATACATATGTGCGGAGCTTGACCGCGGTGTTCGCAAAAGACTGGCTGCGCCTGAGGATATCGCTCTTGCTGAGCAGGCGGTGATACTGAAAAAAGCGCCGCTGGAGGGTGTGACATTAACAGAGGGGTTTATGCTGTCGCCTGTAAAGAGCATGTGTTATATACTTGAGCTTACAAACGACGCCGATGTTTTCAGAGCACAGCATGACTGCTCAAAATGCTCAAACAGGGATTGCCCGAGAAGAACAAGTCCCTTTAAAGGCGGCTTTGCGGTCATATCCGACTTTGGCTATGATGCAAAAAAGGCCTGCGGTGTTTGTCTTGATATAGGAACAACGACAATAGCGGCAGTCAGGCTCGAAAACGGGAGTGTAACTGCGGCGCATTCTGAAATAAACCGTCAGCGCCGATTCGGTGCTGATGTGCTTTCAAGGATCGAAGCGGCCAACCGCGGCAGAGGGGATGAGCTGAGGTCGATCATGGAATATCAGCTGAAAAGCTGCATAAATGCAGTTGAGGGAGAAAATGAAAGGATCATAGCAGCAGCTAATACCACTATGGTAAGCCTGCTCATGGGCTATGACTGTACCTCGCTCGGTACATATCCGTTCCGGGCGCAGAACCTTGACAAATGTATATGCGGAGATATTGAGCTTATAGGAGGGATATCAGCATTTGTAGGCGGCGATATTGTCAGCGGTCTGTACATGTGCGGCTTTGACATGAGCAGCGATATATGCCTGTTTGTGGATCTGGGTACAAACGGAGAAATGGCAATAGGGAATAAGAATGGTATACTTTGTACCTCTGCTGCTGCCGGACCGGCATTTGAGGGAGGAAGGCTATCCTGCGGAACAGGCTCGGTAGAAGGTGCGGTAAGCGCCGTTGATATAGATAAAAGCGGCAGAATCGGAATAAAGACTATAGGCGGTAAAAAAGCCTGCGGGCTGTGCGGGACGGGAGTAGTTGAGCTTACGGCGGAGCTGTTGAAAAACGGATACATCGACAGTACCGGACGTATGGAGGACAGGCTTTCCGGAGTGTTCAGGCTTACCGATGAGGTGTACTTTACACAAAAGGATCTGAGGGAGATACAAACAGCCAAAGGCGCCATACGCGCCGGAATAGAGCTTTTGATCGCCGAATCCGGCGTTAGCGAGTCGGATATAAAAACGGTGTATATTGCCGGAGGCTTCGGGCAGAGGCTGAATATAGTAAAGGCATGCAGGATAGGATTGCTTCCGGAGCGCTTTATGGGCAGGTACAGAGCAGTGGGGAACAGCTCACTCGGCGGCTGTGTAAAAATACTTGACAATGATGACGGATTTGAGCGTACAGAGCTTATAAGAAGCATTTCGAATGATTTTGCGCTTGCAGAAAATGAAAAATTTACAGATGAGTATATAAAATATATGGATTTCCCCGATCATTGATCAAATTAGAATAAGTTATCATAGGCCTTGTGTATGATTTTTTCACAAAAGACACAAGTTAATATTGACTTGCTATGCTTAATGTGATATAATTTTGGTATAGTTTTAAAGACGCAGTATCCTGCGGAGGGGAGTTGAAGGCCTTATGACTGAAAATTTTGATGTTACAGGTATGTCGTGCGCAGCATGCAGCGCACATGTTGAAAAGAGCGTTCGGGCAGTCGATGGAGTGCGTATGGTATCTGTAAATCTGCTTCAGAATTCCATGAAGGTGGATTATGACGAAACAAAAACGAGTATCGAGGCTATCATTGCCGCGGTAAGGAGCGGCGGCTACGGTGCAAGCGTCAAGGGTGAAAAAAAAGCTGAGGCAAAGCCTGCCGATGGTGAACAAAAAAATATGAAGATGCGTATCATCGTGTCAGTGGTGTTTTTGTTACCGCTCATGTATATATCAATGGGGCATATGTTCGGACTGCCGTTCCTGTCGGTTTTTGACAGGACGGAAAACTCGGTAGCGTTCGCGTTTACACAGTTTCTGCTTACACTTCCTATTATTGGCGTTAATATTAAATATTTCACAAACGGATTCAGATCTCTTTTTCATCGCGCGCCGAACATGGATTCGCTTATCGCAATAGGATCTGCGGCATCGGAAATATACGGGATAGCTGTTATATATATAATGGCGCATGCGCTCGGTACCGGGGATCATATGCAGGTACATGAAATGATGATGAACCTTTATTTTGAATCGGCAGCGATGATACTTACTCTCATAACTCTTGGGAAATATCTTGAGTCGAGAGCAAAGGGAAGGACTTCGGAGGCTATAGAAAAGCTTATCAAGCTCATGCCCGATACTGCGGTCGTTGAGCGCGGCGGCTCGGAAATGACTGTCAAGGTGGATGAGATACGTACCGGTGAAATAATAATTGTCAAGGCCGGTTCGGCGATCCCCTTGGATGGAGTGATCCGCGAAGGCTCGGCAGCGATAGATGAAAGCGCTATAACAGGGGAGAGCATACCGGTCGAAAAGTCTGTGGGAGACAGCGTTACGGGCGCGACGGTGTCAAAAAGCGGATATATGAAGATAGAGGTAACTCACACAGGCAGCGACACAACACTGGCAAAAATAATAAGTCTTGTTGAGGAAGCATCGTCTAGCAAGGCGCCTATAGCGCGATTGGCCGATAAGATAGCAGGAGTTTTTGTTCCGATAGTCATGGGTATAGCTGCGGCAGCATTCATCGTCTGGATGATAGCGGGAGCGGAATTTAGCTTCGCGCTGAATATGGCTATATCAGTACTTGTTATATCTTGTCCGTGTGCGCTGGGTCTGGCAACGCCTACGGCAATCATGGTAGGGACAGGACGCGGCGCAAATTACGGGATATTGGTAAAATCCGCGGAGGCTCTGGAGACTTTGCACAATGTAGATACGGTAGTATTCGATAAGACAGGAACAATAACTGTAGGAAAGCCGGTGGTTACCGATATAATACCTGAGGGCATAACAGAGCAGGAGCTGCTGACCGCAGCGGGCGCTATAGAAGCGAAGTCAGAGCATCCGCTCTCAGCAGCGATAGCTGAACGGTGTATCGGGATGGAGCTTCCGGAGATAGAAGGCTTTACGCAGCTGGAGGGACGCGGACTTAAAGGACTTATAAACGGCGAGGAGGTTCTTGCCGGGAATGCCGCGCTGATGCGCGATAACAGGATCGAGTTTCAAGAGAGCAGCAAGCTTGCGTCAGAGGGAAAAACACAGCTGTATTTTGCGCGCGGCGGGAGACTCATAGGAACCATCGCTGTTGCTGATGAGCTTAAGGAAAATAGTGCTGATGCAATAAAAGAGTTGCAAAGCATGGACATTCGTGCTATAATGATAACAGGCGACAATGAGGTGACCGCAAGGGCTGTTGCAAAGCGTGCCGGTATAAACGAGGTCATAGCCGGAGTCATGCCGGCTGATAAGGATATGCATATCCGAAGGATAAGATCTCAGGGAAGCTGCGCGGCTATGGTCGGTGACGGGATAAACGATGCACCGGCATTGACGCGGGCTGATGTAGGTATAGCGATAGGCGCGGGAACGGACATAGCGATAGAATCGGCGGACATAGTCCTCATGCATAATGATATCGCGGATGTTCCCAGAGCTATAAAGCTCAGCCGTGCCGTTATAAAGAACATTAAGGAAAATCTGTTTTGGGCATTTTTCTATAATGTGTGTGGTATACCGATAGCTGCGGGAGTGCTGTTCCCGGCATTCGGGTTAAAGCTCAATCCGATGATAGGCGCCTTGGCGATGAGCTTTTCATCTGTGTTTGTTGTATCGAACGCGCTGCGGCTTCGTCTGTTTGATCCAGACAAGGCACAGAAGCATAAGGCGGAACGCAGGACTGATGAAATGTGCGGCGGAGCTTGTCCGATTGAAAAAATTTCAGAGAATATAAATGAAAAGGAGAATAAAACTATGAAAAGAACAATAAAGATCAATGGTATGATGTGCAGCCATTGTACCGGACGTGTAAGCGAGGCGTTGAATTCAATAGACGGAGTTACCGCTGAGGTAACGCTCGATAACGGCGGTCAGGCTATCGTAGAAGCGGGTACAGGAGTAACGGACGAAATGCTTAGTAAGGCAGTGACCGACGCAGGTTACGAGGTCACCGGTATTGAATAATAACGAAGTGTTCAGAAAAACGGAGAGATGATCAGATAATGACAATTAAAGGAATTAGAGGGCCGGCGGTGCGTCGGGTAGCGCTGTCGCTGATCTTATGTTTTACATTTACGGCTTCGGCGTCTGCAGAGGTGCTTGGAACTCTCAGTGAGCAGTGGCAAACTGATATGGGCGGAGGAGCCGTCTATAAGCATACGGTGTATTATTCAGATTCAGTAGGAAATCAAACAGAGAATTATGTGGAATATACGCCAAATACTGATGCAGTACCTGTTGTTGTTAACGGAGAAAGTGTGTACGGCAAGCGTACGCTGACCTCTGCCGCTGAGTATATGGAGGAGAACAATCTGCGTCCGCTGATAGGCATAAACGGAGATTATTTTTCCACAAAAACGGGAATACCTATGGGGTATACTATAATCGATGGTGAGATATACTCAAAGGAGAGCGGGCAGCAGGATGCTATAGGCTTCAGGGCAGACGGAACAGCGTTCATCGACACTCTTGCTATCGATACATCCGTTGAACATAACGGAGTGACTATCCCTATACAGTACATCAATAAATGGCCTCAGGACGGCCTTTCATGGGTATATATGCTCACAGATGATTACGGTGACACAACAAGGTCGAGCTTTAACGCCTTGTATGTTATCTGTACACCGGTCTCGGGTGAGCTGGCAGTCAATTCAGAAATGACTTTAGGCGTTGACGAGGTGTTCATATATGACGGTGAGATAGCTATACCGGACGGCAAATATGTGTTTGTCATGGATGTAGATGGAAATCAGGAATGCTATAATATGCTTGCCGTTCTTGCAGCAGGAGATACATTAACGCTCCGGAGCTCCACATATGGTTCGACTCATGACTGGGCTGAAGCTGAGTACGCCCTTTCCTCCATAGGAGGCAGGCTGATCAAGAATGGAGAGCTGGGCAGCGGCTTTGAGGCAGGAGCCGCGCCGCGTACCGCTGTCGGGATAAAAGCGGATGGTACTGTGGTGTTTTATACTCTTGACGGACGTCAGAGCGGCTACAGCTACGGCGCGCAGATCCAGACTGTAGCCAGACGTATGCAGGAGCTGGGCTGCGTTGATGCTATAAACCTTGATGGAGGCGGATCGACTGCTATAGGAGCCGTATTCCCTGGCTCAACATCGTTCGTGGTAACGAACCGTCCTTCGGACGGTGTACAGCGCAGCTGCGCAAATTATTTATTTCTCAGGGATATGCGTCCGCAGACGGGTATACCATGGTATGTAGAGTGGCGCGAGTACGAGAACCGAAATTATCTTGCAGGAACATCGCTGCAGCTTGAGGCGACCTCGGTATACGACACCGGAAACTACAAGATGGAGTCGCTCACGGGTGTTACCTATACGGCTGATAACCAGAACGGAGCCTCATCTGAGGTCGATCAGAACGGTTATATCACGTTTAAGGGTACAGGTACGACTTATATAAATGTTACAGGTGAAGGCTATTCAAAGACTTTTGATTTTGCGGTTTATGAAACGCCTGAGGAAATACGTGTTTATAATGAGGCTACCGGTGAGGAGATCGACCAGCTTACGGTAGATGAAGGCGGTATGTATAATATAGATCTTGAAGCGGCAGCTTATGTAAACGGCGTAAGGCTTGAAGCATATCCCAGCCTGTTCAGATGGGAGGCAGATGGCAGCGGCATAGCGTCCGTAGACGAGGATGGTGTCGTTTCAATACAGGATAACGGAAGCGGCGGCGGAGTCATATCGGTGACCGTGGGAGATTATACTAAGGCTATACCGATAACAGTCATCAAGCAGGAGAAGTTTACTGATATGCAGGGACACTGGGCGCACGATGTAGTTGACTCTATGGCGGATGCCGGTATTATAAATGGTTTTGAAGAGAACGGTGCTATAGTATTCAAGCCCGATGAAAATATAACAAGGATACAGTTCTCAGCTATAATGTGCAAGGCACTGGGTATAAATACGGCGGATTTTTCGGATTACAGTCTTGATTATACCGATACAGCGGAGATACAGCCGTGGGCAGTTGAATACGTCCGTGCGATGTCAGCGCTCGGATATATAACCGGCCGAAGCGGACAAAACGGCTACAGCTTTGCACCGGATGACAGTATAACACGCGCTGAGGCGTTCACGATAATGGGCAGAGCTGTTGACGGGGATGAAAATTCTGTAATGAGCTATGCTGACAGCGGTGATATACCGCTATGGGCGCAGCAGTCCATGGGAAAGCTGTCCGCAATGGGGATAATCAACGGTTATTCTGACAATACGATAAAACCGAACGATCTTTTGACGCGTGCCGAGGCGGCCTCGCTTGTGAGCAAGCTTCTGGTCTTAGACAGCGGTATGTGATAAAAATAATCAGGCTGTTGTAAATCAGTGCTTATTCATGCTCTTTCGCATTGTTGTTTAGCGGTGAGATGATGGGCGGATAACACAATTTACAGCAGCCTTTACTATGTTTATAAAATCATTTTTTTGGGTCATGGAAATAAATACTGAAGGGAAGTGGAACTCGCATGAATACTTCTGTCCTTATTGGACTTTTGATACCATTTGCCGGAACAGCGCTCGGCGCGGCAATGGTATTTTTGCTTAAAAATGACATGAGCGTCAGATTGGAAAAGCTTTTGCTCGGATTTGCGGCAGGCGTTATGATGGCGGCGTCTGTATGGTCGCTTATAATTCCCGGCATAGATATGTCGATAGAAGCCGGCGGAACAGGCTGGATACCTGCGGCAGCCGGATTTATATCGGGCATATTATTTCTGCTGCTGCTCGATACCTTTGTACCGCATCTGCATCTTGAAAGCGACACACCGGAGGGTGTAAAAACAAATCTGGGAAAGAACACGATGCTGTTTTTCGCAGTAACGCTGCATAATATTCCTGAGGGTATGGCGGTAGGTATAGTGTTTGCCGGAATGATGGCTGAAAATGCGTCAATAAGTCTTGCGGCTGCCTTTGCTCTTTCTGTAGGCATAGCTATACAGAATTTCCCTGAGGGAGCGATAATCTCAATGCCTATGCGCAGAAACAGCAGCTCAAGGCTGAAGCCGTTCCTTTACGGAACAGCTTCCGGTGCGGTAGAGCCGGCTGCCGCGGCCGTAACGATACTGCTTTCGCAGTTCATGCTGCCTATAATCCCGTTCCTGATGCCGTTTGCGGCCGGAGCTATGTTTTATGTGGTGGTTGAGGAGCTTATCCCTGAATCACAGACAGGAAAACATTCGAATATAGGCACGATAGGCGCTGCGGCGGGTTTTGTGATAATGATGATACTTGATGTTGCGCTTGGATGAAAGGACGGTCATTCCTTTCCGTTCCAGCAATAGGTACAGAGCTTGTCCGGATCTATACCTACTGAGTCCAGCATGTCATCGAGACGGTGATATGCAAGAGAAGTGAAATGCAGCTTCTCGCAGATCTTATCAACCATTGTCTTGTATTCCTTAGTTTCCGGATCGGCGTATTTCTGAAGCGTTTCCTCGTCCGGATCACAGCCTTCAAGCTCTTTTATAACACGTCTGGTTATCAGCTCCATTTCAGATGTAGAGCGTGAAAAGTTCAGATATTTGCATCCGTAAAGCAGCGGCGGGCATCCGGTCCTGATATGGACCTCCTTAGCTCCGCTCTCATAGAGAAACTCGGTAGTCTCGCGCAGCTGTGTCCCGCGCACTATGGAATCGTCTATAAGCAGAAGCTTTTTGTCCTTTATAAGGTCATGTATCGGTATCAGCTTCATCTTTGCTATAAGATCTCGTTTGCTCTGGTGGGTGGGCATGAATGAGCGCGGCCAGGTCGGAGTGTATTTAACGAACGGACGTGAAAAAGTCATTCCCGAACGATTTGAGTATCCTACAGCGTGAGCTATGCCCGAATCCGGCACGCCTGCAACTATGTCGGGTTTTATATCGCCGCGTTCCTGCTTGTCGCGGTCAGCAAGATGCTTGCCGCAGTTATAGCGCATTTTTTCAACGCTTATGCCTTCATAGGAAGAGGAGGGATATCCGTAATATACCCAAAGGAATGTACATATCTTCATATTCTTTCCGGGAGCAACCAAAGTACGGACAGCCTCCGGCGTCATGACAGCTATCTCTCCGGGGCCAAGCTCACGGTATTCGCTGTAGCCGAGGTTCAGATATGCGAAGCTTTCAAAGCTGGCGCAGAAGCCCTCGTCTTTTTTTCCTATGCATATAGGCGTCCTTCCAAGCTTGTCGCGAACCAGATAGATGCCCTTCGGAGTAAGGATCATCATGCTCATTGAACCGTCTATTATCTCCTGAGCATATCTTATCCCATCGATAAAATTCTCCTTACGGTTTATGATCGCGGCTACCAGCTCAGTCTGGTTTATGTCCCCGCCCTGCATCTCAAAAAAATGTGTGTGCTCTTTTATGATCTCATCCACTATTTCGGCTGAATTATTGATCTTGCCGACAGTGGTTATGGCGAAAGTGCCGTGATGTGAACGCACCAGTATCGGCTGAGCCTCGAAATCGGAAATGCATCCGATGCCGAGACTGCCGTGCATGGAATTTGACTCCTGAGTGAATTTTGTTCTGAAGGGAGCGTTTTCAATGTTGTGTATCGCCTTATCAAATCCATGCTCACTGCTGTATACCGCCATACCGGCACGGCGCGTTCCAAGATGGGAATGATAATCGGTTCCGAAAAACAAATCAAAAACACAGTCGCCCTTTAGAGCTGTACCGAAAAAACCGCCCATAAAATTTTACTTCCTTTCGAAAAAATGTTTATTATTTGTTTATAGTATAACATAACTTCAAGTCCATTTCAATATACGTGTTTACCAAATTCGACAGTTAATTTTTAATTTTTTATCTCATATGGACGCATGTTTTTGGACGTATCCGATACGGAGACTATTAATTACAGATTTTGATGTCAGCCGGATCCTTCGGGCTTTACGGCATCTGCTGTACTCTCGGGGGCGGGAGGAGCTTCACTGCCCGGCTCAGAAGCCAATTTCTGTTCACGATGTTCAGTCGCCTCTCTGATAAGAGTATAAAGTGCGGAGGCTGTAGGTACGCCTACAAGCATTCCGAACGGACCGCCGGCGGAGCCGCCGACTGTTACAGCTGCAAGCACCCACATGGCAGGAAGTCTTATGGATGCTCCCACGACCTTTGGATAGATCAGATTTCCCTCTATCTGCTGCAGTATCAGCAGGAAAACAACAAAAATCACTGTTTTTATCGGATCCACCGTTAGCATCATAAATGCTCCTACGATCGTTCCTATGAAAGCGCCGATAACTGGTATGAGTGCGGTGACTCCGACTAAAGCGCTTATCATCGGAACGTAAGGGAGGCGAAGTATCATCATGCCAAGCGCGCACATGGAACCAAGTATAAGAGCCTCTGTAGTCTGTGCCGCGATGAAATTACGAAAGGTCTCGCCGCATACGGAGGATATGTGAAAAATTTGACGCGCAGCCTTAGAGGGCAGCCATGCGCTGATAAGACGCTTTGCCTGGCTTTGGAGCTTTTCCTTGTGGAACAGAGCATAGATCGCAAAAACGGAGCCGATAACGAAGTTTAGAAGTCCGCCCGCGACAGAGCCTGCTGTGTTCAGGGCGGTGTTGAACGCATTCATTCCCTGTGATCTTACAAGCTGTTCTATGCTTGTCCTTATCTCGTTCCAGTCTATGTCTATTTGGGAAAGATAGTTTCCGAACGGCAGCTTGGAAAAATCTATAGTTGATTCGAGCTGTGCCAGCCTGTCTACAAAGCTGAGCAGATTCCCGGACAGTAAGGCGACAGCTTTTACAAGCTCCGGGATAACAAGCGCTGCGACAAGGACGAAAATACCAAATACAAGTATCTCAGCCGAAATGATCGCCAGCGGGCGGCGGAACCTGATGAGTCTAGGTCTGGTTGTTTTCGGAAACAAGCGCTTTTCTATAGAGCGCATCGGAACGTTTATCACCAATGCGATAACGGCGCCGATTATTAAAGGCATGAACAGGCCTGCGAAGCTGGAAAGCTCTGCAAGTATCCCGCTTATATTACTGGCCGCAAGGTATATAAGTATGCAGGCGGCTGCAATGCCTATGATCCATTTTGATATACGTTTTATATTTCTGTTTTGTCTGCCAGGCAGCATAGATTATCGATCCTTTCTTTAAGCGTGACGCTTTTTTTTGTATAAAGAGTAAGCGGCAGCGGAAGCGGCCGCTATAAGCACAGTGAGGAGCACGGAGAAGATAAATGCCGGCGATGCCGGGTCGCTTATGCTGTTTCCGAGCACTGTTGCGGCGACTATTCCGGGAGCAGCTCCTATAAGTCCTGAAAAGATATATTTCAAAAACGGCATCCTGACAGCTCCGAAATACATGCTCACTATATCAAGCGGCAGTGAATTAACGGCTCTGAGAAAGAAGCATAGGAAAACATCGTTGTCCTCCTGCCACTGCACCGCAGCCGCGAGCTTGGGGTGCTTGTATGAAAGACTTTTTATGAATTCCTGACCTGAAAAACGTCCGAACCAATAAGATACGCTCATGCATACCGCCATACCGGTAAAATTGATGATAAGGGCTGGAAGAGTCCCGAATATAGTCCCGCAGGCAATGAAAAGAGCCATAACAGGAAAGATGACGGAAAGACTTTTCATGGCGTAAAGCAAGAGAATAACGATCACCGCAAGCAGCGGCTCATCGGGAGTATACGAAAGGATGGCTTCAGCGGAAAACTCGTTTCCGGCCGCGTAATACCCGGTTATAAGAGCTATACAGGCAATAAACGGCAGAAGCCGCAGAATAAGCATGATCTTTTTGTTTTGAAACAGTTTCATTTGTCGCTCCACTTTCATTAAAATTTTATAAGCTAATTATAACACGGCTGATGATAAAATGCAATAGATCGATCAATAAATTTGTTTAGCTGAAAACATTTGAAACCTTTGAAAACGGAAAAAATTGCGTGCGTAATATTGACATCATCAGAAATCTGTGTTAGAATTAGATTGGCTTCATGCGCAGATATGCAAATAAAGCCGTAATAGCCGGATAACGGTTAAGATCAAGGAGGTTTTCACTATGAACATTGCCGCAAATCTTAAGGCTATTGAACAGATAAAAAGCGAGGTACTGACGGAAGTAGCCAATTTGTACCGTACTCTTGCAGACTATGACGAGATCGCGGATTACAACGCTGTTGAGAATTCGATATCAACGATAGTTGCAATGGATTACATATTGGCTAAGCATCTTGGGATAACTCACAGCACGCTGGATTCGAGGATATCTGAGCTTCTGTCGCTCGCTGAGGAAAACGGGCATGCGCTTGAATCGGAATTCCGCGATATGTCGGAGCTCCGCAGGTATATCAAAAACCGGGTATGATCCGGAAAAGGAACAAAAGATCAGAGCCTGTTTGCGGCCGCGTATAAGCGGCATTGGAGGGTACTATGAAAAAAGCATATTCGTATGTTATGCGTAAGCATATGACTGTCGCGGTCACAGCCGCTGCTGTCCTTATTATATGCGCGCTCTTGCTGCTGCTTAGACGTGAATATATCATTGCGGCGGTCCAGGGCGGGGTAGGTATAGCGGCATTTATCCATATACTGATACTCCGTACAGTGCGCAAAAAAGAGATGAGCAAATATCTCCAGAAGATCCTGAGCGATGATATGGGGGTATCAGAAAACGCGCTCATGAGTGTACCGCTGCCGATGACCATATGCAGCATTGACGGGACCATACGCTGGTATAACGATAAATTTTCATCTATATTCGACAGCCGGGCATTGTCAGACGGTATGCTTGACGATGTTATTCCTGAGCTCAAGTGGTCGGATGTGCTCAAGAACCAGAAGGGGAAGGGCATCGTGACGGTGCAGGGTGAAAATATGTACTCAGTAAGATGGTTTGTGCTTAAGGATAAAATAGCGCCGAATGAGATAGGGGCGCATTTTTCGGTCTTTTTTTATCTGACCGATATAACCAAGGAAAAGAAGCTTGAGGAAGCGTATGAGAACGAGCGTGCCGACATCGCCATTGTCAATATAGATAACTATGATGATTTTGCGCAGAAGTTTGATGACGAGGTGATGGAGGCGGCATGCTCTAAAATAAGAAGTGCGGTGAACGCATGGGCAAGATCTGGAAATGCGGTAATAAAGAAAACTGACCGTGACAGGTTTTTTGTTATATTCGAGCACCAGTATCTGAAGAAGTATATAGATCAGAAGTTTGATGTGGTAGAAAAGGCCCGCGAGGCTGCGGCGGTAGCAAAATTCCCGCTTTCTATAAGTATAGGTATAGGCACAGGCGGTACGCTGGAAGCAAACGAGATAGGAGCGAGAAACGCGCTTGACATGGCTCTTGGCAGAGGCGGAGATCAGGTCTGCATAAAGGACGATAACCAGTTCAGATTTTACGGCGGAAAGAATCGTGAATATGAGCGGAGCACAAAGATCAAGGCACGCGCAGTGGCGATAGCACTGGAGGATTACATCAAGAACAGTGATAATGTAATATTCATGGGTCACCGCGGCGCGGATTTCGACTGCTTCGGGGCAGCTGTTGGACTGCAGAGGGCGGTCCGTGAGTTTGGCAAGACACCGTATATAGTTCACGAGCGTGTTTCACCGGCGGTCGAGAAGATGTATAATGCACTAAAAAATATCGAGGAATATCATGGGATGTTTGTTGATGAAAATGAGGTGCTTGAGGAGGTGACTCCAGATTCTCTGCTGGTGGTTCTGGATACGCACCGTCCGTCTATGCTGCCGTGCCCGAAGCTGGTGGGAAGAGTGTCAAGGATAATACTTATAGATCACCACAGGCGTTCGACTGAATTTATAAGTCCGTGCTCATTGGTGTACCATGAGCCTTACGCTTCTTCTACCTGTGAGATGGCGACGGAGCTGCTGGAATACATGAGCGTTGGAAATGCGCTTACAAAGGCGGAGGCACAGTGTTTATATACCGGCATACTTATGGATACAAAGAATTTCATATTAAAGACCGGTGTGCGTACGTTCGAGGCTGCTTCGTATCTAAGAAAGCTTGGGCTTGACACAGTAGAGGTAAGAAAGATGTTCAGCACCTCTCTGGAGGATTACAGCATGAAGGCTGAGATCGTGGAAACGGCGAAGCTTCTTGACGGGAACATAGCTGTGGCATATACCCGCAGGACACATAAGAATATGCGTGTCATAGCATCGCAGGCGGCGGATGAGATGCTTAACCTGAATGATATCATGGCATCGATGGTGGTATATCCGATAAACGACGGAGCCGGAGTCTGCGCGAGATCTTTGGGCAGCATAAACGTGCAGCTTATAACGGAGCGGCTCGGAGGCGGCGGACATATGACAGTCTCGGGGGCGCAGATCAAGGGCGTAAGTATTGATGAAGGGATACGGCTTGTGAAGGAAGCAGTCAGAGCTTATTTCGCAGAGAGTAAATAATAACGGAAAAATATACAAAAGGAGTTGTTTTATATGCAGGTTATATTAACACAGGATGTTAAAGGACAGGGCAAGAAGGGGCAAATGGTAAAAGTTTCTGATGGTTATGCAAGAAATTACCTCTTGCCGAAGGGGCTTGCAACGGAAGCTACAAAATCGAATATAAACGTGCTGAAGGGAAAACGTGAATCGTTGGAATACAAGATCAAAACAGAGACAGAAGAGGCCAAGAGCATCGCGGAAAAGATGAAAGAGATCGAAGTGGTTATAAAGGCTAAGGCGGGCGATAACGGCAAACTGTTCGGCTCAGTAACGTCAAAGGATGTATCGGAGGCTTTAACTGCTCAGCATCATATCAAGCTTGACAAGAAAAAGTTTGTTATGCCCGATGGAATAAAGGTGCTGGGCGTTACAGAGGTAACAGTAAAAATATATACCGGAATAAATGGAACACTTAAGGTGAATGTGGTACAGCAGTGACTGCTTAGGCGCTCCCGGAGCTTAAGGGATATCCGGGGGCGTTTTGCGGCTTAAGAATATACAAGGGAAGGAATGAAGGAGTAATGAACGGCGGGGAAAACCGGACAGATGAAGATCGGATACCGTTAGAGCGGCTTAACGCTCAGTTTGTCGAAGAACGCGATCTTCCCTTTAATATGGAGGCGGAGCAGGCGGTCATAGGCAGCGCTCTGAAGGATGCTTCAAGCTTTGGTGATGCGGCGGAGCGGCTGATGCCGGAGGATTTTTATTTTTCGGATAATAAATATGTTTTTGAAGCGGTAATGCAGCTCTTCAATGAGAATAAGGCGATCGATTTTGTAACGGTCGCCGAAAGGCTCAAGGTCAATAATAAGCTTGAGGCCGTAGGAGGAGTGGATTATCTCAAGAAGCTGATCACTGGCGTGCCAACGACTCGTCATGTGAAATATTATGCGGATATAATCAAGGAGAAAGCGGTGCTGCGCGACCTTATCAAGGGAGCAAATTCGATCTCCAGGATGGCGTATGATGAAAATGATTCGCTGGCAAGGCTGCTTGAGCGGTCTGAGCAGATGATATTTGACATATCGTCATCAAGGGAGCAGAACGATCTTGTGCATATAAGCGATATCCTGCAGACGAGTTATGACACTCTTGCAAAAAATGCCGAGAATGCCGGAGGCATAACCGGTATCCCTACAGGCTTTGACGAGCTGAATAAGAGAACGGGAGGCTTCCATGGCGGTGAGCTTATAATCATTGCGGGGCGTCCCGGAATGGGAAAATCGACATTTGCTGTAAATATAGCGGAATATGTAAGTATAAATCTGGGTAAGACTGTCGCGATATTCAATCTCGAAATGCCTAAGGAACAGATAGTAAACAGAATATTGTGCTCTCAGGCGCTTGTTAACAACGGCCGTATCAGAAACGGAACGATGGAGATGGAGGACTGGGAAAAGATATGCGATGTTGCTGACGTTATTGCAAAATCGCCTATGTATATAGATGATACAGCATCGATCACAGTGTCTCAGATACGCGCAAAATGCAGGAGGCTAAAGCAGACAAAGGATCTTGCAATGGTCGTTATCGACTACCTGCAGCTCATGCAGGGCAGCGGCAGGAGCGAGAGCCGTCAGCAGGAGATATCTGAGATATCAAGATCGCTCAAGGTGCTTGCGAAGGAGCTTGATATTCCCGTGATAGCCCTTTCACAGCTGAAGCGAGAGAGCGAGTCGCAGAAGGGAAAGAGACCTATATTGTCGGATCTGCGTGAGTCCGGTGCGATAGAGCAGGATGCGGATATGGTAATGTTCCTGTTCCGAAACTATTATTACAGCAAGGATCCGGAGGAAAAGGAGCTTGCGGAATGTATCATAGCAAAGAACAGAAACGGTGAGACCGACACATTTCAGCTCGGCTTCAAGGGAGAATATACGAAATTCAGAAATATAGAATACAGGGCGGAAGAGTCATGATAGAAAAGGTTGAAAAAACGATGCTGGAGCATGGTATGACGGGCTGCGGCTCAATACTTATAGGACTGAGCGGCGGAGCCGACAGTGCTGCTCTTGCGCATGTATTGAAAAGACTCTCCGTAAAATACGGATTTACGGTCAGCGCGGCTCATGTAAATCATTGTCTGCGCGGTGCCGATGCCGACCGCGACGAGGATTTTTCAAAACGGTTTGCTGCGTCTTTGGGGATAGAGATATTTTCTCTCCGGGCGGATGTCAAGGGTTACGCAAAAGAGCATGGGATGAGCGAGGAGCAGGCCGGAAGAGCTGTCAGATATGATTATTTTGAGCGTCTCATGAATGAGAACGGTATCGACTGTACCGCTACCGCGCATCATAGGAACGACAATGCGGAAACGATAGTTATGAATTTTATGCGCGGCAGCGGTATGACCGGGCTGTGCGGGATCCCGTACAGGCGGGACAGGATAATACGGCCGCTGCTCGATGTGTCCAGAGATGAGATAGAGCGGTATTGTGCTGAAAATTCGATAGAGTACGTGACCGATGCGACGAATTTTGAGGAGCTGTATACGCGTAATAGGATACGGCACAGGCTGATACCATTTATAGAAAAGGAATTCAATCCTGCATTTACAGAGACTGTAACCAAAAACGCTGCGGTGATAAGCTGCGAGGAGGATTTTATTCGCGGTGAGGCTGAAGGGCTTTATGCAGAGCATGTAAAGGACGGCGCGATAGAGACGGCTGTGCTGAACTCGCTCCATCCGGCAATGCAGCTCAGGATCGTGCGGATGATGATAGACGAGTGCTGCGGCACTGCTGATGTTTCTTCGGCTGTTATAAGATCTGTGATAAAGATAGCGGCAGAGAACAAAACGGGAACAAGAGCCGACATAAACAGAGCGGCGGCCGCCTCGGTAGGATACGGAAGGCTTAAGATAGCCTTGCGCCGGAGATCTGCGGAGGGGTTTGCATACAGGCTTTCCTTGGGCAGCGGGCTGTATATACCGGAGCTGGGCTTCACCGTCCATGCGGAGAGGGCAGATCAAAAAAAAGGTGACGGCGAATATTTTTCAATTCCCGGCAGGCTGGCAGAGGATATAGGCGGCGCAGAGCTTGAGATACGCAGTCGGCGTCCGGGAGACAGCTTTGTCCCGTCGGGGATGAATGGAACTAAAAAGCTCAAGGACTTTATGATAGATACCAAGATCCCCAGGGATGACAGAGATTCGGTCGGGATACTGACGATAGACGGCAAAATAGCGTGGGTAATGGGCTATCGCCGTGATGATCGGTTCAAATTTAAAAGCTTTGGGATAAAAATTCGGATTTCGTATTGAAATAATACGAAATTTATGATACAATTATCTAAGTTGAAAAGCCTATAGCAGGCTTTTTCTACAACGCATTTTAGGAGGTGTTCGTTTGCGAAAATTTTTTCGTGAGTTCGGGATATGGATAATCGTACTCGCGGTTGCATATATAGGATATTTGTATATGTCAAATTCCTCGAACAGGCAGCCGGAGATCCTGTATTCAGATCTTATAGCTTCAATAAAAAACGAGCAGGTTGTAAAAATGGAATTGTCCGATACCTCTGTAACAGCTGAGATAAGGAGCGAATCAGGCTCGGTAACTGAGTGCAAGGCAACTATCCCCTCAGTCGAGGTGCTTTATGATGATGCCGGAGACGATATTGCCGACCAGATGACCAGAGGTGTTCTTGAAATAGAGTCAAGGCAGCAGCGCTTTTCGATCATGAGTGTAATAGATGTGCTGTTTTTGGGCATTTTAATAGTTATACTGCTGGTCAGTTTTGCAAAACGCGGCGGTACCGGCGGCGGATTTACGAAAAGCAGAGCAAAGCTTCAGAGCGGAAGGACCAATGTGACCTTCAAGGATGTTGCGGGAGCTGTAGAGGAAAAGGCGGAGCTTGAAGAGATAGTAGATTTTTTGAAGGATCCTACTAAATATACAAAGCTCGGAGCAAGGATCCCAAGAGGCATACTGCTTGTAGGCGCGCCCGGCAACGGAAAGACACTGCTTGCGAAGGCGGTAGCAGGAGAAGCCGGAGTCCCGTTTTTCTCTATAAGCGGTTCGGATTTCGTTGAGCTGTACGTTGGAGTGGGAGCGTCGAGGGTAAGGGATATGTTTGAGCAGGCAAAGAGAAACAAGCCGTGCATCATATTCATCGATGAGATAGACGCTGTCGGCAGGAAGAGGGGCGCTGGAATGGGCGGCGGACATGACGAGCGCGAGCAAACGTTGAATCAGCTGCTTGTGGAGATGGATGGCTTCGGAGATAATGACGGGGTCATCATAATTGCCGCAACGAACCGGCCTGATATCCTTGACAAGGCGCTTTTAAGACCGGGACGCTTTGACCGGCAGGTGGTAGTTGATTATCCGGATGTGCGAGGCAGAGAGGCTGTGCTCAAGGTGCATTCCGAAACTAAGCCGCTGGCTGAGAATGTTGATCTGGCAAAGATCGCAAAAACGACCACTGGATATTCCGGTGCGGATCTGGCAAATCTTATGAATGAGGCGGCCATCATAGCAGCAAAAAAGAAGCATGTTCGCATCACGAACGGTGATATAGAGCAGGCCAATCTCAAGGTGATGATGGGAGCTGAAAAGAAGTCAAAGATCATGTCCGATAACGAGAGGAAGCTCACTGCATATCATGAAGCGGGTCACGCGATCGCTGCAAGGGTAGTGGATTCATCTCAGGAGGTGTCCACGGTATCGATAGTACCGCGAGGCAGAGCGGGAGGATTTACCATGTATCTGCCGGAATCGGACAACAGGATGTATATGTCGCGAAGCGAGATGCTCAGCAGCATAATCGTTATGCTCGGCGGGCGCGTTGCCGAAGCTCTTACTATGGATGACATAAGCACAGGCGCTTCTAATGATATACAGCGCGCGACAGCAGTCGCAAGGGACATGGTAACGAAGTACGGTATGAGCGAAAAGGTAGGACCAGTCTCATATGATGACGGCAGCGAGGTGTTTTTAGGCCGGGATTTCGGACATTCGAAGGGATATTCTGAAAAGACTGCGGCTGAGATAGACGAGGAGGTGCGTTCTATCATTTCGGCGCAATACAGGGAAACGGAGCGTATACTAAAGGAGCATATGGATAAGCTGGTCAGTATAGCCGAGCTGCTTCTTGATAAGGAAACGATCTCCGGAGAGGAATTTGAAGCTTGTTTTGCGGGCTGATACAAATAATGGGCAATTGTGAAGCGGATGTTTCGCGATCACTGATCAAAAATTATAGGAGGAAAAAAATATGGCACAGGTAACAAAGGATACGCTTATAGGCGAGGCACTTATGATGGATTACGGCATTGCCGATATTCTTATGGATGCGGGAATGCACTGTGTAGGCTGCCCCGCGTCACAGGGGGAGTCGATCGAAGAGGCATGCATGGTGCATGGTATGGATGCGGACTCGCTCATAAAAAACATAAATGATTTTCTGGCAAAAAAGTGAATGATCAAAAAAGTCTGCTGCGCGGGACGGTTTTATGAACTGTACTGCGCGGCAGTTTTTTTGTGCTGTTTGAGCAGTCAGGGGCGTTTCAAGGCTGATATTTCGCTGAAAATAACTGAAATTGCTTGACACATCTGATATTATGTGGTAGAATAATAGTGCGATTTTTTGCGTGCATGTGTTTTATATACAGCGGCACGGCGGTTCATGCTTATATAGTCTTTTGTGTATAAAGCGCAAATCAAAGTAAGGAATGAGGAGAATAAATTATGAAAAAGTTTTTCGCTATCGCGGCGGCGGCAGCTATGCTAATAGCAGCTGCGGGATGTTCACAGACGACAAATGAGACAGCCGGATCAGAAACAGAGTCAGATCTTGCGTATGTAAGAGATAATGGATCGCTCAAGATAGGCTATACTGTGATAGATCCGCTCAACTATACTGATGAAAACGGCGAGCTTACAGGGTTTGAAACTGAATTTGCAACAGCTGTTTGTGAAAAGCTCGGAGTGACGCCGGAATTTCATGAGATAGACTGGAATTCCAAGGAAATGGAGCTTGATGCAAAGACTATCGACTGTATCTGGAACGGTTTGACTATAACTCCTGAAAGGGAAGAGACGATGTCGATCTCGACTCCGTATCTTGAGAACAGACAGGTACTCGTGATGAGAGCTGCCGATGTTGATAAGTATACAGACAGTGTTGACGGTGCAAACGTCGTTGCGGAGGCCGGTTCGGCAGGAGACGAGCTTGCTCTGGCGGATGAGTTCTTTGCGAACGCGAACTATACAGATGTACAGTCGCAGGCTACGGCACTTATGGAAGTAGAGGCGGGGACTGCTGATGTGGCAGTTATCGACTATGTTATGGCTACAGCCTCTGTAGGCGATGGAACGGACTTCTCAGATCTTACATTTATAGATAAAAGCTTCGAATCGGAGAATTATGGCATAGCATTCAGAAAGGGTTCTGATATCACAGCAGAGGTCAATTCTATAATAACTGAGCTTGTAAATGACGGCACACTTAAGGAAATAGCTGACAAGTATGAGCTTACACCTCTTTTGATAGCTGAATAACGTGTACATAACCAGGCAAGTGCGTCTGCGGACGCATTTGCCTGCATTTCTGCGCTTTGGAAAATCTCGGAGCAGCTCCGGGAATTTCCAAAACGGAGCAATGACCGTTTTTCACAATAGATCATCTGTACAATAAATAATAGGAGAAGTACATAATATGGAACAATGGTTGTCACTTTTTGAAGGTTTTAAGTATAATCTTATTCTTTTTTTCGTAACGATACTGTGCGCGGTGCCGCTGGGACTGCTCATCACTTTTTGTTCGATGTCAAAATTCAAGCCGCTGTCGTTCGTTTCAAAGCTGTTTGTATGGATCATCAGGGGAACGCCTCTTATGCTGCAGCTGTTTGTGATCTATTACGCGCCTGGAATACTGTTTGACATGCCAATGCGTTCAAGGCTTATGGCGGCAATGATAGCTTTTATAGTAAACTATGCTGCATATTTCTCAGAGATATACAGAGGCGGTATAGAGAGCATACCGAGAGGGCAGTATGAGGCCGGACAGGTTTTAGGACTTACAAAAACACAGGTCTTTGCAAAGATAGTGCTGTTTCAGGTGATCAAAAGGATCGTGCCGCCTATGGGCAATGAGATAATGACCTTGGTAAAGGATACATCGCTCGCTCGTATAATTGGTGTGGGTGAGATAATAATGAGCGCAGAGCGTTTTTCAAAAATGGGACTTATATGGCCGCTCTTCTCTACCGGATTATTCTTCCTGGCGATGTGCGGGATACTGACACTTTTATTTGGAAAGCTTGAGAAGAAGCTTGATTATTACAAGGCGTGAGGAGGCTGCGGAATATGGCTATTCTTGAAGTAAAGGACCTTTATAAAAATTTTGGCAGGACCGAGGTTTTAAAGGGGATAAACTTTTCGATGGAAAAGGGAGAGATAATAGCGGTGCTTGGATCTTCGGGCAGCGGGAAAACCACGCTGCTCCGGTGCATAAATTTTCTTGAGACCGCTACCTCCGGACAGATATTTGTTGATGGGGAATGTATTTTCGACGCTGCTGACAAGCGGAAGATATCCGCGGCGGAGATGCGCCGCCGTCAGCTGAATTTCGGGCTGGTGTTTCAGTCGTTCAATCTCTTTCCGCAGTATAATGTGCTTGAGAATGTGACGCTTGCTCCAAAGCTTCTTGCAAAGGAGCGCGAGGATTTTAAGCAGCGAAAAAGGGAGCTGTTTGCGGAAATAGATGAAAATGCCCGCGAGCTTCTGGGCAGAGTCGGGCTTTCTGATAAGCTCGAGAGCTACCCCTGTGAGCTTTCGGGAGGGCAGCAGCAGAGGGTGTCTATATCACGCGCGCTTGCGCTTGATCCGAAGATACTTTTCTTTGACGAGCCGACCTCTGCGCTTGATCCGGAGCTTACTAATGAGATACTCAAGGTAATAAAGGATCTTGCGCAGAAGCATATGACTATGGTAATAGTAACTCATGAAATAGAGTTTGCAAAAAATGTTGCCGACAGGATAATATTCATGAATGAGGGAAAGGTACTTGAGGACGGTACCCCAGAAGAGGTCATCGACAATCCTAAAAACGAGAGAACGAGAGCATTTCTGTCAAAGATGCTTTAAGAGCAATATCAGAGCGCCGTATGGATAGGTTTTATTCGTGCGGCGCTTTTTTTATATGCCGGCGGTAGTACATATGTTACAGATACCCCTTGTAATGTTATGTAAACCATAATCAATGCTGGATATCTATACCTGAAACAGCGTTCAGCGTTGCTGCGGCAAATATTCCAATAAAAAAAATGAATGAATTATTAACTTTTATGTTGACCTATTGACAAATAATTATTTTAGTGCTATAATTAACTTAATAAATAATTAACCAAGTTAAATATTTATATTGCAGCGCAGCCAGGATGTTCTTAGCAGGATATGTGTTGTGATTTATGTATTGGTCGTGGGACTGCCTGAAAGAAATATGGAACTTAGGTTGATTTGATCTTAGGTCTGATTGAGCCTAAAAACAAGGAAACGGAGGTATAGTCATGGAAAGACTTACGAGAAGAAGCCCGTCGGGCAAGATACTTTTAAACCGTTCGATGTTTCCGGAATATGCCGAGGAAACGTTGAATCGTGAGGTTTCCGCATTTGGTCCTTTTTCTCTGGTATTGGAGAGACTCTGCGAATTTGAGGACGGCGGAAGCGACAATTAAAAAATTGGTCAGAGCGTGATAAGAATGCTTTCAGCAGCGTTAAAAGATTGCAGACATTCTATATCATAGCATCAGTTCAGTATGCTGCTGGATTTGGACAGCGGATTTCGGAACGCATTACAGATTGGACGGAGTACGGCTTTTATAACAGCCGGGGTGTGTTAAATGATTTCAAGAGATGAGAAGTTTGCAAAGCTCACAGAGCTTTTGCAGACACTGCATAGGATCAGGTTTTCAGATGTACTTGAAGGCGGACGTGAAGAGGAAAATATGTGCCTGCCAGAGTTTGCAATAGTTTTATGTATTGATATGATGAAGGACGAGGGGCGCGAGCATGTGCTTGTATCGGATCTTGTAAAGGCGCTGCCATCGTCTCCGCAGGCGATATCGAAATATCTTAAGCAGCTTGAGAAAAGAGAGCTTATAAGGCGGCTGTCGGTTAGGAGTGACAGGCGCAGCACTGAGATAGAGATCACCGGTAAAGGTAAGGAAGCGCTTGATGTATCGAGAGAGCGTATGGATAAATTTTTTTCAGATATTTTCAGTGGTGTAAGTGATGAAGAATTTGATTCGATGTTTTCGTTTATGAATAATATTTGCGATGCAATGGTGAAGAGGTCTAATGCTGTCCGTGTCAGCTGCTGAATCTTTAAGGAGGTAATTCTATGGATAGATTAACGAAGCGTACAGCGGGCGGAAAAATAGTGCTTGACAGCAGTCAGTTCCCTGAATATGCGTCGGAGACACTGCAGAGAGAGATAGCAGCATTTCCGCCGTTCGCTCAGGTGATCGAAAAGCTGTGCAGATATGAGGAGAGCGCTCAGACTGCGGCAGAAGAATAACAGGCTTTATTGCGGGCTGGCTGTCAAAGCAATTCGAGTTTATGCGAATTGCTTTGACGGCTTGTTCGCAGAGCTTATGAATAAGTCAAAAACACAATTTTGTTTTGAACTCCTTCTATTATTGAAAAAATACCGCTTTAAACAGCGGTATTTTTTGGTTATAAATATTTTTGTAAAGGAAAGGAATGTATCTGAGGATCAAATGTAAGATAAGGAAAAAATATTGCAGAATTGGTTCTATTTACGAGAGAAATTTGTCAAAAATGTCTTGCTAAAACAATAAAACTATGTTATAATAGTTATAGTTTTAATAATTATAACTATAAAATAAATAGGTAAATAAGAATGCAGCCGTGGTTTATGATTTTTTCGGACAGGATATAAGGGTTTCTATAGTCACGGTGCGGGAAGGAAGATGATCATGAAAAAAACTTTATTTGCACTTACAGCATTGGCGGCAGCGGCATGTATGTCCGGTTCAGCGCTTGCCGATACATATTCATTTTCAGATATTTCAGAGTCGCGATACAGCTGGTGTGCGCCTCAGATAGAGGAAATGTATGATGCTGGTTATATAACCGGTTATGAAGACGGTACGTTCAGACCTGACAATGAGGTGACGAAGCTGGAGGGTATAGCTCTCTTTGCGCGCTCCATGGGAAGCGGAGAGGAAGCTAATGCGGATCTGCTTGAGCTTGCTCATTCTCAGTATGACAGCGCTCTTTCCACCTGCGGTCTTTCGTGGGGGCAGGACGAGCTTGCGTATATGCTGTATAAGGGTGCGTTTACCAATGCTGATCTGACTACGTATATAACCGGGTCAACAAAAAATCAGCCTATGACGAGAGGCGAGGCTGCGGTAATAATAACAAAAGCAATGGGAGGCGAAAGGGAGGCAACGTCCTCATCCTCAGTGACCCTTGACTATACTGATGCCCGCAGCATATCGTCTAATATACGTCAGTACGTAGCTTTTGTGACTGAGGAAGGCATAATGAACGGTATGGACGATGGCTCGTTCTCACCGGACGGCACCGTGACCAGAAGCCAGATAGCCGTCATGCTCGCCAGAGCGGTAGAGGCATGCGATTATACATTTGAAAAGGTACGTGTAACGGCGGTAGATGAAGATGCTTCTACGGTGACGCTCAGCGGATCCTCGGAGCAGTCGTATGAGGTGACCGAGGATACGAGCCTGTATATCAAGGGTGAGCTTGCACAGATAGGTGATATACCTGACAATGTTTCGGCTGTAGCCCAGTTCTCAGCTGATCAGCTCGTTTCGCTTGACGCGCTTTCCGAGGAATCGGATACCGAGGTCATAGCTGTATTCAACGGCTATAATACTGTGGGCGGTATCATCCAGGTAAGAGTCACAGTTGGAGATTCTTCAACTGTTTCGACATATACGTGTGTTGAGGATGTCCCGATAACATACCAGGGTTCCCCGGCAACGATCAGAAGCTTCAAGAGCGGCGACAGCATCGTGCTTGAAGTCTCGGATGGCAAGGTACAGTCGATCAGCGGCGGCGAGAAATCAGAAACGATCTCAAATGCGACAATTTCGGCTATCGACATAGGAGAGACTGATCTTACTATAACGATAAGCTCGGCAGATGACGCATATGACGGCAAAACATATACTGTAGCTTCAGATGTAAGCGTTACAAAAAATAATGATTCATCGGATATGGCATCCGTATACGTTGGAGACAAGGTTACGCTTACGCTTGAATACGGTATAATCACAAAGGTGGTTGCGACCTCATCGGTCAATACCGTTTCGGGAATACTTAAGTCGGTGACTATTGCGAACCAGCCGGAGATAACGATAACGGTAGACGGCAAGGATCAGACATATCAGGTGCCTCAGGATTGTACTATCACGATAAATGAGGAGGAAGGGTCACTCTATGATTTCCGTGTCGGCGACAGTCTCGTGCTTACGGTACAGTCTGACGCGGTGACAAGGATCAGATGCTCGACCTCGACTATAACAACGACCGGACGTGTATACGGCACCGTAACAGCGGTCAATACATCATACGGATTCATATCGGTTATGTCAGAGGACAGCGATATCCCTGTGACCATATTCTGCCGTGATAATAGCACGACATTTATTGATGAAGAGGGCTCATCGCTTAAGATGAATACGATAAATACCGGCGACATTGTTGAATGCCGCGGTGCCACAACGAACGGAGCGTTTGTTGCAACACTTGTAATAGTAACGCCTGCGGCGGATTAATACTGCGATTTTCGGGGTTGCTGATACCAGCAGCCCCGTTTGGCTTTTTTGCTGATATTGTTACATAGTCTAAATACAGCACAGGGAGGCGTATGGTGAAAGAGATTGCTATAATAGGCGGCGGAGCATCAGGGCTTGCTGCTGCGGTCGCTGCAAAGCGCAGCGATAATTCGGTAACTGTATATGAGCGCGGAAAGAGAGTAGGGAGAAAGATACTAGCGACCGGCAACGGCAGATGCAATATGACAAATATTTATGCTGATATTGAAAATTACCACGGCGGTGATACAAGCTTTATGTCGTATGCGATCAATAATTTTTGGGTCAGTGAAACACTTGACTTTTTTTCTGAGCTTGGCATACTGACAAAGACAGAGGAGGATGGGAAGGTATACCCGTATTCAGATTCCGCCTCTGCGGTATTGGATGTTCTGCGACGTGCAGCGGACAGCTCAGGCGTATGCACTGTATGCGCCTTTGATGTGAAGACTGTAGAAGCGGATCGGTCCGGCGGCTTTGCAGTGATCGGATATGATGGCCGGAAACGTGCCGCAGACCGTGTTATAATAGCCTGCGGCGGCAAGGCAGCTCCGGATCTCGGATCAAATGGGAGCGGATATGCTATACTCAAAAGCTTAGGGCACAAAATAACAGAGCTTTCGCCATCGCTCGTCCAGATAAAAACGGCTCCGGATATCGTAAGAAAGCTGAAAGGGATAAAGATAAATTCGTCTGTCAGGCTTGGAGAAAACAAAGCGGAAGGTGAGCTGCTGTTCACAGATTATGGCTTGTCAGGCCCGCCGATATTTACTCTTTCATCAAGGCTCGGCAGTGAAAAGCAATTGCTTGTAGATATAATGCCTGAGTACAGCTTTAGGGATATAAATGATATGCTCCATGAACGTGTAAAGCTGCTTAAAGATGTACCGCTGGAGGATTTTTTTACAGGAATGCTTAATAAAAGAGTTGGTCAGGCACTTTTGAAATTTATAGGAGCCGTGCCTCTTTCGAGACCGGCATATACCCTTTCGGGACAGGAGATAAGGGATCTGGCTTCAGCTATAAAGGGATGGAGCTTTTCGATACAAGGTACTATGTCATGGAATAATGCTCAGGTAACAAAGGGCGGAGCAGTGACCGGTCAGTTTGATCCGGCAACGATGGAATCACGGCTCGTCAAGGGGCTGTACGCATGCGGAGAGCTGCTCGATATTGACGGCGACTGCGGCGGATACAATCTGCAGTGGGCTTGGAGCTCAGGATATATAGCAGGAAAAAGCGCAGCTGAAAGCTGATTAGGAAAAGGGGTAATGATAAATGAGAAATTCTGTTGAGATAACAAGAAAATATCAATTTGGAAGCATGCTGCTGCAGCATATAACGGCAGTGCTGATATCTATTGTATTTGAATCGATAGCATGCTGGTATTTTCTTGACAAGCCTGTTGCCAGGTATATAGTTGCGGGCATATTTACGTTTGTTTATGCTGCTTTTATATACAGCAGAGCGAGAAGATTGGCTGTATTCGATGCAAAGCCGTATACGCCGCTTCAGCCGCAGCTGAAGTGGGGAGTTCTTTGGGGTATCGCTGTTTCGGCAGCGATCCTTATATGGATCATTATATTCAGGCTGAACTGGATACTGTTTGCAGTAGATGGAGTTATGACGAATGTATTTTCGATCATTATAAATGTGCTGTTTTATATATGGACTGCTCCGTATTTCGGGTTTATGTCTGATACCGGAGGTCAGATACCATTGTTTGCGGGTATACTTATGCTGGTCGTTCCCATTGTCGCCTCGACTCTTGGATACTATGCTGGAATGAAGAATTTTGATATAATAGCCAAGCTCGATTCGCTTACAGTTGAAAAGCGTGAGGACGAATAAAGCAGGTGTAACAAATGTAATACAACTGTAAATCACATGTTATTGACAATTATAGCGTGCAAAGGTATAATTGTTTAGACAGGGGTGTATCATAAAATCATATTTTACGGAGTTAGCAATGCCATTAGTCCTGATCGAACAGGCGGATACATAAGCTAAAATACGGAGGAATACACAATGATATGTAAAGAATGCGGAGCTCATATAGATGATAATGTAAGCGTGTGCCCATTTTGCGGGGCCGTTTATGACGAAAACGGCAGTGTGCCGCAGCAGGAGGAGACCACAGCTTCAGAACAGGAAGCGCCTGTGCAGGCTGCTGATGCCCGGCCGGAGAGCGTGCCGGAGGAAGCGGATATAAGCGGTCCTGAGGAGGCGGAGGATGATGGCTATGACGCAGATGAGCTTTTTGATGAGAATGAGATAAAGCGCAGACGCCAAATGGAGCGTATGCGGGCAGAAAAACAAAGCCAGCTTGAGGAGATAGAGCGGCGCAGACAGGAAAAGCGCAGACGTCAGAAGAGAAATAAAATTATAATAGTATCAATAATAATTGTCTGTGTTGCAGCGGCAGCGGCAGCCGGCATTTATACATTCAGAAATAAAGATGACGGGAACGTTGTTCTTTCTACGGAAGAACCCTCGGAAACAGCTGCAGCAACAGCGACTCTTCCGGTAATAACGCCTGCTGCGTCAGTATCGCCGGCGCCGGCTGCAACAGAAGCAGTTTCGTGGCAGTCTACAGGCGGCAGTGAGTCCGGAGGAAGTACATCCGGAGGAAGGACTTCGTCATCGGGCGGCTCGACAGGCAGCGGAAGGACATCCGGTTCATCCGCAGGCAGCAGCTCGTCAAGAGGCGGTTCATCAAGCAGCAGTAACTCAGGAGGCGGAAGCTCGTCCGGCAGCACATCGTCCGGCGGTTCGTCCTCAGGCGGAACATCAGGTCTTACGACTTCATATGCGACCTTCGGCGGATCCTACAGCGCGGAAGGCGGAATGAGCGATGGAAGATTTACCGCGGCTCTTGTGACCGGCGGTGAGATAGTGAGCGGCAGCGGCAGGACGTACATGACGTTTACGTATAACGGCAATACCTATTATGCTAATGCGAGCGCTGATTCCTATACCTCGTATATACAAGGGAGACCAATGACCTTGAGCGCATTCCCGACCAGCGAGGTTTACAATGGGAATACCGTATATGAGATCACAGATATAACTCATTATACAGGTGATTATATATTCCCGAATTCCGGTTTCAGACTGCTCACTGAGTCTGATCTTGCGGGCAAATCAAAGGAGATCCTGGCGCTTGGCCGAAATGAGATATATGCGCGTCACGGCAGACAGTTCCAGATGCAGGAGTTCAGCAGCTATTTCAGCAGATGTTCCTGGTATAGCATTGATCCTAATTATAATTATGAGGATGATGCTTCAAACCTGAATTCTATAGAGAGAGCAAATGTGAACCTTATAAAAGAACATGAGGATAGAATGAACTGATGCAGGAGCAGTATTCCAGAACCGCGGCATTGCTGGGAGAGAAAGCGGTGGCACAGCTGAGAAAGAGCTGTGTGGCTGTTTTTGGTCTGGGCGGTGTCGGCGGTTATGCAACGGAGGCCTTGGCAAGAAGCGGCGTAGGCCGCTTTCTGCTTTTTGATAATGACAGGGTATCGATATCAAACCTGAACAGACAGATAATAGCGCTTCACAGCACCATAGGACGGTACAAAACTGAGGTGATGAGAGAGCGCATATCGGATATAGATCCGGAAACAAAAGTTGAAGCTCATGAGGTGTTTTATCTTCCTGAGAATGCAGATGAATTTGATCTGTCAGGATGCGATTATATTGTTGACGCAGTCGATACTGTATCGGCAAAGCTTGAATTGATCACACGTGCAAAAAAACTTGGCATACCGGTGATAAGCTCAATGGGGACCGGGAATAAGCTGTGTCCGGAGCTGCTTGAGGTAACTGATATATATAAGACTTCGGTGTGCCCTTTGGCGAGAGTAATGCGGCGTGAACTCAGGCAGCGAGGCGTTGATTCGCTTAAGGTAGTGTATTCACGAGAGGAGCCCAAAAAGGGAGTTGGGCGAGTCCCCGCAAGCTGTTCATTTGTTCCATCAGCTGCAGGACTGCTTATAGCGGGAGAGGTAATAAAGGATCTTATAAATATGGACAGGAGCAAGGCTTTATGAGCTTTTCTCCTGTTTTTTTTATAATCAGACATCAACAGAGTTTTATGTTATACTTTTAAGACAATCTGACGGAACATATCTGATCGATGAATTTGCAACGGGATCTTGATATGAAATACGCTTTTTTCGGTAGATATGGGTTAGAAATAGGCTGTCGCGTTAATGCGGCAGCCTATTAAAGTGCTTCTTTATACATTGTTCAGTTTTAAAGACAGCGCCTGTTAAGATCAATATCAGTCGCTTATAGTTACAAGCCGGGCGGCCTCATCATAATCGACATCACATCCAAGTGCCTCGGATACCGCCCGCAGAGGCACGTAAGAGACGCCGTTGTCTATTATCACAGGGGCCGTTTCAGAGATCGTACCGTCAACAGTTATTTCGGAAGCTGCTGTATCGATCTGCGCGGCAGTGCCGCCGTATCGGAGAGTTATTATAGCATCATTCCATTCCACATCCGCGCCCATGAACTCGGCTATATCTCGTATAGGTACATATGTGAGATCACTGCTTATGAACGGTTCCTTTTCCGTGCCTATATATTTTCCATTATACTTGATAACTATATTGCAGCCGAAATCCGGAAGCTCATGCTCCTCGGAACCGTTTACTATCAGCTTATTGCCTGTTACTTCAAAGGTCCTTACTTTCTCTGAGGCCATGATTCCTTCCCAGTAGACTCCGTTTTCCGAAAGATAAAGCGCGCGGCCTTCGGTAAAGTAGTAGTAAGCGCCGTAAGAGTCTATATAGTCGGGTTCAAAACCGAGGTATTCAACTTCTTCAAATTCAATGCCGTCTGTGGAAAGCTTTATTTTGCCGTCATCCAGGAGCGCGGAGTATGTGCCGTAGTTCCAGCAGGGCAGCTGAGTGTAGACCATATCCCACCATTTGAACTCAGTGGTAGAGCGGAACATCGTTCCCGACGTCCTGACGTAATAAACACCGTTCGCGGCTGCAGCCGCCTGAGGATAGCTGCCAAAGGTGTAGCTGGCCTTTAGAGAAAAGCTTTGATCAAGCAGATAAACGGTTCTAAACAGTGAATCCGCATGTGAATACACGCCTGCATCATATAGAGCCGGGCGCAGTATATAGCCGTCTCCAGCATATGTAAGCGAGTATTCGTTTACGTTTCCAGCGACCTCTTTTATCACTTCAGAGGGAAGAGAAACACTGCGCCAGTTTTCGCGGTCACTGCTGAGATAAAGTGTTGTCCCTTCCCATTTATAATATTCTCTGCCGGTAAAGAAACGGTCCTTTTCGATACCGCTTCGTTCTGTTTCATACGTCTCGATTATCTGCGGATAGTCGCTCAGCTGCAGATAGTTCTGCATACCGCCTGAATAGTTAGGAGTCAGTATAACGCAGACTGTGTATTCAGAGGTGGTCTGCGCGGGTATGGTCATGCATGCCATGTTATCCGAGACACGTTCAGTGCGTGTACCCTTGCACAGTGCATAGCCGTTTATAATATTTCCTTCGCTGTCCTTAAGATATACCACGTTGTTTGACGAGGTCGCTAGACAGTAGGTCAGATATCGCTGCTTGTTGCCGGTATTGGTCACCTTGATCTTATAGTTGTATATAACTCCGTAGTTGCCGAGATTGCATGCCAGATCAGTACCGTCTTCTTCTGTAAGCTCGCGGTTGGGAATATATGATGAGCTGCTGCCGTAGCTTTTGTCGTATTCCGAGGTATCAGCGTGCTTGGTGTCGAATATATAGTATGGACTGCGCTCATCATCGGGAACACCGGAGCCGTAGTAGTAGTTCTTCATCGGATCATAATATGTGAAAGAGAGCATATCCGATTCAGCGCAAAGCTCATATGACCATTGATCCGCGCGGGGATTGAGATGTGTATACCATTTTTCAAGAGTATTGCCGTCTGGCTTGTATTGATTGTATACAGTCACCGGAAGTATCATACCGGGATCGTCATCGCTGATGGTATACTCAAGCTCAGCTGTTACCTCGTTAAGACCATCTGAAATGCCCTTGTACTGCTTGTCGCGGTAATAACTCCCGTAGCTTGGAGAGCGGTTCACATTTGAGCGGTCGCGCAGAGTACCGTTTGAGCGTACAGCAAGTATATTTACATCGCAAACTCCTTCATCGATCGTAAAATCGGTCATTATGTTGACTGAACGGCAAAACGGTATCTCCCTGTAGTTATCAATAAAGTCTGAGAGCCATACTGTTTCGCCGGCTTTTATTTCAAATGTGGTTTCATTTATAGGTGCATCATAATATGTGTTGCCGGAATTGAGCTGCCGTATCGGCATGCCAAGATATGATGACCAGCAATAGAAGCATCCCCATTCATCCTCAGCCGTGTATTGGATATCATTGAGTATGAACGAGCGGTGCTCCGGCACCTCAAAGCCGAGACGTTCAAGTGTTATTACCGTATCCTCCTGAGCCTTGAACATAACGTCAAGCTCGATATCAAAGCCGCGCGAGGGAGCTGCAAAGCTTTCGGCGTTCGTGTTGGAGGTGATGTCAGTACGGTTCAGAAACGAAGCGAACAGCGCGTATTTGTCCGGAGTCAGTCCTTCATTGTTCATTATGTATTTGGGGTCTCTGTTAGAGTTGTCGGCAAGATCTACGCTTCGTATCAGCTCGTGGTTATTGCAGTAGATGTATTTTCCTCCCTGTTCCTGAGTGAATAAGAGGTCGGCCGGCTCCACTGCTCCTGCAGCTGCCGGTACAGCTAAAACGACAGCTGCTGAGCATACGGCTAAAATGTATTTGATATTCACCTTATTATACCTCCGTATTTTCCCGGTAAAGCATTGCTTACCGTAATTATTTAAGCAGTTTTCTGCTACGCACTGCGAACATAGCAACAGTAACGCATACTGCTGTGACATCGCTTATAGGCTCTGCAAGGAAAAGCCCCCAAACGCCCAGATCTGTTATAATAGGTATTATTATAGCCAGTGGGAACAGCAATATTATTTTTCGCAGACATGCGAGGAACATAGACGTTTTTGCTTCGCCAAGAGCTATAAAGGTCTGTTGACACGCGCTCTGCGCGCCCATAAGCGACATGCCTGCCATGAATAGCCTGAGAGCGCTGCTGCCCTGAGAGATCAGTTCTGGGTCGTTTGAGAATAGACCGAGAAAGAAGCCTGGGAACAGTTCTACCAAAGCAACGGCAGCCAGAGAGAATATAAGACTTGATATAAACTGTATACTAAACGCTTTTTTTACACGGTCAATTTTTTTTGCGCCGTAATTGTATCCTATTATCGGCTGAACTCCCTGTGCGAAGCCTGAGAGCGGCATCCATACAAGCTGCATGATACTGAACAGAACAGACATTATAGCTACGTACATGTCATTACCATAAGAGATCATCCCTTTGTTAAAGGTAAGCTGGATAATACATTCGGTTGCCTGCATAACAAACGGTGAAACACCGAGAGTGATGATGGAAACCATTATTTTGAGATCAGGGATCATCGTTTTGAGCCGCAGCTTAAGTATCGTCTTTTTGCCTGTAAGGAATACGAGTACCCATATGCATGAGGCGCACTGTGAGATTATCGTAGCGAGTGCCGCGCCCTTAACTCCCATATCAAACAGGAATATGAACACAGGATCAAGTACAATATTAAGAACTGCTCCTAGGCACACTGTAAGCATGCTCGTTGTTGAGAAGCCCTGATTAGTTATGAACATATTAAGTCCGAGTGTTAGCTGAACAAAGATAGTTCCTACAAGATACACGGATATGTAGTCCGAGGCATACGGCAAAGTGTTTTCGCTTGCTCCGAATATCATAAGTATCCTGTCTTTTGTGATAAAGAAAACTACACTGAGTATTATTGAGAAAATTATCAGAAGCAGAGTACTGTTTCCAAGATATTTTTCAGCTTTTTTATAATCGCCGGCGCCCATGGCTATAGATGCTCTCGAAGCCCCCATCCCGGCGAGCATAGCGAATGCCGAGACGAGCATTATTATAGGGAACGTAACTCCCAGTCCGGCAAGCGCGAGCGAGCCGACCTCAGGGATCCTTCCGACATATATCCTGTCGACTATATTATATAAAAGATTGACCAGCTGAGCCGCAACTGTAGGCAGCGAAAGCTTTATGATAAGCCTGCCGAGAGGTTCAGTACCCAGATTGTTATTTTTCTCCAAAATAATCAGACCTTTCGTAGATATTATATGAGTGTAAGAATAAAATTATTTTTCCATACGCCAGAACTGAACACTGTAAGGCGGGAGCTCGCTGCCGCCTCCGAAATCATGCTCGGTACCGGTCAAAAGCTCCTCAGCAATACCGCAGCCCGCGTCAAAGTGACATGTAACAGCTGTATCGCCGGCGTTTACAGCGACCAGGATACGCTCTTTGTCAGATTTGCGCTCAAATATGCAGTGGCTGCACTGCAGAACGACCTGACGGAACGAGCCGTTAATTAGAGCATCGCTGCTTTTGAAGATCTCCGCCAGCTTTGAAATAAATTCAGCAAGTTCAGTTTCCTCCGGCTCTTCAATGCACGGACGCAGCGCAGGATCGCCATCGCTTTTCTTGCCCTTAACGCCGAATTCGCTGCCGTAATAGATGCAGGGAAAGCCGGGCATACCGAACATAAGACCGTAAATGAGCGGAAGATGTTTTTCGTTTTCAAGGATGCTTGCGACTCTTGTAACGTCATGATTGTCGGCAAAGTTCATAAGATGAAGTCCTTTGCACATACACCACGGCTCGCTGCCGAACAGGCGCTGGATAGAGTGTATGATCTCAAACATATTCATACTGTTGAAAGATGAATAAAGCCCTTTGTAGCACTGGTAGTTTGTGCAGGAATGGAGCATCTCACTATTCACACGCTGTGTGTAGTCGCCGTGGAGCAGCTCGCCCAGCAGCAGGAACTCAGGCTTGAGCGTTTCGGTGAATCTGCGTAGCTCGCGCAGGAAATCCAGCTCAAGACAGTATGCAACGTCTAGACGAAGCCCGTCTATATCGAACTCATCTACCCAAAACTTAACAGCCGAAAGCAGATGCTCCGTAACGGCGGGATTGCGGAGATTAAGCTTTACGAGGTCATAATTTCCCTCCCAGCCTTCATACCATAATCCGTCGTTATAATTGCTGTTGCCGTCAAAGCTGATATGGAACCAGTCCTTGTATTCCGACTCCCAGCGTTTTTCGAGGACGTCCTGGAATGCCCAAAAACCTCTTCCAACGTGGTTGAACACACCGTCAAGAACGACTTTGATCCCGTTTTCGTGCAGTTCTTTGACTATTTCCTTAAAATCATCGTTTGTGCCGAGACGGCAGTCTATCTTAAAAAAATCGCGCGTGTTATAGCCGTGAGTATCGGATTCAAACACTGGTGAAAAATATATAGCATTTGCGCCCAGATCCTTTATATGATCGATCCAGTCGCTTACCTTTTTTATCCGGTGAGTAAGGACACCGTCATTTTCATACGGCGCACCGCAGAAGCCGAGCGGATATATCTGATAAAAAACACTTTCAAATGCCCACATAAAAAAATTCCTCCTGATATTGCTTTGATATGTATAGTATACCATATATAACGGCTAAAATCAATATGGTAATGATCATGTTTGGAAATCATCTGTACAAGTGCATTAGTATCACATTTTCCGCAATTCTTGACAATCCGGAGGATATATATTATAATATAACAGTAAAACAATATATTATCATGAGGTGCAAAAAATTGAAAAAGCTTCTTGTTTATCTTAGGGACTATAAAAGGGAAAGCGTTTTCGGACCGCTTTTCAAGCTGCTTGAGGCGCTGTTCGAGCTGTTTGTGCCGCTGGTAGTCGCGGCGATAATAGATAATGGTATATCGAATAATGATTACGGTTATATAGTGCGCATGTGCCTTATACTTGTCGCGCTGGGCGTTATAGGGCTTGTATGTTCAATAACGGCGCAGTTTTTCGCGGCAAAGGCGGCGGTAGGCTTTTCAACGAAGCTGCGCCATGCGCTGTTTGCGCATATCCAGTCGCTTTCGCATAGTGAGATCGACACGCTCGGAACATCGACTCTTGTGACTAGGATGACCTCAGATATAAACCAGGTGCAGTCTGGAGTCAATCTTGTACTGCGTTTGTTCCTGCGTTCTCCGTTCGTTGTGTTCGGTGCAATGATAATGGCATTTACTATAGATGTACCGAGCGCGCTTGTTTTCGTTGTGGCTATACCGGTGCTGGCGGTGATAGTGTTCGGCATAATGCTGCTTTCCATGCCTCTTTATAAAAAAGCTCAGCGCGCGCTTGACATGGTGCTGACTAAGACACGTGAAAATATAACAGGAGCAAGGGTGCTCAGAGCATTCTGCATGGAGAAGCGCGAAAACGAGGATTTCACTGAAAGGAATGAAACTCTCGTAAGGATACAGAAGTTTGTAGGAAAGATATCCGCGCTCATGAACCCGCTTACCTATGCAGTCATAAACGCGGCGGTAATAGCGCTTATATGGAAGGGCGCACTGCGCGTTGACTGTGGTGTGCTGACTCAGGGACAGGTGGTTGCGCTCTATAACTATATGAGCCAGATACTTGTAGAGCTTATAAAGCTTGCTAATATGATAATATCTCTTACAAAGGCTCTTGCCTGTGCGAACAGGATATCAGATGTGCTGGACATACAAAACAGCCTTGAAAACGGAACGGTCAAAGACGGAATAGAGACTGCACCGGCTGTAGAGTTTGAGGATGCCGCGCTTGTTTATAAGGGCAGCTCTGAGCCTGCGATAGAAGGGATCAGCTTTAAGGCGATGCGCGGAGAGACTATCGGCATAATAGGCGGTACCGGATCAGGCAAGACTTCGCTGGTAAATCTGATACCGAGATTTTATGATGCTTCGCGCGGGAGCGTGAGGGTAAATGGCATTGACGTGCGTGAATATGATATAGACGCGCTTCGGGCAAAGATCGGTGTTGTCCCGCAGAAGGCTGTGCTTTTCAAGGGAACTATCAGGTCAAATCTAGAATGGGGGCTTGAAGACGCCGGAGAAGCTGAAATGGATGCGTCAGTAAGCGCTGCGCAGGCAGCCGAGGTCGTATCGGGGAAGGACAAGGGCTTTGATTCGTACGTGGCACAGGGCGGCGGCAATTTCTCAGGCGGGCAGAGGCAGCGCCTGACAATCGCGCGCGCTCTTATAAAAGAGCCTGAAATATTGATACTTGATGACAGCGCGTCGGCTCTCGACTTTGCGACTGACGCGAAGCTGAGGAAGGCAGTGAGAGAGCTGCCGTCATCGCCGACTGTATTTGTAGTGTCTCAGAGAACGGCGTCTGTAATGCATGCTGACAGGATAATTGTTCTCGATGACGGAGTGCCTGTAGGCATAGGCACACATGAGGAATTACTTGAGAACTGTGAGGTCTACAGTGAGATCTACTATTCACAGTTTCCAAAGGAGGCTGCGGTAAATGGCTGAGAAAAAGGGTACGATCAAAAATGTATGGAAGTATATAAGCCGCTATAGGGCGTATCTTGTGTTTTCAATTTTTCTTTCCGCGATAATCGTAGTGCTCACGCTCTATGTGCCTATCCTCGTAGGCTACGCCATAGATGGGATAATAGGACCGGGCAACGTGGATTTTGCGGGTATATTGAAGATACTGGTTCGGATAGGAGCGGTCGTGGCAGCGACTGCGGCGCTGCAGTGGATAATGAATGCTGTAAACAATAAAATAACATATAATGTTGTGCGTGATCTGCGTCTTGCTGCTTTCAGCAAAATCCAAAAGCTTCCGTTCTCATATCTTGACTCGCATTCAAGCGGTGAGGTAGTAAGCCGTGTTATAGCCGATGCGGATCAGTTCGCAGACGGTCTTCTTATGGGCTTTACGCAGCTGTTTTCCGGTGTGATGACGATAATAGGAACATTGTTTTTCATGTTCAGGATAAATATATGGATCGCTCTTGTGGTAGTGTGTCTGACTCCGATATCGCTGCTTGTGGCAAAATTTATAGCATCAAGAACATATCAGATGTTCATGGAGCAGTCAGAGACGCGGGCTGAGCAGACCTCGCTTATAGATGAAACGATAAATAATCTTAAGGTGGTAAAAGCGTTTTCGAGAGAGAAAAAGACTATAGACGAATTTGACGAGATAAACGGACGCCTTTATGACTGTTCTTTAAAGGCTGTGTTCTTTTCATCGATAACGAACCCCGCAACGCGTTTTGTGAATAACATCGTATATGCAGCGGTAGCGCTTACGGGAGCGATAGCCGCCTGCAGCGGGCATATCACAGTCGGACTTTTGTCAAGCTTTCTGTCTTATGCAAATCAGTACACAAAGCCGTTCAACGAGATATCAGGCGTTGTTACGGAGCTGCAGAACGCTATAGCCTGCGCTGAAAGACTTTTGAAGCTTATAAATGAAAAGCAGGAGACGCCGGAGCTTGCTGATGCGAAGACACTTGCGGATGTCAAAGGATATGTTGATATAAAGGACGTATGCTTTTCATATTCTCCTGACAAAAAGCTTATTGAGAATTTGGAGCTGCATGTGGAACCCGGACAGAGGATAGCGATCGTCGGACCTACGGGCTGCGGGAAAACAACGATGATAAATCTGCTCATGAGATTTTACGATACAGACAGCGGAGTCATATCAGTCGACGGCGAGCCGATAAAGGAGCTTACACGACACAGTCTTCGAACTTCGTATGGGATGGTGCTGCAGGAGACATGGCTGAAATCCGGTACTATACGTGAAAATATTGTCATGGGACGCCCGGATGCGTCTGAGGAGGAGATAATAGCGGCGGCTAAGGCTGCAAATTCTTATGGGTTTATACGGCGACTGCCGAATGGTCTTGACACGGTGATAGGCGAGGACGGCGGAAGCCTTTCGCAGGGACAGAAGCAGCTGCTGTGTATAACGAGAGTCATGCTGTGCCGTCCGCCTATGCTTATCCTTGACGAGGCAACGTCATCGATAGATACTCGTACGGAGATAAGGATCCAGCAGGCATTCAACAAGCTCATGCAGGGGAAAACAAGCTTCATAGTGGCGCACCGCCTTTCAACAGTCAGAGAGGCAAATGTCATACTTGTTATGAATAACGGAAGAGTTATAGAACAGGGCAGTCACAGCGAGCTTATGGAGAAAAACGGCTTTTATGCAGATCTGTATAACAGCCAGTTCAAGAAATAATGCAGAGGTAGACAATGAACAGAGGAATAGTATTTTTTGATTTTGACGGAACACTGGTCGATGAGACAGCACGAATATACAGGCCCACAGCTGCAACAAAGGAGGCTTTGCGGCAGCTTAAGGAAAACGGATATCTTGCCGTTCTTGCGACAGGCAGAGCGAAATGCTATGTTCCGGAGACGGGCATAGCATGGGATGGATATGTGACCTCGAACGGTGCGCACGCGGAGCTTTGCGGGGAAGAGATATTTGACAGCTGTATGCCGGATGAGCTTGTGAAAATGATCATTGACAATGCTGACAGATACAAATATATCTTTGTTGCTGAAAATCAGGAGAAGTGCTATACAAACGGACTGGATAACGAGCATTTCTTAAGCTCACTGAGCTTCTTTGACATACCGATGTCAGTGTTCAGACCGGTATCGGAGGCGGATGGAGCTCGCGTGCATAAGATGTTCCTGACATTTGAGAGCGAGGCTGTGTATGACGCTGTAAGCAGCGAGCTGGGTGAATTTTTCAGCTTCAGCCGTCACAGGACAAATCTGTCCTGTGATGTTGATATGGCGGGTATCAGCAAGGGCGCAGCCATATCGAAAATGGCGGCGGCGGCAGGCGTCAGCATTGCGGATACATATGCGTTCGGAGACAATTCAAACGATTATGAGATGTTAAAAGCAGTCGGAACGGGAATAGCTATGGGAGCGCACAGCCCTGATATTGAGGAGGTCTGCTCGTTCGTCACCAAGACAGTGGCGGAAGAGGGGATATCGTACGGTTTGAGACATGCTGGATTGATATAAAATAGCCATTATTTTGCATAAAAATACAAATAATAGATAAGCTTTAAAAAAAAAAGATAAAACGATACAAAAGATTTATAAAAAGTTCTTGAAAATCCGTGAGTTTTGTTGTATAATATTTATGTATAAATGTCGGCTCTTAAAGCCGTTGATCAATTTTTGCATTCGGAGGACAAAACTATGATAAGTAAAGCTTTTCAGAATATAATAACACAAATGGCAGATGTGTTCCCAAAAAGGTTTGGTATTGCCGATTCCCACGGACTTGTTCTTGCTTATAACGGTCTTGAACCGAATGACGATGTAATGGAGGGATTGGTACTTGCCGCCGTAAACAGCGAGAAGCTTTTATTCAAGGACGGCTTTACTATCCGTGCCATGTCCAACAAGCCGTATGCCGAATATGTAGTTTATGTGGAAGGAACGGATGAGACAGCAAAATACTGCTGCAATGCGGTAGCGGTCGCAGCAAACAATGTGCGTCATTATTATGACGAGAAGTATGATAAAACAAACTTTATGCAGAACATCATTTTTGATAATCTCATTTCTTTTGATCTTCATCAGAAGGCAAGAGAGCTGCATGTTGAGTGTGATGTGCCGCGTGCTGTGTTCTATATAAAAGTAACGAGCGGCAGCGAGAGCGGCATATATGAGGTAGTGAGAAATATCTATCCCGACAAAGAGCATGACTTTGTTATAAGCATCGATTCAAACAATATAGTTCTTATCAAGGAACTCAAGGAGCTGCTTACGACAAAGGATCTGGAGGAGATGGCGCAGCAGATACTTGACACGGTGAGCGCAGAGATAATGCATCCAGTGATAATAGGACTTTCTACTGTAGCTGCGAATATAGACGAGCTGAATAATTCGTATAAGGAAGCACAGATCGCAATAGAGGTAGGCAAGGTCTTTGATGAGGAGAAAAGCATCCTCAGCTACGACAATCTTGGTATCGGCAGACTTATATACCAGCTTCCTATAAAGCTCTGTGAGCTGTTCCTGCAGGAGGTATTCAAAAAGGGTGATATTACAACGCTTGACGATGAAACGATACTCACAATAAATAAATTCTTTGAAAACGATCTGAATGTCAGTGAGACTTCAAGACAGCTTTTCGTACACAGAAACACACTCGTGTACAGGCTTGAAAAGATATACAAGCTCACCGGTCTGGATCTGAGAAAGTTTGATCAGGCGATAGTATTCAAGGTTGCGATGATGGTACATAAGTATCTTATGTCCAACCCTATGAAGATATAACTTAATTACTAAAACCGGGAGAGGGGGCTGTCGCTTTTAGCACAGAACGAGGCTGTTGCAAAACTCAATGAGTTTGCAACAGCCTCGTGGGGCTTTAGAAAAATAGTGCAGAACGGACGAAACGAAGGGGCGCAGCCCCCTTGCCCGAAGGCGTACATGGGTACGTCGAGGGGTTCGTTTCGTTCGTAGCATAAAGCGGATTTAATACTGAAATTTTCATTTTATGAAAATTTCCACATTGGCCATTATCAGAATAAACTGTAAAAATGGCTTAGCTGCTTTGTTTTATTCGCTTTATGCGGTCTGTGCATTTTGCTACAGCCCCTACAAACGAAACGCACAACTCGGAGTATACACATACACCGTCGTGTGCGTTTCGTCCGTTCTGCATCTAAAATCGAGCAGCCCCATGCGGCTCTTAACGCGACAGCTCCCTTGTTATTATTTTAAATGGGTGATCAAAAAGCCGATGCTTCATGATCGCTTATATTGTTCTAAAATTCTATAATATTTCAGAGGTGTTGATATTTGAAACCTGCGGTTAAGACAATAATAACGATAACAACTACTGCGGCCGTGACCTTTGCCGGTACATCGGCTCTTTTCGTACTCAGCGGAGACGGCGGCAGTTCGGTCGGCAGCGACAGTATGAGCCGCAAGCTCGGAACAGTGAATGCTTATATAAGGAACAACTATCTGTATGAGGACTATAATATGGATGAAATGGGCGAGGCTGCCGTAAAAGCGTATGTTGAAGCGCTTGACGAGCCGTATACTCATTATTATACTCCTGATGAATTCGCGTCTTACATGAGCGCCATAGAAGAAAGCTATGTCGGGATCGGAGTGGTGATATCAGCAGATGAGGAAGCCGGGAAAATAATCGTTATCGCACCGACTGAAGGGTCTCCTGCGTATAATGCCGGCATAATGCCCGGTGATTATATAACAGCGGTAGACGGACAGCCGTTTTCAGGCGATGAAATGAATGAGTGCGTAAGTGCGATAAAGGGCGGTCCCGCTGGCAGCAGTGTCAGGATAACCATCGAGCGCGGCGGTCAGAGCATGGATTTTGATATCAATCGTGAAGAAATAGTAACTGAATCGGTCAAATCGGAAATGCTCGATGGAAATATAGGATATATAAGGATAACAGGCTTCAATGCCAGCGAGCAGGGATCGGATGAGAATACGTTCACAGAATTTGAGGCCCAGGCAGAAGCACTGAAGTCACAGGGTATGCAGAAGCTCATTATAGACCTGCGTGATAATCCGGGAGGAGTTCTGGATATAGCGTGTGATATTGCAGATTATCTGCTGCCTGAGGGAATAATCACATATACTGAAACGCGAAGCGGAGAACGAGAGGAATACTATTCGGATGAAGCTGAGCTTGATATGCCTATAGCAGTGCTTATAAACGGCAACAGTGCGAGCGCGTCAGAGGTATTGGTAGGCGCGCTCAAGGATTACGGAAAGGCGGAGGTAATAGGCGAGAAGAGTTATGGTAAGGGAATAGTCCAGGCCGTTTATCCGTTCTATGACGGATCAGGTATGTCAATGACTATAGCCAAATACTATTCGCCGAACGGCGTGTGCATACACGGAGTTGGTATAGAGCCTGACGTTGCCGTGAGTGTTCCGGAGGAGTATGCCGGATATTATGCTTCGGATATACCGCGCGAGGCGGATACGCAGCTTAATAAGGCAATAGAAATGCTTAACGATTAAATTACTGATAAACGTAGGAAGGGGTTGCTCTCGCATGGCAATGTCGCAGCGTATGTGGAGACGTGAACAGGAAAGGAAGAGGCGTGAGCGTGAACGCAGAGCAAGGCGGCGCAGGAATTGTGTTCTTATCGTCATGCTTATAGCTGCCGCGGCGATCGCGGCGGTATGTTTGAGATACTGCACAGGCGGCACGCAGACGCAGTCCGGGGCGGGGCAGAGCGCCGGTGCTGCGGTAACAGAGCAGCCGTCAGCAACTGCGGCTGTGGAAGTGCCGTCCGGGGCAGATATACCGGTCTCCTCACTTGACACATCGTTTTTCGATGATTCTGCGTTCATAGGGAACGCGCTTGCAGACGGCATATCCGCTTACGGCATACTGCCAAATTCGGATATTTATGCGAGAGTAGGCATAGACCTTGACAATGCCTATACAACGGCGGCTGACAATGATTCAATGTCGGTGGTTGATCAGCTCAAGAGCAAGAATTTCAGCAAGGTTTTCCTTTGTTTCGGTGAGTCGGAGCTTGCATCTAATGACGCATCTGGCTTTGCTGAAAAATATATGGAGCTTATTGAAAAAGTAAAGTCATATCAGCATGGAGCAAGGATATATGTCGTTTCGATCCCCCCGGTGACTCGTGAGGTATCAGAGTCATCTTCATCCGGCGTGACCATAAGTAATATACTCGGGTATAATGATGAGCTAAAGCGTCTGGCTGTTGAGGAAGAAGTTTATTATGCAGATGCGTATGAAGCTCTTGCGGATGAGGATGGATATATCGAAAGCGGCGTATCGGCAGATGGGATCAATCTCAACAGGGATTGCTATATAACCATGCTGAATTATATAGCGGATAACGCCTATATACCGGATATGAGTGATCTTAGTGATGACGAGGAAGGCGGAAGCGGCGAGGATGAAGAAAATGAGGGGACAGAGCCGACATCAAGACCAAGGTCGACTGAACGGCCGACAAGTGAGCCTGACGGGGAAGATCATGAGGAGTCAACTGCATCTCCGCGTCCAACTGTAAACGTGCTGAAGGATTCAGCGGTGTCGGGACGTAATGACAGCGCAGAGGAATAAGAGTTATACAGGAGGCAAGCGATGAAGAAATTTGTAATTATTTGTATGTTCGTTCTGGCTGCGCTTTGCACTGCATCATGCGGAAGGATAAGTGAAATAAACAGCTCAGAGCTCACTGAACTGCTGAATTCATCCTCAGTGTTTTCAGAGAGACTGACTGAGATAGACGATACGGCGGCGGAAAAAAGGTTTTTTCTCAATCCGAGTGACTACACGGATATGACTGCCTATGTCGGAACAAAAGCCGTATGTGATGAATTTGCTATAATAAAGACCTCTGATCCGGATACTGTTATGACCAAGCTCAGAGGACATCTGGATATACAGAAGAATAATTATTCGTCGTACAGACCGGCTGAGGCGCAGAAGATAGACAGCGCTTTGCTCACGGAATACAAGGGAACGGTTGTGCTTGTGGTATCCGGAAGCAGTGAAAATGTAGTGCAGCTGTATGAGAATTATTTGAAGAAATAGCAATGTAATACTGACCGGCGTGCTGCAGTGCGCCGGTCGTGTTCATTCATTGTGTGATCTGCTGCTGCGCAGCCGTTTATCCTCAGCCTCTTTTACGAGCTGGTCATATTCATTGGTGAGTCTATATGCGAGCCGGTAGCGTTCATTGATCGATAGCTCTGTGACCTCGGAAAATCCTGACGGGACATCGGTAAGCACCGAGCCGCATTTTCTGCAATAATTGCCTATGCGCTTTGAATAGAAAATACGGTTGCATTTTGTGCAGTATGTTACAAACATAAAGTATCGTCCTTTCTTCAAATATATATTATTAGGTAATCCTTTCTATGCTTGACGGCTTGCAAAACGTTCGTTTCGCAAGCGTCTAAATATATATTATCACATGATATAAAGGAAATCAATAGTAAAATCAGAGAAATACTATGATCAATGCAGCAAGAAAGACGCATAATGGGGGTAGATTTTTTAGGTAAAGTATGATATACTAAAATTGATGTGTTGCCAAAGGAGGTAGATCGAAGCAAATGGCTGAAAAGAAAAAAACAAGCGGTAAAGCAAAAACAGCGTCAAAAAAGAATGCTGCTCCGGTGAATGAATCGTTTTTTTCAAGTCCGCTTTTTTTGCACGGGCTTATATGGACGGTAATGTTTGCGTTTACGGGCTTGTTTATGTATATAAATACGGATGCTGTTATAGCCGAGGCGATACGCGGGACTCTTGGCGGACTGTTCGGGATCATGTCCTTTATGATACCGGTCATATTTCTTGGTACGCTGGGATATCTGATCTATTACAGGTCCGTGAGCAGGATGTGGATAAAATTTGTGCTTTCAATATGCGCTCTTACGGATATGTCTGCAATTATAGGACTGTTTGCTGACTATGATGCATCAGTCGCATTTGACATGTGCAGCGAATACATGAACGGAGGAGGACTTGTAGGAGTTTCAGTGGCGTCGTTTCTATCGGGGCTGATAGGGCCGGTAGCGTCATTTCTGCTGTCTGCCGTGCTTTTTATAGTATTCGGATGTCTTATAACACGGGTCAATCTTATACCGTATTTAGTCAAATATTCAAAAATGATGCTGGGGTATTCCGTGGATATGGGCGGAAAGATGAAGCGGCGTACTGAGGAATACGTGCGCAGACGCCGTGAGACGGCGGAGAACGAGCCGGAGCATGAGTATGAGACGGAGCATCGTAAGGGACCTCAGTACGTCCCTCCGGAGGAGGATGAGCTGCCGATGAGTCTCAGTGAGCGCAGAAAAAAACAGAGACATGATGATACAGCTCAGAGACACAGCAGCGGCGATCCTACGATCGACATTGCAAACGGCTTTGCCGAGGATATTGGAACGGACGCGGCCGAGCCGAGACCGGATATATTCGGTGATGACTTTGGCGGCAGCGGCTTTGATCTGTACAATATGCGGTTTGATGGACCGGAGTCTGAGCTTACAGATACAGAGATAGAAGATGATAAGACAGAGAATTCAGAAGAGGAGCAGGAGCAGACGGAGACAGATGCTGAGGGCTTATCTGATGAACAGCAGGAGGAGGATTATGAGTCGAACGAGCTTTTGAAGGATATGAATGTATCGCAGATGGCGGACACGCAAAAGGCTAAAAAGCTGACCGAAGATGAAAAGCTGAGCTTTCACAATGAGCTTGACCGTGCCATGCTTGAAACGACAGATGAATACCGGTTCCCGACTTTGGATCTTCTTGATGAACCGGTGCGTGTTTCGAGCGACCAGCGGCGTGAGCTGTATAAAAAAGCCGAGCAGCTCATAGCGGTGCTTGATAATTTCGGAGTAAAGGCAAAGCCTGTTCAGGTCACTCAGGGCCCGACTGTAACGCGCTATGAGATACAGCCAAGCAGTGGGACAAAGCTTTCAAAAATAGTTAATCTTGCTGATGATATCGCGCTTAATATGGCGGTGGCAACAGTCTTGATAGCGCCGGTGCCTGGAAAAGCGGCAACGGTCGGGGTCGAGATCCCGAATACACATGTAACGCCTGTAAAGATACGTGAAATGCTTGAATCGCCGGAGTTTATAAATGCTAAGTCGAAGCTGACGGTATGCCTCGGCAAGGACATAGGCGGAAATGTTGTTGTGGGTGATATTGCGAAATGGCCGCACGCGCTGATCGCCGGAGCGACAGGCTCTGGTAAATCGGTGTGTATAAATACGATAATCACATCTATTTTGTACAAGGCAAGACCGAGCGAGGTAAAGCTTATAATGGTAGATCCCAAGCAGGTGGAGCTTGGTGTTTATAACGGCATCCCGCATCTGCTCATACCTGTTGTGACGGAAGCAAAAAAGGCTGCCGGCGCGCTTAACTGGGCGGTTTCAGAGATGATGAACCGCTATGATCTGTTCAAGAATTCAGGTGTACGTAAGCTTGAGACCTATAATAAGCTGATGGAAAAGACAGGCGGTGAAAAGCTCCCGCAGATAGTTATAATAATAGACGAGCTTGCCGATCTTATGATGGTAGCGGCAAAGGAGGTAGAGGATTATGTGTGCCGTCTCGCGCAGCTTGCAAGAGCGGCAGGGATCCATCTCATAATCGCTACGCAGCGTCCTTCGGTAGATGTTATCACAGGTCTTATAAAGGCTAATATACCTTCGAGGATAGCGTTTTTCGTCTCGCAGCAGGTGGACAGCCGGACGATACTGGATAAGGCCGGTGCTGAAAAGCTCCTTGGTATGGGCGATATGCTCTATTACCCTACAGGCGCGAGAGCTACAACCAGGGTGCAGGGCGCGTTCGTTTCTGACGGAGAGGTCGAGAGGATAGTAGATTATATAAAGAGCACGTCTCCGCAGACTCATTACAGTGAGGATCTTGAGGAGCATATAGAAAGAGTGGCTCTGGGTGAAAACGGAGTAACTCCTGATACTGAGGATGACGGAGATGCGCTGCTGCCGGATGCAATAAAGCTTGCTGTTGAGCTGGGCAAGATATCAACGTCAATGATACAGCGCAGGCTGGGGGTAGGATATTCTCGCGCCGGCAGGATAATAGATCAGATGGAGGCGCGGGGGATAGTATCTCCGGCAAACGGATCAAAGCCGCGTGACGTGCTTGTCAGCCATGCTGATATGCCGTTCGCATCGGAAGATACGGAAACATAATTGGAGCTGACACAGGATGAAAAAAACTGATTTAAAAAACATACCCGCGGATAGCGGTACGTCAGGATTTCTGCCGGTCTCTGCTGAGGATATGAAAGCGAGGGGCTGGGATCATTATGATTTCCTCTATATCACAGGTGACGCATATGTCGATCATCCCAGCTTTGGTCATGCCATCATATCAAGGGTGCTTGAAGCGCATGGATACAGAGTAGCTATCCTGCCGCAGCCGGATTGGCATAGCGCTGAGGATTTTAAAAAGCTTGGCCGTCCGCGGCTTGGTGTGCTGGTTACTGCAGGTAATATCGACAGTATGGTAAACCATTATACGGTTAGCGGGAAAAGACGGCATGATGATGCTTACTCGCCCGGAAACAAGACCGGATGCCGTCCGGACAGAGCGACTATAGTGTACTGTAACCGTGTCCGCGAGGCGTTCGGGAAAATACCGCTCCTGATAGGCGGGGTAGAGGCAAGCCTGAGAAGGTTTGCGCATTATGATTATTGGGATAATAAGGTGCGGCGGTCTATCTTGTTCGATTCCAGAGCAGATCTTTTGATGTACGGCATGGGTGAAAGGCAGATAGCAGAGATCGCGGATCTTCTCAACAGCGGTGTGGATATAGGCGATATCACAACAGTGGCCGGGACATGCTTTATACAGTCCCATGCCGATGGATACAAGGTAATACCTTCGTATGAGGAATGTGTTTCGGATAAGCGCGCTTATGCTGTTTCGTGCCGTGAGCAGTACCGTGAGCAAAATCCGTATCTGGGTGAGGCTTTGGCACAGGAGCACGGCGGGCGCTTCCTTATACAAAATCCGCCGCAGCCGCCGCTTGATACGTATGAGCTTGATGAGGTATATGAGCTGCCGTATATGCGCAGACCGCACCCCATGTATGATAAATACGGCGGGATAAAAGCGATCGAGGAGGTTAAGTTCTCGATTTCTTCAAACCGCGGCTGTTACGGGAGCTGCAATTTCTGTGCGCTGGCGTTTCATCAGGGACGTATAGTTACATCAAGAAGTGATGAGAGCATGATAAGGGAAGCTGAACTGATGACAAAGGATCCGGACTTTAAGGGATATATACACGATGTAGGCGGTCCAACGGCGAATTTCCGTGAACCGGCGTGCGCAAAGCAGCTGACAAAGGGAGCGTGTTCTGACAGACAGTGTCTGTTCCCAAAGCCGTGCCCGAATATGAAGATAGACCATGAGAAGTATCTGGAGCTGTTAAGGAAGCTCAGGGGCATTGACGGGGTGAAAAAGGTTTTCGTGAGATCGGGTATAAGATTTGACTATCTGATGGCTGACCGCGACGATACCTTTTTCAGGGAACTGCTGAAATATCATGTGAGCGGTCAGCTCAGGGTCGCGCCTGAGCATATTTCGGATAACGTCCTGCACTATATGGGGAAGCCTGCAAACGATGTGTATGAACGGTTTTCCGATAAATTTTATGAGCTCAATAATAAGCTGGGACTGGATCAGTATCTTGTGCCGTATCTTATGTCAAGTCATCCGGGAAGCACTGTGGCGGATGCTGTAAAGCTTGCGGAATATCTTAACAGGCACAAGATAAATCCGCGTCAGGTGCAGGATTTTTATCCTACGCCAGGTACTGTGTCCACCTGTATGTTCTATACGGGACTGGATCCTTTTACAATGAAGGAGGTATATGTGGCGCGCTCTCCCAGAGAAAAGGCATTGCAGCGCGCACTGCTGCAGTTCAGAGACGAGGAAAACTACGATCTTGTAAAGGAGGCGCTGCTTGAAGCGGGGCGCAGAGATCTTATAGGCTTCGGAAAGGAATGCCTGATACCGCCGAGAAAGATAAAAAACGATCATAACGAAAGGAAAGGTGAAAAGCATGGCAAAGCTGCTGAAGGGAAAGGAAGTTTCGGACAGAATAAAGGACGAGCTGAAAGAAGAGGTAAAAGGACTCAGGTCACGCGGGATAGTTCCGGGGCTCGCCGTTATACTGGTAGGAGACGATCCGGCAAGTAGGGTATATGTAAATAATAAAAAGAAGGCATGTGAGTATATTGGCATAGAGTCGTTTGAATATCTGCTCAGCGCCGATACGCCGCAGTCGGAGCTTTTGGCGCTCATAGATAAGATCAACAAAGACAGTGCTGTTTCGGGTATACTCTGTCAGCTGCCGCTGCCGGAGCACATCGATGAGCAGGAGGTAATAAACGCGATAGATCCTAAAAAGGATGTCGATGCTTTCCATCCGATAAATGTTGGGAAAATAATGACAGGCAGCTACGATTTTGTGCCGTGTACACCTGCCGGAGTAATGGAGCTGATAAAGGAATCGGGGATAGATATAACCGGCAAGGAATGCGTTGTGGTAGGACGCTCGAATATCGTCGGAAAACCTATGGCGATGCTTCTGCTTCATCAGAACGGCACGGTAACTATCTGCCATTCAAAGACAGCGGATCTTGCTGAAAAGACGCGAAAGGCTGATATACTTGTAGCGGCTGTGGGAATACCGAATTTTATCAAGGGAGATATGATAAAGCCGGGCGCGGTCGTGATAGATGTCGGTATAAACAGAATAGCGCCGAAAAAGCTTGTCGGAGATGTGGAATTCGAGTCGGCTGAACAGACAGCGGGAGCTATAACACCGGTTCCGGGAGGCGTAGGTCCCATGACGATCGCAATGCTTATGAAAAATACGCTTAAGGCAGCGGTGCTCAATAACGCATAATTATCTAAAAAATAGCGTAATAACGTGGATTTTATAAATAGTTTTAACAAAAATTTGTTTATATTTGAAAATAAACGACATTTTTAATTGACATGACTGAAAATTTGATGTATACTATAATTGTAATCTTAGTTAACAGATCGAACAGAGCTTCGATGAAAGGAGAGTTTTCATGACTTTTGAAAGTGCGTTAAAAAGGATAAAGGCTAAATTTGAAGAGGTTGACGCTTCAAAGCTTGCAGACATGGCTGTACAGGTCACATTGACAGATGATGACTGCGGCGGTACATTATACTTCAAATCAGCAGATGGAAAGGTTGTTGTAGAAGGCTATGATTACCGTGATAACGATGCAGTGATTGATATTGACAGAAAAGCATTCAGCGATATTCTTTCAGGCAAGCTTACACTTGACAAGGCGATCGAAAAAGGTCTTGCGACTGCAAAGGGAAATTTCGAAAAGCTCGCAACGCTTAACGATGCTATACCCAAGTATGTGGCCCCGTCAAGAAGAGCTTCAGAAGCAAAGGCAGAAGTCAAGGAGGCAAAGCCGGCTTCGGCAGCTAAGGAGACGAAGGCTGTCCAGACAGCACCGGCAAAGGCGGCTGTAAAGGCAGAGCCTGTAAAGAAGCCTGCAACAGTAAAGAAGCCTGCGGCAAAACCTGCTGCGGCAAAAACAACAGCGGCAAAAAAGACAACAGCAGCAAAGAAAACGACAACAACGAAGAAGGCATAACTCCCCGGTCTACAGGATCGAAGGGGGAGATCATAGCGCGGTCACCGATAGTGACCGCGTTTTTTTGCCGAATTATTGATATTATGCCGTGCAATCATCTTGACAAAGTCTTCACAATATGGTAGAATAGAATAAGATCAACGGGTGATCAAGGGGGATTCTGTTTGTAAACGGGATCCCTGTATTTGTTTTGACCCGGATAATGGAGGTAAACATAAATGGCAAAGATTCAGATGAAAACGCCTCTTGTCGAAATGGACGGAGACGAGATGACAAGAGTAATATGGAAGATGATAAAGGACATTCTTCTTGAACCCTATATCGATCTCAAAACGGAATATTACGACCTTGGACTTGAGAACAGGAATGCCACAGATGATAAGGTGACCTATGACAGCGCCGAGGCGACAAAGAAGTATGGTGTAGCCGTAAAATGCGCGACCATAACTCCGAATGCCGCGCGTATGACGGAATATGACTTAAAGGAAATGTGGAAATCACCTAACGGGACAATACGTGCTATTTTGGACGGGACCGTGTTCAGAACGCCGATACTCGTTAAAGGTATAGTTCCTTATATACCGACATGGACAAAGCCTATAACCATTGCCAGACACGCTTACGGTGATGTATATAAGAATGTAGAGATGCAGGTGCCGGCAGGCGGAAAGGCGGAGCTTGTTTATACTGACAAGGACGGAAATGAGACGAGAGAAACGATACATGAGTTCACAACAGGCAGCGGAATAATACAGGGACTTCATAACCGTGATGAAAGTATAGAGTCCTTTGCGCGCGCGTGCTTTAATTATGCGCTTGATATCAAAGAGGATGTATGGTTTGCTACAAAGGATACGATATCAAAGAAATATGACCATAGATTTAAGGACATCTTTGCGGAGATCTACGAGAATGAGTATAAGGACAAATTCGAGGCTGCGGGCATAGAGTATTTCTATACTCTTATAGATGACGCTGTAGCAAGAGTTATACGCTCTGAGGGAGGCTATATATGGGCATGCAAGAATTATGACGGCGATGTTATGTCCGATATGGTAGCAACGGCATACGGCTCGCTTGCGATGATGACATCGGTGCTTGTTTCACCTGACGGTATATACGAGTACGAGGCAGCTCACGGCACAGTTCAGCGTCATTATTACAAGTACCTCAAGGGTGAAACGACATCAACGAATTCGGTCGCAACGATATTTGCATGGTCTGGTGCATTGAGGAAGCGCGGCGAGCTTGACTCTCTTCCGGAGCTTGTTCATTACGCGGATTGCCTTGAAAAGGCAACGATAGGAACGATCGAGGACGGTATCATGACCGGCGATCTCTACAGTATGTCAAAGCTTGAAAAGAAGGAAAAGGTAGATACTGAAGGCTTCTTAAGAGCGGTAGACGAGAGACTCAAGGCTATGCTGTAATAGAAAAAGATTGGTATTGATAAATAAAGCGGCAGCTGCAGGATGAAGTGTTCTGCAGCTGCCGCTTTTGCGTTATATATAATTTAGGGGGATAAAAAACAGGCATCGTATAAGCCGTTTTGCTTTTACAATGCCTGTTTTGTGTGTTTTTAATTATATTCTTGCAACGCCGGTGTCTCTTGCTGCCTGTGCAACAGCCTCAGCGACTGCGTCTGCAACTCTCTTGTCAAATACATCGGTTATAACATAATCCGGTCTGAGCTCTTCGTCTGAAACCATCGAAGCGATAGCCTTTGCAGCTGCGATCTTCATCTCATCGTTTATATCGCTGGCTCTTACTGAAAGCGCACCCTTGAAGATGCCGGGGAATGCAAGCACATTATTGATCTGGTTCGGGAAGTCACTTCTTCCTGTACCCATTATCCTAACGCCCGCTTCCTTAGCTTCATCCGGCATGATCTCCGGAACAGGATTGGACATAGCGAATACGATCGGATCGTCTGCCATTGTCTTTACCATTTCCTTTGTCAGTGTATTCGGAGCCGAAACGCCGATAAATACATCTGCGCCTGTGAGTACATCCGCAAGAGAACCCTTCTTCATAGCTCTGTTTGATATCTTAGCCATCTCAGCCTTTTCAGCATTGAGGTTCTCGCGGCCCTCATATATAGCGCCTGTTCTGTCACAAAGGATAACATTCTTGAGTCCCATTGACATAAGGAGCTTTGTGATTGCGATACCTGCCGCGCCTGAACCATTTACGACAGCCTCGATATCCTCGATCTTTTTGTTAACGAGCTTGAGGGCGTTGAGCATAGCTGAAAGAACAACTACTGCTGTACCGTGCTGGTCATCATGGAATACAGGTATATCGCATTCTTCCTTGAGTCTGCGCTCTATCTCGAAGCAGCGCGGAGCGGAAATATCCTCTAGGTTGATGCCGCCGAAGCTTCCCGCAAGCAGCTTTACGGTGTTAACGATCTCGTCAACGTCCTTTGAGCGAACGCAGAGCGGGAAAGCGTCAACATCGGCAAAGGTCTTGAACAGGGCACATTTGCCTTCCATTACAGGCATGCCGGCCTCAGGACCTATGTCACCGAGACCAAGTACAGCCGTACCATCGGTGATAACGGCAACGAGATTGCCGCGTCTGGTATATTTATACGAAAGCGAGGTATCCTTGGAGATCTCAAGACACGGCTCGGCAACGCCCGGTGTGTAAGCGACCGAAAGCTCATCTCTGTTTGTGATAGCAGCTCTTGAAATGACCTCTATCTTGCCTTTCCATTCCTCATGCATTTTCAATGCATATTCTTTCTTATCCATTGCATTATTCCTCCATTTTATGTCTTTGTTCCGGAGCGCATATTTTATGCTGACCGGAAAATATATATTCACGGGCGCGGGATACGCGCTCGGATATTACATAGCTTCGTCCAAGATAGCTCTGAGCGTTGCCGCTGAGCTTTCCAGCTTTTCTTTTTCATCATCGCTGAGTCTTAGTGTAAGGACCTTGTTTATACCGTTTGCATTAACGATACAGGGAAGACCTATCGAGACTTCTGAAAGTCCATAAGACTCGCATTCAACTGTGCTTACCGGAAGCACAGCATGTTCGTCCTTTATTATAGCGTTGACGATACGGCATACAGTAGAAGCGATAGCATAATATGTCGCATGCTTCTTTTTGATAACTTCCGCGCCGGCATTTTTAACTCTGTCTACAAGAGCATCAAGATCAAGCAATATGTTCTCAGACTCGCAGTACTCATCAAGCGGAGTGCCGGCGATACCGATCGAGCTGATAACAGGGAACTGTGAATCACCGTGTTCTCCGATGATGTAACCGTGTACATTGTTTACACATACATCAAGATCCTGACTAAGAAAATACTTGAAACGAGCCGTATCAAGCGATGTACCTGTGCCGAATACCTTTCCGGCCGGTACTCCAAGCTCCTTGTACATCACATATGTGAGTATATCAACGGGGTTAGCTACCATAAGGATGACAGCGCCGTTGTAATACGGCTTTATGTTTTCAGCTACCGATTTGATGATATTTATATTGTTCTTTGCAAGATCAAGACGCGTGTCTCCCGGACGTCTGCCAACACCCGATGCGACAATGATGATATCGCAGTCGGAAACATCTGAATAATCACCGCAGTAGATCTCTATAGGGGTAAAGTTGAGCATACCCTGACCTATATCGAGAACTTCGCCCTCAGCCTTATCGCGGTTAACATCAATAAGGACAAGTTTGGAAACTGTGCCTTGAATTGAAAGTGCATAAGCAATAGACGCGCCAACAGCGCCGCAGCCGATAATCACGACTTTATTGTAAAATTTTCGCATAGTAATACTACTCCTCTGATGTATAAGATATATAATAAGCTTGAACTAAGATTGTTAAAATCTTAACCTATTATATAATAACATGTTCTTAGAAATAGTCAAGAGAATTCAAAAAAAATTTACATATATTTTACGTTAGAACCAAATATAGAGTCCGTATATGCCGGATATTTGTACATATTGAGGATAAGAGGTAAAAAATGACCGCCGCATAGCTGATGGATGCGGCGGTACACTATAAAGATCATACCGGTATTTTCTGTTTTTCCGGTGAACGAAGCAGATCTCTGCGCCTTTTGTACATGAGTGAGTCGAGCTCATCCTCCTTGCGGATATTTTCAAACGCAACGGCCATCATAAGCTTGATGCGGTTGAGCTGGTTTACCTCGCTCGCTCCGGGATCATAGTCGATGGCAACTATATTCGACTGCGGATATTGACGGCGCAGCTCCTTTATCATGCCTTTGCCTGTAACGTGGTTGGGAAGGCATGCGAACGGCTGAACGCAAACGATGTTCGGGACGCCGGAATTTATAAGCTCTATCATCTCGCCTGTAAGGAACCAGCCCTCGCCGGTGCAGTGACCGAGCTGCAGGACTTTTTTTGCACCCTCTGCGATTTCTGCTATATGTCCAGGAGCGCGTGAGGCAAACTTCGGATTTGCCTTCATGACCTTTTCGGCGTGCTTTCTGTAGCTTTCGATGCCCCATATCGCCAAATTGCAAAGACGCGCTGTTGAAGCCTTCATGCCGAGATTATCACGCTTGAAATTATTGTTGTAGAGACAGTACAGCATGAAGTCTGCAAGTCCCGGCATTACGGCCTCTCCGCCCTCGCTTTCTATAACGCCTACAACGTCATTGTTCGCATCGGGATGGAATTTAACAAGTATCTCACCGACAACGCCTACCTTAGGCTTGCGAACGGAATCGTCTATGGGTATAGCGTCAAAATCGGCTATTATATCATCTATCACCTTTTTGAGCTTGAGATTTTTGCGGTTCATAGTTACGAGATCATTATATAGCCGTTTCTGCCATTTATCATAAACGGCGTTTGTTTCTCCCTCATTTATCTCATACGGGCGTATCCTCTGTGAAACAGAAAGCAGTATATCGCCCCATGTGCAGGCCTTTAAAAGACCGTCTACGAGTTTAGGGGTTATTTTAAATCCGGGATTGCCCTCAAGTCCGGATACGTTGAGCGAGATTACAGGTACCTGAGGATATCCTGCCTCCTTGAGCGCCTTTCTTATAAACGCTATGTAGTTTGTAGCGCGGCAGCCTCCTCCTGTCTGGGTTATCATCACCGAGGTGTTGTTCGGATCGCAGCGTCCGCTTATAAAAGCATTTACGAGCTGGCCCGTGACCATAATGGAGGGGTAGCACGCGTCGTTATTAACGCTCTTGAGACCTGCCTCAACATCCTCAGCTGTCGCTTTTTCCAGAACGAGAGCGTTATAGCCGTTCGCGCGCAGTACAGCCTCAAAGAGATGGAAATGAGTCGGACTCATCTGCGGGAATATTATAGTATGGTTTTTACGCTCCTTTTCGGTGAATTTTACACGGTTTATAGTATAATCTTCCACCTTATGCGGAACAAAGTCGCTGTCGGCGCGCTCCTTGACCGCGGCCTTGAGCGAGCGGACGCGTATGCGCGCAGTACCTAGGCTTGATACCTCGTCTATCTTGAGCGTTGTATATATTTTCTCATGTGACTGGAGTATCTCCATGACCTGATCTGTAGTTACAGCGTCAAGCCCGCAGCCGAAGGAGTTGAGCTGTATAAGCTCAAGTCTGTCATTTTTTATTACCTCGGACGCGGCCTCATAAAGACGTGTATGGTAAGCCCATTGATCGACAACGCGTATATCGCGCTTTAAGTGACCCATATGCGCAACGCTGTCCTCTGTAAGCACTGCGAAGCCGAGAGTGTTTATCATATCAGGTATGCCATGGTTTATTTCCGGATCTATGTGATAAGGTCTGCCTGCAAGCACTATACCGCGCTTGTTATGCTCCTCAAGCCACGCTATGACCTCTTCGCCCTTGCTGCGAATGTCATTTTTGTATGCCTGCAGCTCGGCAAATGCCTTTTCAGAGGCTGCCTTTATATCCTTGAACGGGATATTGTAATCCTTCAGCGCATTAGCCATCTGCCTGTTGAAGGACGGTTTGTCGGCGAGATTGATAAACGGGTACAGGAACCTTATATCATCTGTGCGGACGGCGTCCATATTATTGTATATGACCTCCGGATACGATGTTACCATCGGGCAGTTGAAGTGGTTACCGGCGTCACTGTATTCGATCTGCTCATAGGGTATACAGGGGTAGAATATCGTTTTATAGCCCTTGTCTATGAGATCCTGTATATGCCCGTGAACCAGCTTTGCAGGGTAGCATGCGCTTTCGGATGGGATCGAGTCTATGCCCTTTTCATAAAGAGCGTGAGTGCTTCTGCCTGATATGCGAACTGAGAAGCCCAGTTCTGTGAAAAATGTGAACCACAGGGGATAGTTCTCATACATGTTCAGAACTCTCGGCATAGCAATGATGCCGTGCGGCGCATCCTCAAGCTTGAGAGGCTTGTACCGGAATGTACGCTTATATTTAAAATCATAGATATTAGGGATATCCTTATTCTTTTTTTCTTCTCCGGCTCCGCGCTCACAGCGGTTTCCTGAAATGAATTTGCTGCCGTCGCCGAAGTCGGTAATGGTGAGCTGACAGTGGTTGTTGCACTTCTGACATCTCGTGAGCGAGGTATTGAAGGTGAATGAGTCAAGCTCGCCCTCTGTTATTATATCACATTCTCCGCCGTTCCAGCGTTCCTTGGCTATAAGCGCGGACCCGAATGCTCCCATGATACCGGCTATGTCCGGACGTATGACATTTTTTTCAGTAAGCAGCTCAAAACAGCGCAGGATCGCGTTGTTATTGAACGTGCCGCCCTGAACGACTATCTTTTCGCCCATAAGAGCGGGATCGCGGAGCTTTATTACCTTGTAGAGTGCATTTCGGACAACGGAGTAGGAGAGACCGGCGCTTATATCTCCAACGGTCGCACCCTCCTTTTGCGCCTGCTTAACACGCGAATTCATAAATACTGTGCAGCGTGTGCCAAGATCCACAGGATTTTCGGCATCCAGCGCCTCCTTAGCAAAGGAAACTGTATCAAGTCCGAGCGACTCCGCGAAGGTCTGTATAAATGAGCCGCAGCCTGAGGAGCATGCCTCATTGAGCATTATCGAGTCGATAACACCGTCTTTTATCTTCATGCATTTCATATCCTGTCCGCCAATGTCGATTATGAAATCAACTCCGGGAGAGAAATGGTTAGCGGCCTTGTAGTGAGCGATCGTTTCGATCTCGCCCTCATCTATCCGGAACGCCGTTTTCAGCAGCTGTTCGCCGTATCCGGTAGTGCAGCCGTTGGCTATGTATGCGTCCTTCGGCAGTTTACTGTAAAGCTCACGCATTATTTCAATACCGCAGGTTATCGGGCTTCCCTCGTTCTTGCCGTAATAGTCGTAAACGATCTCATCCTGTTCATTGATGACGGCGCATTTGATAGTGGTTGAGCCTACATCAAGTCCAAGGAAAACAGGACCGCTTACCTTGCTTATGTCACCGCGCACAGCCTTTGCTTTAGCATGGCGGTCGAAAAACTCCTTTCTGTCCGCTTCTGTCTCGAACAGCTTCGGCATACGAGTTATCTCCGCTTCTACGCTATTGGAGTTTTTAAGGGCCTCGGACAGCGCGTGTATATTTGTCGGCTCTGCATTGTTATGCATGAGGGCCGCTCCTATAGCAACGAAAATCTGCGCGTTTTCGGGGGCCTTGAATGACTCAGCTCTGTCCTGAAGAGTTTCCTCAAACTGACGCCTGAGCTGAGGCAGAAAGTGAAGCGGACCGCCGAGGAATACAATGTTTCCCTTTATAGGTCTGCCCTGTGCAAGACCTGAGATCGTCTGTGTAACTACCGCCTGAAGTATCGATGCTGCAACGTCCTCACGGGCAGCTCCCTCGTTGAGCAGAGGCTGAACATCTGATTTCGCAAAAACACCGCAGCGCGCAGCGATCGGGTATATGGTCTTGTGCTGCTCGGCAAGCTTGTTCAGTCCGTCAGCGTCCGTCTTAAGAAGTATGCTCATCTGATCAATGAACGAGCCTGTGCCGCCTGCGCAGGTACCGTTCATTCTCTGCTCAAGTCCGCCTGTGAGGTAGAGTATCTTTGCATCCTCTCCGCCCAGCTCTATAACGACGTCTGTTCCGGGAAGGAATGTTTCTATCGCGGTCTTGTTCGCAATGACCTCCTGAACAAAGGGAAGACCGAGCATTTTTGAAAGCAGCAGACCTCCGGAGCCGGTTATGACAACTGTAAATTCAGCGTCTTTAAGCGTTCCGGCAACCTCGTTGAACAGATCCGCAACAGTGCTTTTTATATCTGAAAAATGTCTTCTGTATTCTGAATATACCGTATTGTTGGAATCGTCAAGAACAACGACTTTAACAGTTGTTGAGCCGACATCTATTCCCATATGCAGTTTGCTCAAAACGATGACCTCCTTATGAAATAAAGGCGCGTACAGACAAGCCGCACGCTCCCTAATATATATATTCTATGTCTGTGTGAATAAAACTGTAAACATAATATATTATATTAGCTTTCTATGAAATAGTCAAGACTTTTGTTGAAAAATCAGATATATTGATACTAAAACAGTGTGATATAAGCGTATGTATTAGACAGTTTTCAAAGTAAAAAAAGCAAGAGCAGGGGAGGCATAAAAAATTTTCATTGGCTGTTACTGTTTGTTGTTCTCAACGTGTTTTCCGGAGCTGCCCGCATGAAATAAATGGACCGCTTCAAGTGAGCGTCCTAAAACGCTCATTTGCAGCAGCCCATTGGTTTATTGTTCTTTTTCGTCCTGTGTATCGTCTTTGACCGCATCCTCAGCCGGAAGCAAAGAATCTATGGACATATCTATCTCATCGACCGGTATCAGCTTTTTTATAAAGTCCGGGTCATAAAGCTCCTCTGTCGGAACGACCTCATGGGGCTTATCTATCTCGGAGATAAGATCATTTTCATCAGACTTGTGTTCATTTTCCTTATCGCCAGTATTGTTTTTATTGACTGAATGTTTTGAAACAGCTTTTCGCATAGCTTCAAAAAGCTCAGGCTTAAATCTGAGCAGTGCAAGCGCCGCAAGTCCGATGACTATAACAGCACCGATCACGGCGATCGCCGTATATGATGAGGAATTGCTCTCATCAGTATGAGTCTCAGAGGCGGTTCCGCTGTCAGGTCTGTCAGTTTCGCGCAGCGGACCGACAAATTGCTGCGGACCGTATTCCTCTTCATTAACGGCCGAATGTTCAGGCTCACGTGTCGGCATAGGGGTTATCCTTATGCTTTGGGGAGACTGTGTAGCGGCGGAAGAGGGCGTGCCATCGTCCGTGCTTTCGCTGAGATGGTTTGATCCTGCTGATTCTCCGGACAGGATCGTATTTACTGTATCCTGTGAAACAAAGTCGAAAAATACAGCTTTTCCCTGCATGGCACGCAGATGGCTGACGAAGGCGCATGCGGATATCGCGGTGTCATCGGGAGAGGAATTGACGCTCCCATCCTCTGAGCAGCGGGATGTAATGTAGCTTATCGGATCAGAACCGTTTTTTACAAAAAGGGAGCTGCTCTGCGCGTCTGTTCCCGTACTGTCGAGAGCCATTATAACGTATGCCGTATTGAACACAGTCGAAAATCCGCCGTCAGTACCCTGCGCCGAGCTGAGGTAGCTGATAGCGCTGTCTATTGCGCTGTCCGTGCTGTAGGTGTATTCCTCATTATCCGCAGTACCCTGCAGAGTGAATTCTGTTCCCCGGTAATAGGAGAGAGCAATAACTGATTTTGCGGTCGAAAGCACATCGTTTTCAAAGCTTCCGTTTGACTGCTGCATAGTGAGCAGCCTGCCGGTAAGATTTATTATATTGCTGCTGTTATTGTCAGAATCATAGCCGCCGCTTCTGAGCGTTATTATCGCACCTGCTGTATCTGCGGCAGAGCTTAGCTCAGCATCATATGTGAACATGCCCACGAACGAATTGCTCAGTATCTCGCCGCAGGCAGAATTGGACATGATGAGTCTCTGGGCGTCCTGTATCGTGGTGGGCGTGAGTGAGCTTGTCGCGTTTACGTAGGATGCATAACGGTAATCCTTATTCATACGCGAAAGCGCCATGATGTAGTAATCCGAGGCAGATGAGCCGGCTGCGTTAATAGGCTGGGCATTTGCTTCGAGCCACGAAAAAGCATTTTCTATTTTTGTTTGTATATCATACTGCGTCTGCTCTGCAGCTGCAGAGAACGGAAACAGCATACATGCCGTTAAAATAACAGCAGCTGCTTTTTTCATATATATCACCCTGAAAAATAGTAATTTATTATAAGATGTGTTTATTATACCATAAGTGCGGCGCTGAGACGCGCCGCTTCACACCGGTACAATAAACGCATCTTAAACAAAGCCGGGTCAGTCGGCTTTGCTTCCTATATTGTGTTTATTATACCATATTGGTTCGGCTTTGTCAATTTATAAAAAAGTAAATTACTTTTTACATAATTGTGTATTGAATATTTATGATATTTATGTTAAAATGGCATTGCTGCGGCGAAATAGCTGAGGATATAAATGATATGAGGAACGGGGATCATGAGAATTGTAAAGATATTATCAGGAAATCTGCTTATGGCATTGGCGTATAGCTTTATAACAGTGCCTAACGATATAGTGAACGGCGGAGTAACAAGTCTGGCAATGATATGTGCTGAGCTTTTGGGACTTGATGTAGCATTGTGTTCAAATCTGTTCACTGTGCTGCTGATGATCATCTGCGCGGTGTTTCTCGGCAAAAGCTATTTTATGGGTACAGTCTACAGCTGTATCGCATATATGGCGCTGTTCACTATATTTTCACATACCGGCTTTGAGCTGCATATTTTTCGTCCTGCTGCAGCGATCCTTGCCGCTGTAATGGTAGGGGCGGGGTATTATCTGTGCATGAGCGCAAGATCGACCGCTATCGGTTTTGACACCATCGCACTGATACTAAACAAGAAAGATCCGAGGATAAATGTAGCAGCGGTAATGTGTATCATTAATATATGCGTGCTTATCCCGGGTTATTTTACCTTAGGACTTGGCAGTGTGCTTACCGGCATAATGTTTGCATTTGTACAGTCTTTTACACTCAATGCTATAACAAGGCTGCGCAAAAGGTCACATGCCGGCTGATGAAAACCTTATAATTAGAGACCTATAACAAAAACTGCACCCTTGATGCGGTGCAGTCTAAAAAGAAATCATTCTTCAATGTGTATCATCTTGTGCCGTATCATGATGGAATGAAGCGCAGTCGAATTCGCGCTCATCTTCACCGAGGCCGAGATCTATGCCTGTCTTTTGGCTGTAGTCTTTGAGCGCGGCACGTATGGCCTGCTCGGCAAGCACGGAACAGTGTACCTTAGCGGGCGGAAGACCATCAAGGGCCTCCATAACAGCCCTGTTGCTCAGCCGAAGCGCTTCCTCCACCGATTTGCCCTTTACAAGCTCTGTTGCCATGGAGCTTGTTGCTATAGCTGCACCGCAGCCGAATGTTTTGAATTTAACGTCTTTTATGATCCCGTCCTCTATATTCATATATATCTTCATTATATCGCCGCATGTAGCGTTGCCGACTTCGCCGACTGCGTTTGCGTTTTCAAGCTTTCCGACATTTCGAGGGTTTTCAAAATGGTCCATGACCTTTTCACTGTACATAAATATCACTCCTAGGTATAATAAATTGAATTAACTAAACTTAAGTTTCTATTTCCTGCAGGTGAAAGATTTTATTCTTCCTTCTGTATACGCTTCGTACATAGGCGACATGTCACGAAGCTTGTCTATTATTCCTGGCAGAACGTCAAGTGTGTATAATATATCCTCCTCAGTTGTGTCCTCGCCAACGCTGAAACGGATGGATCCGTGAGCGATCTCATGCGGAACGCCTATCGCCAGCAGAACATGTGATGGATCCAGTGAGCCTGAGGCGCATGCGCTGCCGCTGGATGCTGCGATACCGTTTCGGTTAAGATGCATCAGTATGCTTTCGCCCTCAACGAACTCGTATGAAAAATTGACATTGTTGCATAGACGCCGTTCATCTTCAGGACCGTTTAGCTTTATGAAGCTTACGCGCTCGCGTATGCCGTTTATGAGCATATCGCGGAGCTTCTTCATATGCGCAGTGTTTTTCTCCAGATCCGTCACCGCACTTTCAAGAGCTGCAGCCATTCCTGCTATGCCTGCAAGATTTTCAGTAGCCGCACGCTTTCCGCGCTCCTGCCCGCCTCCATGTATAAGGTTCTCTATTCTGACACCGTTCCTTATATAAAGAGCTCCCACTCCTTTAGGACCGTGAAATTTATGTGCAGATAGCGACAGCATATCAACTCCCAGCTCTGATACATTTACAGGCATGTGCCCGATGGCCTGCACTGCATCGGTATGGAACAGGACTTTGTGCCGGTGCGCAGCTTCGGCGATCTTTTTTATCGGCATTATTGTGCCTATCTCGTTATTTGCGGTCATTACAGATATGAGTATCGTCCTGTCGGTTATTGCACTTTCTACAGCGTCTGGGCTTACAAGACCGTATTTATCGACATCAAGATACGTGATTTCAAAGCCGTTCTTTTCAAGGAACTCACAGGCGCCGAGAACCGCGTGATGCTCGATCTTTGTCGTTATTATATGGTTTCCTCTGCGTTTATTGGCAAAAGCGATACCTTTTATCGCCCAGTTGTCCGCTTCACAGCCGGATGCGGTAAAATATATCTCATTGGCGTTTGATGCGCCTATGTTTTTTGCCACGCTTTCGCGCAGCCTGGACAGAGCAGTTTCAGCCTTTTGACCTGTTTCGTAAAACACCGATGAGGCGTTGCCCCAGATGTCTGTATAATATGGAAGCATGGCGTCTATGGCCTTCTGTGAGACCTTAGTCGTAGCGTTATTGTCAAGATATACTGATCTCATGATTAATCTCATCCCTTTCAGCGCCTTATGCGCCGAAAAGCGGCGGGCATAAGGCAAGTGATCTTTCTTATACCATTTTACTCTAAATATAGCCCGGTGTCAATATTTTTTTGTGTGATCCTAAAAAATCATGCAAAACATACTAAAATGGTATGAAATCCGGTGATAAATTTATCATTTTTTTTCTTAACTGGTATTTATCTAATATTGGTACAATATTTAGAGATAGTATCAGGATACGGATTATCTAGCTATTATTTTTTCTTAAAGCATTGAATTCTATCCGTGTTTGTGATAATATCTATAGTAAATTCAAATGAAGGGACTTATGGTATATGCTTATAGATTTTCACACACATATGTTTCCTCCGGCTGTTGCAGACCGAGCTCTTGGAGGTATAATTGAGAGGACGAAAGAAATATATGATATAGATCAGGAAATCAGCTTTGACGGAACGCTGGCGGGTCTTAAGTCTTCTATGAAGGAAACCGGAGTGGATCTGAGTGTAGTGCTGCCTATAGCGACAAAGCCGACACAGTACAGGACTATAAACAAGTATGCGCTTGAGTCAATGGGTGAGGGGATAATATCATTTGCGTCTCTGCATCCGTATCAGGACAATGTGGATGAAACACTTGCGGAGATCTCCGCCTCAGGCTTCAGGGGGATAAAGCTGCATCCTGATTATCAGAATGTATATGCAGACGATGAAAAATTTATCAGTCTTGTAAAAAAAGCATGCGGTTTGGGCTTGTACGTTGTTATACATTCCGGAGAGGATCTGGGGATGCGCCCTCCGTTCCGCTGCACGATCGAAAGACTTAAGCGGCTGCTTTCGAGTGTTGATGAAGAGAGGCTTGTAATAGCCCATATGGGCGGCTTTAATATGTGGGATGAAGTGCTTAATGAGCTGATCAATACTTCAGCGTATTTTGATACGGCGGTAGTGAGCAGATATATAAGTCCTGAGATCTACAAGAGGATCATCGAAGAGCATGGAGCGGAAAAGATATTGTTCGGCTCTGACGCGCCGTGGGAGGATCCGCGTGAAACGTATGCGTTTTTAATGGATGCGGGGCTGGAGGAGGAGGAAAATGAACTCATAACTCATAAAAATGCTGAAAAAATATTGTTTGGGAACAATTAAGAATGATGTTGGTTTATATGCTGAAAGCGTATTATTATAGAAAAGATTTCGCATGGTTATCACATTTATTAATATTTTTTGAGCCTGCAGAAAAATTTTTTGAAAAAAGTATTGACAAAAGAGGAGGTTTATGCTATAATCATTTATGTTGTTCGGCGGTATAGCTCAGTTGGCTAGAGCATGCGGTTCATACCCGCAGTGTCACTAGTTCGAATCTAGTTACCGCTACCATAGGATCCGGATAGTTTTCCGGATCTTTTTTTTTCAAATATCTCTGTTTTTTCATCAAAAAAACGTTATAAGCCTATGGAAATCCGCAAGCTTTTATGGTAAAATATATTACAGAGAGACAGATTTTCAGGAAAATCGAAAGAGGGTAGAGATTATGAGAAAATATATTTCAGTGATGCTTGCAGCCGCGGTGTCAGTATCGGCATATATGCCGTTTTCGATGGAAACCACCTTGGCGCAGGAAGGAATGACAACTGAGATAACGTATAATTACGGCGGAGATGATCATACAAGGCAGATGGAGACGCTTGACCGTGGTCTTGTCGCAGTCAATACAGATGATGGTGTATTCCTATCGTGGCGCCTGCTCGGCAGCGAGGGCTCTGTCAGCAATATTTCCGCCGCAGCTGATTTTGAGGTATACCGTGACGGAGAGAAGATCGCCGATGTGGATGACAGCACGAATTATCTGGATACCGGCGGCGGCATAGACAGTAAATATTCCGTATCCGTATCCGGCGGAGACCGCTGCGATGAAGTCAG
>CAJFVT010000100.1 GCA_904420525.1 uncultured Clostridia bacterium | reverse complement strand
GCATAGCAGCTTTTATGCCGCGAAAGTTGCTTGACAATGAGGGGATGGCATGATAGGCTCATGCCACTGCGCAGCCCTCGGGGCACTGCCCCGGCGCAGAACGTTATGCCATCAGAGGCTCGTTGTCAAGCAAACCGTGGAATAAATGCGACCAATTTGTGCAATTTTGGGGAATTTCCCGAATTTTGTGTAAACACCAAAATGGTAGTATAATCTAATAGTATTTTATGCGGGGGCTTTATGCCCCCTGTAGCATTATCATAACATAAACGCGTTGGCATGTCAAGGGCGCCCTCGTAGAGGACGTGCATTCTACCCTTGACTTGACAGCGCTTTTATGTTAATCAGGTAATCTATCAGCAAAGAATATCTCTAATTGAGAATGTATTTGCCCCCAGTCTTTGCGCTTGCCTGTCCATTTTTTTGTTATGTCAATCATGGCAAGATAGAGCATTTTTAGCAAACTGTCATCTGTTGGAAATACACCTTTGTTTTTTGTAACCTTGCGCAGTTGACGGTTGAATCCTTCGATTGTGTTGGTAGTGTAAATCAGTGTTCTGACCTCTTGCGGATATTTGAAATAGGTTGATAGATTCGCCCAGTTGTTACGCCATGAAACGGCAATTTTGGGATATTTATTACTCCATTTTTCATCAAATTCATCCAGTGCTGCAAGAGCTGTAGTTTCATCAACTGCTGCATATACACGCTTTAAATCTGCCATTAAAGCTTTAATATCTTTGTATGAAACAAACTTGGTGGTGTTGCGGATCTGATGTATTACACACTGTTGTATCTCCGTGTTAGGAAATACTGCTTCTATAGCGGTCGGGAAGCCTGTTAGTCCGTCAACGCAGGCTATTAGTATATCTGCTACTCCTCTGTTTTTCAATCCATTCATAACTGATAACCAGAACTTTGCGCTTTCATTTTCACCTACCCACATTCCCATAACTTCTTTTATTCCATCCATACGAATACCAATAGCTATGTACACAGCTTTTTTCACAATTTGTCCTTCACTCCGTACATGGAAATGTATAGCATCCATAAACACTACAGCATAGATTTCTTCAAGAGGTCTGGATTGCCATTCCCGCACAACAGGAAGTACTTTATCCGTTATTCGGCTTATCGTTGTATCAGAACATTCAAGTCCATATATCTCCTGTATATGACTCTCAATATCTTTTGTTGTCATACCTTTTGCATACATGGAGATAATTTTTTCTTCAATATCTCCGGTAAGCGTTGTCTGATGCTTCTTAACAAGCTGTGGCTCAAATTCTCCGTTTCTATCGCGTGGAACTTTGATTTCAGTCTCTCCGAAACTAGTTTTAAGTGTCTTTTTAGAGTATCCGTTACGGCTGTTATCAGATTCTTTGTTTCGATAGTCATACTTAGAATATCCGAGCTCATCATCAAGCTCACCCTCTAGCCCATTTTCAAGTATTTCGCCAACCATCATTTTAAAAACGTCCTGAATATCATTAAAATTCTTAATATCCAGTCCTTTCATAATGTTGCGCAAATTTTCTTTACGTTCTCTTTCTGCTGCCCGTTCCTCTGGGCTTTTCTTGTACCTTGGCATAGTAAAAACCTCCAATTTGATATATTTATTATATACCATCTTGGAGGTTTATTCAACTACTTTACACAAAACTTGGGATTGTCTCTGTGTATAAGCTTTGCGCAGTCTGTTTTTTGTGATCGTCAATCTTCAACTATCCTTATAGTCCTTATCACCTGCGGGACCACAGGCTTGTCGTTATAGTCTGTCTCACAGCATGCTATCTCATCTACCACGTCCATACCCTCAGTAACCTTTCCGAATGCCGCATACTGTCCGTCAAGATGAGGCGCATCCTTATGCATTATAAAGAACTGGCTCGATGCGCTGTTCGGGAACATCGTTCTAGCCATAGAAAGCACCCCTCTCGTATGCTTCAACTCGTTCCTGACTCCGTTTGAATCAAACTCTCCCTTTATCGGGGTTGTCGCCTTATGGTTTCCAAGTGCGTCAAACCCGCCGCCCTGTATCATAAATCCCTCTATGACACGGTGGAATACAAGCCCGTTGAAAAAATTCCTCTCTATGAGCTTTTTGAAATTCTCTACCGTTATCGGAGCCAGCTTCGGGTAAAGCTCTGCCTTTATGACCTTTCCGTTTTCCATCTCTATTTCTATATTCATAATGTTACTTCCTCCTTTGTTTCCTCTGTTGCCGAAGGCCGTTCACTCCCAGAAGGCTCTTCTTCATCCTCACTGTGTTCTTCTGCCCCTGAGGTAATAGTTATACTCTCTATTTCAAACAGCTCATCAGGCACATTCTGCAGTCCTGACGGCGGATCCTTCATCAGAGGTGCGCTGCCTATCTCGTCAACAACATCCATTCCGTCAGTTACCCTTCCGAATGCAGCATACTGCCCGTCAAGATACTCACTGTCCTCAAGCACAATGAAGAACTGTGTCGATGCACCGTTTAGCGATGTCAGCGGCCGCGCCATTGATATAACTCCACGCGTATGCGAAAGATCGTTTTCTATACCGTTTTCCTCAAACTCTCCCTCTACTGTCTCCGAAACACTTTTCAGATTATAATCCGCGTCATAGCCGCCGCCCTGAATAACAAATCCTTCCTCCGCACGGTGAAATATAGTCCCGGCATAAAAATTCTCCTGTATATTCTTAACAAAATTAGCTACAGTCTTGGGCGCAACATCCGGATACAGCTCAAGCGTTATTTCCTCTCCGCTGGTGAGCGTTATTACCGCGCCTATAGTATTTTCCGTAAGGCTCGGATCCAGTGCATTTGCCGTCTTTTCAGTCTCACTCGGCTCAGCTGTTTTCTCAGGCTCAGTTTCTGAACCTCTTCCGCAGGAGGCAAGACACAATGATAATGATATCACTGCTGCTGTTAAGATAATCTTTTTTTCAGATATCACTTGATATCACTCCTCTCCGTTTCCGGCTGTGACAGTTTCTTCATCTCCGTCTGATCCCTCGGAGGTCTCAAGCTCCTCATCCTCACGCTCCGTGAGCGCAACGCTGACGGTTTTTACATTATCAGCGAGCTTCATCAGACGCACACCCTGCGTCTGGCGGCCAAACATGCTTATCTCATCCACATGCATTCTTATTACAACGCCGTCAGAGGTTATAAGCATAAGATCACTGTCCTCCGGAGCTGAAACAAGACCTATAAGCTTTCCTGTCTTTTCAGTTATCTTATATGTGAATATTCCCTTTCCGCCTCTTGTCTGGATCCTGTACTCGTCAAGCTCGGTCCTTTTTCCATAGCCATTCTCTGTCACGGCAAGCACAGCTCTATGAGCATCCGCAACGACAGCAGATACCACGCAGTCGCCCTCGTTAAGCTCTATTGCCTTTACTCCGCGGGTCGTCCTTCCCATAGCGCGGGCGTCAGTCTCCTTAAATCTGATGCATAGACCATTCTTTGTTGCCACAAGCATTTCTTTTGTATCGTCCGTCAGATTTACGCTTATAAGCTCATCATCCTCAACAAGCTCTATCGCGCGAAGTCCTGACTGGCGTATACGCGCGTAATCCATGATATCTGTACGCTTTATAAGTCCGTTCCTTGTTACAAACGTCAGATATCCGCCATCATCAAATGTCTTCACGGGTATCATTGCGCTTATCTTTTCATTGCTCTCAAGCGGCAGCAGATTTACTATCGCTGTACCCTTCGCGGTCCTGCTTCCCTCCGGTATCTGATAGCCCTTAAGACGGTAAGCCATACCGCGGGTAGTGAAAAACAGGATATATTCATGTGTAGACGAGGTGAAAATATGCTCGACGAAATCTTCATCGCGCGTAGTCACGCCTGTTATCCCCCGTCCTCCTCGCCTCTGAGATCTGTAAGTGTTTATAGGCATACGCTTAGTATATCCGTTATGAGTGAGTGTTATTATACACTCCTCCTCCTCGATAAGATCCTCATCCTCAAGATCACTGTAATCGGCAGCTATCTCAGTACGGCGGGCATCGCCGTATTTATTCTTGAGCTTGAGCAGATCATCCTTGATGATAGCGCAGATCTTGCTTTCGTCTGCAAGTATACCTTCATACTCCCCTATCTTTTCCAGTATGCCTTGGTATTCCTCTTCTATCTTCTCGCGCTCCAGACCCGACAAACGTCCGAGCTGCATCTGAACTATAGCGGTAGCCTGTATATCGTCAAGCTCAAAACGGCTGCACAGCTGCGCCTTTGCGTCTGCAATGGATCTTGACGCGCGTATTATCTTTATTACCTCGTCCACATTGTCTATAACGATCTTATAGCCCTCTAAGAGGTGTGCGCGCTCCCGCGCCTTTCTCAATTCAAATTGAGTACGGCGTGTTATCACATCCTCCTGATGCGCTATATAATAATCTATCATCTGACGCAGATTCAGTATCTTCGGCACCTTGTCAACAAGAGCCAGAAGAATTATGCTGAACGATTCCTGCATCTGTGTGAACTTGTACAGATTGTTCAGCACTACATTCGCATTCGCGTCACGCTTCAGCTCTATTATGAACCGTATCTCATTTGAGGATTCGTCACGTGTCGAGGATATCCCGTCAAGCTTTCCGTCACGGACAAGCTCATTTATATGCTTCTCCATCTGCGCCTTGTTCACCTTGTACGGGATCTCTGTTACAACTATCCTTTGTCTGCCGTTGTCAGTCTCCTCTATCTCCGCCTTTGCACGCAGTATTATTCTTCCCCGTCCTGTCGTGTATGCCTGACGGATACCGCGTCTGCCCATTATGATACCGCCTGTAGGGAAATCCGGACCCGGCATATACTGCATAAGCTCGTCTACAGTGATCATGGGATCATCAATGCACGCAACTATAGCGTCTATAGTCTCTGTCAGATTGTGAGGCGGGATATTTGTTGCCATGCCAACGGCTATACCATTGCTTCCGTTCACAAGAAGGTTGGGAAATCTTGACGGCAGAACATCAGGCTCCTTAAGCTTGTCATCAAAATTCGGAACAAAATCCACCGTTTCTTTTTCTATATCCGTAAGCATGCAGGCAGCTATCTTTGACATCTTTGCCTCAGTATACCTGTATGCCGCAGGCGGATCACCGTCTATGGAACCAAAGTTTCCCTTGCCCTGAACGAGCGGATATCTCAGTGAAAAATCCTGTCCGAGACGTACCATAGCATCGTAAACCGATGAGTCGCCATGCGGATGGTATTTACCCAAAACATCTCCGACGGTAGTTGCCGATTTTCGGAAATCTGCCTCGTACAGAAGTCCTGCGTCATACATATCATAAAGTATGCGCCTGTGAACGGGCTTTAAGCCGTCACGGACATCAGGCAGCGCGCGGCTGACAATAACGCTCATCGCATATGCGATATACGCTTTCTCCATCTCATCGTTAAGATCTACATCTAATATCTTCTGATTTTCAATAACCGACATATCAAACGGTTGTTCTTTTGACTTTTTAGCCATATATGCCTCCTCAGTCTGCCGATATCTGCTGTTTTGCAGACCATATTATTCATCCAAAAAAATTATTGTCATATCTATTTAATTATACCACAAAACGGCGTGAAATGCAAGCAAATATGCGGATTTTTACACATTTTCACGCAAAAAAAAGATACAGACGCTGGGTCTGTATCTTTTTTGCTCAATATTTTATCATCAGCCCGCAGTTGTCGAGGAATCATCAGCTGTCGGCTCCGGCGTCACCATGTCTTCCTCTGTAAATCCGTTTATAACGTCCTCATTGACTGTGATCGTCACACCGTACTGATTGCAGAGATCCTCAAGCTTTTTATCTCTCTGCGCATTTTCATATGCTGTCGTTACTGCGGTCTTGTTGTCCGTGAACCACTGCTCAAACTGTGCCTCATCAGCAGAGAAAGGCAGTCTCTGTATAATATGATAGCCATAGTCAGATTTGCATATACCGAACTCTCCCGGCTGCAGGCTCTTTACGCAGTCCTCAAATTCCTGAACCATATCTCCGTCTGTAAAGATGTATCCGTCAGGATTCGACTCCGATCCGGGATCTGTTGAATATTCAGCAATAAGCGCGTCGAAATCCTCGCCCGCTTTCGCTCTTTCAAGCAATGAATTTGCAAGCTCCTCGCCTGTGAGCTCAGGCTCGGCTGAAGCAGCTTCTGTTGCT
>CAJFVT010000099.1 GCA_904420525.1 uncultured Clostridia bacterium | reverse complement strand
GTATTATAACGATTCGGATTACGGCGCAACCATGGCTTTAAGCGAGAAGACCGCACAGGACATTGCGCGCACACGTGAAGAAATGCTGTCAGTTACTGCTGAGGATCTGAGAGGATATGCGGATATGGTTGATGCCATGGTCGCGCAGGGACATATTTTTGCGGTGACCGGTCAAGACGAAGCGGACAGCGCGGCGGTCGATTTCGGATATTACGCGAATGCCGAGACGCTTGAGGTCTCGCCGAGACTGACAAAAACACCGGGCAGCTACATAACCGGAAAAACAGAAAATGAATTCTGCCCCGACGAGCCTCTCACAAGAGCCGAGGCCGCGGCGCTTATCTCACGTCTAACAGCAGACAAACGGCATGCGCAGGGACACTCTATGTTTTCGGATGTGGATAGATCGGACTGGTATTATGACGATGTCGTTTCCCTGGCGGAAAAGGGGATACTGAACGGCTATGCTGACGGGTCTTTCCGACCTGACGAGCATATAACGCGCGCGGAGCTGGCAGCGATGCTATCGCAGTTCATATATGGAGGCAGCAGCTCAGACGAAGCTGCGTACAGTGATATAACCGATCACGATTGGTTTTATGAGCCTGTAATGAAAATGGCGAATAGCGGTTATTTAAATGGATATGAGGATCAGACGATACATCCGGACGATGCTGTCACAAGAGCTGAGGCGGTGACGATCCTGAACCGTATGACAGGGAAAACATATTCAGCTACAACACAGGATCGGTTTACGGACATTGAAGGTCATTGGGCATATGAAGACATCATCGCCGCGTGCAGCCCCCAAAGCTGATGACCATTCCCGCCCGATGTAAGAAATAAAAATAGGAAAAGGTGTGTTCAGACAGCTTTCAGCTCTCCGAACACACCTTTGTTACTCTGCCCATGTATACGCTCAGGCAGGACCTTTTCCGTTTCTCATCAAATTACGCAAGCTTTGCAAGCTTTACAGCAAGCTGTGACTTCTTTCTTGCAGCCTTGTTCTTATGGATAATACCGTGAGCAACGCCCTGATCGAGCTTTTTAACGGCATCATTGAACAATACCTTCGCAGCGTCCTTATCCGACGCAGCCGCAGCAGCCTCAAACTTCTTTATAGCTGTCTTTAAAGCAGTTTTGCGCGCTGTGTTTATGGCTGTCTTTTTCTCGATGACCTTAACACGCTTCTTTGCTGACTTAATGTTTGGCAAGTTTCTACACCTCCACAAATTTAATACATAATACTAAACTATTATACTACAATCCGTGACGAAATGCAAGACTTTTATTAAATTTTTTTGATTTTTTCCAAAATAGTTAAGTTTATATACATATATATACACGTTTTTATCAAAACTCACCAAACCGCTTTTTTTACATCGCTGAGACCGCTTTAAAATACTCAAGGCTACGAAATTCCCTGTCCGCCTGCGCGCTCACATACCGCTCCGCAGCGGCGCTCGTCTCGCTGTATATGCCCTCGTCCGCCGCATTGAACGACAGCATCTTCTTATCGGGACACCTGACCAGATAGCGCATGACCGATACCGCTCCGGCAGACACGGCAATGTCGCCGCGGCGCCTGTGCTCCGCGCAGACCAGACAGCCTCTGTCAGGACTGAAATACCGCGGAGCGCCGCCGCATTCAGCGCAGCCGCGCGTATCGGGCATATAGCCTCCGGCGCACATCAGCTTCAGCTCATACGCGCATTTAAGCTTTGAAAGCGGCTCGCTTCGATAGGCTGCGGCATATACGATATTGAGAAACAGCGAAAGTATGCGCCGGTCCGGATTTGCCTCGCCCAGTATCGAATACGTTATATCCGCAAAATAGTTTACCAGAGCAAGCTTTACTATATCCTCACAGACAGGATAAAACCCGTCTATGATATCCGCCGACACCGCTGTCATGACCCCGCCGCGCGATGGACGCAGTCTGAAATCGCCGTAGCTCAGGACCTGGAACGCGGCCGCGTTCGACGCCTTTTTGCCGCGGACGCCGTAGCGCACGGCCTTGATTATGCCGTCAGTCTCCGTGAACACCGACAGCATCCTGTGCGCTTCGCCGTAATTGCTCTGTCTTATTATTATCCCTCTGTATAATAGATCGTCCATTTCCGTATCCGGACTTATACCGAGTCCTCGTCCCTGTATCCGAAGTTTTTGATAAGATAATCACTGTTGCGCCAGTCGCTCTTGACCTTTACCCACAGCTCCAGATACACCTTTTTCCCAAGCATCTTTTCTATGTCGTTTCTCGCCATGGTGCCTATCTTCTTGAGCATCTCGCCGTTCTTGCCGATGATTATACCCTTGTGCGTCTTCTTTTCGCAGTTTATAACGGCATGTATCTCCGTTACCTTTCCCTTCTCTTTCATACCCGATATCTCAATGGCTATACCGTGCGGGACCTCCTTGTCGAGCAGCCAAAGCATCTTTTCGCGGATTATCTCCGCCGCTATCGCACGCTCAGGCTGATCTGTTACCATGTCCTCATCATAGAACCTCGGTCCCTCCTCAAGATAGTCGGTTATCAGGTCGGTGAGCCTGTCAACGCCGTCGTTCTCCTTAGCGCTTATCGGGATTATGGCCTCAAAATCGTTCATGCTTGAAAAATCGGCTATCATAGGAAGAAGATCCTCCTTCCTCACAAGATCTATCTTGTTTATCACAAGTATGCACGGAAGTCCGAGCTTGTCTATATTCTGCGCTATCTCGCGCTCCTTGTCGCGTATCCCCTTCGATGCGTCAACAACGAACACTACAACATCCGTATCGCGCATGCTTTCGTTCGCAATGCGGACCATGTATTCTCCAAGCTTGTTGTGCGGCTCGTGTATACCCGGCGTATCGGTAAAAATTATCTGCTCGCTTGGCGTCGAGTGTATCGCCAGTATCCTGTTCCTTGTCGTCTGCGGCTTGTCAGATATGATCGCTATCTTTTGCCCCGCGATCGCATTCAAAAGTGTTGATTTTCCTACATTGGGCATTCCTATTATCGCACAGAAGCCCGACTTAAACTTTGTATTCATAAATTTCCTTTCCGATCGTCTTTTTTTGTTTTTCCGAATAAGAACACAAACCACACGTCAAACACAGTTATCAGTACAAAAACGGCTGTCCTTACGGCAGACCCGCATATAGTCTCCATTGCGTACGCAAGCCTCGGCACATCCGCGAATAACGCAAGTCCTGCCGCTACCGCAGCCAGCGCGGATACCAGAGACGCCCCCGCCGCTGCGTCCTTCGCGTGCTTAGCGGAGTCGCTGTAGCCCTCAGCCGCCGTGTCCACAGCCCTTTCCACAGCGGTATTCATAGTCTCTGCAAACAGCACCGCTCCTATAACGGCCGCGAGCAGCGCCCATTCGGCGCGCGAAAGACCGCACGCCGAGCCGAACCATATGACGTACAGCGCAGCCGCCGTATCTATCCTGAAATTCCGCTCCGAGCGCACGGTATAAATTAATCCGTCAGCCGCATGCTTCATGCTTATCAGAAAATTTTTATTCTTCATCTTTGTATTATCAAAATTCGGGAATATCCCTGCTTATTCCGAGTTCGTCGAGAGCGCGATCCTGCTTCTCTATCATCGCGCGCTCGCCCTCGGCATCGTCCACATGGTCATAGCCGAGCAGGTGCAGCATGGAATGTGCGGTCAAAAACGCCAGCTCGCGCCTCAGAGAATGGTTCAGCTCCCGCGCCTGCTCTCTCGCACGCTCTGCCGATATGACTATATCGCCCAGAAGCACAAGCCCGTTCTCCGTTTCAAACTCTGCGTCCGCCTCTCCGTTCTCAAAATCGAGCATGGGAAAAGACAGCACATCCGTTGCCCTGTCTATGTCCCTGTATTCCCGGTTAATAGCGCGTATGCCCTCATTGTCCGTAAAGGTGAGGCTTATCTCCGCGTCAAAATCGCACTCCTCGTTCTCCATGATCCTTTCACACACGCGCTTGAGCTCCTCAAGCTGCTTTTCCGTTACAGCCGCGTCGCCGCACTCGTTCTCTGTCACAAACTCTACCATCTCATGTTCCCTTCTCAGCCTTGTTTCTTTTTAGCGGCAGCTCTGCGCCGCTCCTTTTCCTCATCGTGCTTTTCATACGCCTTGATGATACGCTGTACGAGCGGATGCCTTACGACGTCCTTTTCAGTGAACTTGCAGAAGGCTATATCCTCTATGCCTCCCAGTATCTTCATCGCGTCCTTCAGTCCTGAGCGCTTGTCGCCGGGAAGATCTATCTGCGTTATATCTCCGGTAACTATAGCGTGTGAACCGTAGCCGATACGCGTCAGGAACATCTTCATCTGCTCCGGCGTTGTATTCTGCGCCTCATCGAGGATTATGAACGCGTTGTCAAGCGTTCTTCCGCGCATATAGGCCAGAGGCGCCACCTCGATAACGCCGCGCTCCTGATATCTTAAAAAGCCCTCTCCGCCAAGCATCTCGTACATCCCGTCATAGAGCGGTCTCAGATACGGATCGACCTTGTTCTGCAGATCGCCCGGCAGAAAACCGAGCTTTTCACCGGCCTCAACCGCCGGTCTTGTAAGGATTATGCGGTTTACCTCGCGCCGCTTGAGCGCCATCACCGCCTTTGCGACCGCAAGATACGTTTTTCCCGTTCCAGCCGGACCGATACCGAACACTATCGTATTCTTTTCGATCGCTTCCACATATTTTTTCTGTCCGAGCGTTTTTGTTTTGATAGGCTGACCCTTAACATTTATCGCCACACAGTCCGCTCCCATGGCCTTGACATCTATCCCGCCGTTCTCCTGCTCAAGGGATATGGCATACAGGATCTTCTGTTCGTCCAGTCCCTCGCCGTCGCAGAGCATGGTTATGAGCATGTGTATAACGTCGCCCGCGCGCTCAACGCTCTCCTCGCTGCCGGTTATGCGCACCGCGTTGTCACGCACAGCCGCGCTGACGCCGAACGCCTTCTCAACAAGCTTCATGTTCTCATCAAATTTTCCGAACAGCTCAGAAATATCCATGTTTTCGGGTACTTCTATCTCTCTTTTTATCAAATAGTTTCACTCCTCTGCCGGTATCTCGATACCGATATTTTCTCTCAGGTACATCCTCAGCTCAACATCATAAACTCCGTTCCCGACCGAATACGAAAGCTCATCGCCGGTCTTTACCGCGCCAGGCCCCAGCTTCCTGCATATCCGTTCCTCAAGCTCCTCCCTCGCCCTTGAGAGGACCTCCTGCTCACTGAGCTTGTTCTCAGCCATCCTCACCTCGTACACGTCGCAGACCGCCGCCGAGATGCCGATATAGCCGATAAACGGAAGCTCAAGGTCATACGTTTCCCGCTCACAGTCGTACTCCTCGTAGCCGCAGCTCAGATCGCGGAACAGGTCGAACCGCTTCCCGAACAGCTCTAACGATACGCGCTTTTTGCTTTTGCCCGTCCTGATCCTCAGCTCCTCCGTATCCGTGAAAGTACCCGACTCCTTCCTCAGCGTGTCGGCCTTTATAATGCCGTCGGAATGTACATAGATATACTTTTCGGGGTAACCCTCGCTGAACACCGCCACCTTGCCTGAGATCAGCACGTCTCCCGCCGAGACCGTCATGCCGCTCGTCACCCGCCGCTCTCCGCGCTTGACCACCGCTGTGCGCACCACGCCGTCGCACGCCGCGATTATATCCGTAGGCGTTTCCATATCTCTGACCTCCGGCGCCGGCGTTATCTCCTGCACCTCGAACCGCGCCTTGGCTCCCTCGATATAAAGCCATGCCCAATTGATGTCGTCTATCCGGTGTACCGCATCGTTCTTTATCTCATACAGGTCATCGATATCTTTTTTACGTGCCCCGACATACACTCCGTGATCACGCAGCACAGCCGCTATCTCCTCAGTGTCGGCATCGTATACCCCATTGATCTCCACACACCATATATACTGTGGAACTGTCAGGAAAAATATGCAGACCGCCGCCGCGCAGAGCGCGAATACCGCTCTGCCTCTGTTCCTTTTGATAAACACGGCCGCGCCGTGCTTTGACTCTATGCGAACACGCACCCTGCATTTTCGGACTATCCTTCTTACGCGTTTGAGATCGCTCATCCGCATAGCAAGCCGCAGACCGCCGCTGCAAGGCTCGGCGCCCCAGATATCAAATCCGTTATGCAGGCACATATTGATAAAGCGCTCTGGATTTTTTCCCATCACAGATATTATAACATACCCTGCAATAAATTTAAAGATTTTTTTGAACATTTTTTGATAACTCCCGCTTTTTTCATGCAATATCACGGCTCAGTCATAAAAAACGCCGTCAAAAACCCCATTTATCACCATTCTGTCGTATTCCATCACAATGATCCTCAGCCGCGAGCCCTTTATGTGTATCATGCCGTCCCTCATTTTCAGCCTTATTTCCGTATCGGTGTACTCGACAAGCCCCTTATGGTTCTCCACAAATATCTCCCTGTCTCCGCATATGGATACCTTTGGCAGATCCATGACAACGTCCTTGGGCATGCTCATAGTGTCGGCTATATACTCTGATAAACGTCTCATATAACATCACCTTTAAAATTCTATGATTATCCGCGTCGCTTGATGAATATATTATTGTATATCAAAAAACAACATGAATAAAACCACTTTGAAGGGACGGAGTCAAATGATCAAAAAGACTGTATTCTATACCGCTGTCATCCTCGCGGTATTCACGCTTTTATGGCGCGCGGACGACTTTATATACTATTCAAAGGACGCTATGCGCATATGCTATGAGCTTATAATCCCGACTCTGTTCCCGTTTTTCGTATGCTCATCGCTGCTCGTATACTCAGGCTTCGGCTCAGTGCTCGCCCGATGCTTCAAGGGGATGATGCGTCCTCTGTTCAATGTGGCTCCGCCGGGCGCGGCTGCATTCGTTCTGGGTATAATAAGCGGATATCCGCTCGGCGCGCTCACCGCCGCACAGCTGTATCAGTGCAGCGCACTGTCAAAGTCGGAGGCTGAGCGGCTCCTTTCCTTCTGCAGCAATTCAGGTCCGCTGTTCATAATCGGCTCGATAGGCGTTTCGCTCTACGGCAAGCCCGCATACGGCGCTGCGCTCTATGCGATACATATAATCTCCTCCATAGCCGTGGGAATAATGTTCCGCGGCTACGGCAAAAAAAAGCACACCTCCCCGCCCATGGAGCTTAAAACAGAGGATATGCCGCTGACTGAGGTGTTTTCATCGTCATTGCGCAAATCAGTTGAAAGCATACTTACGGTATGCTTTTCGATCATATTCTTTTCAGCGCTGTCAAGAACGCTGCTGTCTATACACCCGCTCCCGCCCATACTGGACGCGGCGGTCTCCGGTCTGTGCGAATTCTCAACAGGCGTATTAAAGATATCGATTCTTGATAAAAGCCTGTACGAAAAGCTGATACTGACCTCGCTAATAGTAGGATTTTCTGGTATAGGCGTGCATCTGCAGGTAATGGCCGTGACCTCAGGCTCCGGTCTGAGCCTTAAGCCGTACCTGCTCGGCAAGCTGCTGCACGGAGCCGTGTCGGCAGCCCTGACCGCGGCTGTGTTCGCAGTTATAAAGCCCGCCGCAAGCGTATTCTCCCCGGCCGTAATTACATTGTCCGCCTCCGGAGCTGTATCCGTTTCGCTGCTGGCGGCAGGTGGAGCAGCCGCGGCAGCGCCGCTGTGCGCAGTATGTATCCTTAAGGCCGCAAGGAAGGCAAAGCGTCAAACGCGGCTGTAAAACCAAAGATTTACAGCATTTCTTAGCGCTGCCTGCCTGATCAGCTTTAGATGCAAAACGAACACACCACACCAGATAGAGTATGATATGCTCCATTATATCCGGTTAATTAACCGGACTTATACATATTATCTTATTCGGAGTAAATGTATATTTGCCGTAAAAGGTTGAAATTTCTCTTATAATATTATATAATAAAAGTATTCGTAAAAACGAATAAATACTTTTTATATAAAAATATACGGTATTACGAATAGTTTTAAGCCGTTAAAAAGCGATCTGAGAAAGGGGTACTTTATGGAATACATAGCCGTGCGCGATGCGGCGCAAAAATGGAATATATCAGAGCGGTTGGTACAGAAATACTGCGCGATGGGGCGTATCGAAGGCGCAAAGAAGTTCGGAACTTCCTGGATGATCCCTATCGAAACATTAAAACCCAAAGACCCGCGAAAGGATAAACAAGCGCCGGCGATCCTGAATAAAAAAATCTGTCCTGTTTCTTATCCCGGTCTTATGCCTCTGATGAATACCGCATTTGAACCGGGCAAATGCCTGGAATATATTCACAGCATGACCGACGGTCCGCAAAAACAGATCGCGCTTGCGGAATACTATTATTTCAGCGGACAGGCTGAAAAAGCGTTACGTGAAGCAGAGCTTTTGCTTACAGGAGCCGACAGAGATATACAGCTTTCCGCCTTCTTGATCTATGCATATGCAAACCTTTCTGTAGGTCAGATACAACGGGCCCGATATGCGCTTACAGCGGTTAGGGAAATGCTTGCCACGGCTACGGAAAATCAGCCGGAAATGCGCGCGGCGCTGTCTTTTATCTCGTCAGCCGCAGCGGTGCTTCTGCATCTGCCCTTGCCGGAAAAACTGCCGCCCATTCAGGAGTTTCTCCCGATGCTGCCTATGGGGATAAGAATGTTTGCGTTATATGTAAGCGCGCACTATACCTATCTTCAAAAGAATTATCAAAGAAGCCTCGGCATTGTGGAGGCGACCCTTGGTATGCAGACGGAAGAATACCCGATCCCGTCTATTTATCTGCATTTGGTTGCGGTCATGGATTATATGAGTTTAAAACAAATAGACAAAGCAAAGCAGCATCTGCTCTCGGCATGGGAGCTTGCAAAGCCTGATGATCTGATAGAAGGCTTCGGCGAACACCACGGACTTTTGGGCGGAATGCTGGAGGCGGTGATCAAGCCGGAATATCCGGATGACTTTAAACGGATCATTGCTATCACCTATCGGTTTTCAGCAGGGTGGCGCAGGATACATAATCCCGATACCGGGCACGACGTAGCGGACAACCTTACTACAACGGAGTTCGCAGCATCTATGCTGGCTGCTCGAGGATGGACGAATAAAGAGATTTCAAATCATATGAATATATCGGTAAATACGGTAAAATGGCATATTACCAACGCCATGCAAAAGCTCAATATCGGAAGCAGACAGGATTTAAAAAAATATATGCTGCTGTAAGAAATAAAGGATTCGGTTCTTCTGCCGGATCCTTTTTATTTACCTACCCATTTTTTCCCCTTGGGTGGGTGGTCTCAAAATGACTATTCTATGCTATAATTAAATAAATTATGAACGAAACGGAAAGGAAGATATGCGTATGGAAATGACAAAAAAATACAATGTCGAAGGTGCGTCGTTGACGATCCCGCTTCGGTATGATAAAAAGTCCGGCAGATATATAGAGATATACCCTGATTTTATCAAGTATCCCGTATATACGCCGGAGGGCAATCAAATTATGCTGACGCTAGAAGATGCCTGCGCTTTCGGCGAAAAGAAGAACGCAAACGAACCGCTGGTCGATTGCGGCTCCTGCCGGTTTTACCGGCAAATGCAGAACACTTTGATCGGTGTGTGCGGGTGCGAAAAAAACAAACAAATATAATGGAATAGGAGGACAGAAAAAATGAAAAAGCGTATTTTAACTTTTATGCTGTGTATTTGTATGTTTTTTCAACTGATTCCTGCTGCCGGCACAGTATATGCGGCGGGCGGGTATAATCCGAAAGAGAACAGCGATTTTGTTATTCCTGCAGGCCTTAAAAGCAACAGGGATTTCATGCTGGGTTCGGCATTGAGGGGTACTCAAGCGAATTTCATTAACAAAATGAGCTTAAACGGCAACACAACGTATAAAGATTTTGAGACGGATAAAAGTGTGGATATCAGCGAGGTGTCAAAGGAACTTCAGAGCGCCGGTCAGCTCAGCTATACCATCGGCGCAAGGCTGAAAGCCAGCCATAACGACTTGAACGGCGCAGAAGTTGAAACAGTGCTGAAGTTTAACGGCTATTACTATTATCCGCAATGGCACACGGCAGGGTTTAAAGATCACGGAATATATGAAAACGCCGATTTCAAAAGAACCATGTCATGGAATTATTTTCGGCTTCAGGCAACAACAACAAATGAAGCGTGGTATACAAAAGCCACACAGACAAAGGATCTGGCGATCTATCTTCTGGATGAAAAAGCGCCGACAGTCGAAAGCTGTGAAATCACACAAAACGGCGAGAAGGTATCTTCCGTCCAGCTTGGCTCCACCATCCGGTTTACGCTCAACTTCTCTGAATATATCCGGTTTGCCGACAACTCGGCCTCCCATGAGCCGGGGCTGGAGTTTGAGATCCTGCCTTACGGCGAGATCGTAAGCGACCCCATACGCTTGAAAGCGGATTTTGTGGAGCTGTATGATAACAAAATGGTGTTTGAATACACGTTTTTGGATGAATACAGCGGCTATGAGGGAATTAAGGAATTCTATATCTCAAGGATCGAAAAGGCAACGCAGCAGGAAGACTTTGACGCAAAATACGATCTTGCCCTGCTGCCCAAAGAGATTGCCGACGCGGCAAATACGCCTACAGTTACCGTAAACAATCTTATCACAGACCTCGCCGGAAACGCCGTGGAAGAGGTTTTGGCAACGGATGATAGCGGAGCTGTGACCGGCGAGCGGGAAATCGTCTTCAACAGCGTCAAGATCGACTCCAAAGCGCCGTCCGTCCAAAACATCGGCATAGAAAAAAAGCTGCTGTGGAATATTACGGACGAGGATGCCGATCTGTACGCCAAAGTGGGCGACAGAGTGCAGCTGAGCGTTTCCTTTGACGAGCCTGTGTATGCAGAAGCGGGCAGCGCGGCTTTGACGCTTAATATAAATGACAGTTCGGGGCTGGCCGTCACTGTAAAAAATGACACGGATATTTCGGGCGGGAATGTGATGACCTTTGAAGAGTTCGAGATAACCGAAGGCATGACGTATACTGGGGACGCTGATGCAGAGGGAAAAATAACGCCTGTTTCTATTGACGGCTCCGATGTTTTGGATTCCGCCAGAAACCCGTGCGGAGAACATAATCTGAAGGATGAAGGAGTATTTGCCAACCGCGATTTTGCGCTGGATACAT
>CAJFVT010000098.1 GCA_904420525.1 uncultured Clostridia bacterium | reverse complement strand
CCTGCTCAAAAAAAGCCCGCAAACCCCGATAAAATCGGCATTTTGAATTTGCAGTTTCGTGACGAGGCAAGACACGGAAAGAGCTTTGAGGGACTCTTGAAGAGATATTTCGGTTGATCAGTAATTATAGGCAGGAGAACAATATGATCGTTCTCCTGTCTTTTTTATGCATCACAAAACGTAATAAAAGTTAAATGACAAAAAGAAAATCCCATAACCATGCGGAATATGGGATCTCATATGTTCGTATTCGATTATCTCTTTGAGAACTGCGGTGCGCGACGAGCAGCCTTGAGACCGTACTTCTTTCTTTCCTTCATACGTGAATCACGTGTGAGGAAGCCTGCAGCCTTAAGATCTGCGCGGAATGCTTCTGAATCAGCCTCAAGCAGCGCTCTTGAGATGCCGTGACGGATCGCGCCTGCCTGACCTGTGAAACCGCCGCCTTCTACCTTTACGATAACATCAAATTTGTCAACTGTTTTTGTGAGAACCAATGGCTGACGAACTATGAGCTTGAGTGTTTCAAGACCGAAATAGTTGTCTATGTCTCTGCCGTTGATCGTTATCTTGCCGTTGCCGGGTACCAAGCGAACTCTTGCAACGGATGATTTTCTTCTACCTGTACCGTAATACTGTACGTTTGCCATTTTCTAAAATCCTCCTTATTTGATTTCGCCTGTCCACATAACCGGCTTCTGAGCCTCATGCTTGTGAGCGTCGTTTTTATATACCTTTAATCTTGTGATCGCCTTTCTGCCGATGCTGTTGTTGGGAAGCATACCGTTTACAGCATACCACATAGCCTTTTCCGGGTTCTCAGCCATGAGCTTGTTGTAGTGGATCTCCTTGATGCCGCCTACCCAGCCGGTATGATAGTAACGTACCTTCTGGTTGAGCTTGTTTCCCGTAAGAACCGCTTCCGCTGCGTTTATTATGATAACGAAATCGCCGCAGTCAACATTCGGTGTGAATGTCGGGAGATGTTTACCTCTTAATATGCTTGCTGCCGCAGCTGCAACACGGCCGAGCGGCTTGCCTGCTGCGTCGATGATATACCATTTTCTATCAACTTCAGCCGGCTTCTGCAAATAACTTGAATTTGGCTTCATGCTATATTCCTCCATAATTTTATCTGAATCATTTTTCCTGCGTTGCTTATTTTACTATGTTTTTGAGCATTTGTCAATAGATTTTTATAAAAAAATTTTTATTTTTATAATTATCTTTAAAATTCACCTGTTTTCTTTGATTATCTTTGAAATACTCGTTTTCTATTTTAAAAAATAATAAATAAGACTGTTTTTTTTTTGAAAAAAACAGGGCTGTATCACGACAGCCCCGCAATTGTTGTCATCTTATAGCTTTAAGTCCTGTAAGCTCGATGTGGCTTGATATGTATTCGTCCTTAGCCTCAAACTCTTTAGCGTAGTCGGTGGAAAGATATTTTTTGTTGTCGTCGGCAAAGGTTGTGACGCAGCAGGCACTGCCGCCTAGTCTGTCAAGCGCTTCTGCCGCGCCTATGAAATTAGCTCCGGAGGAAATGCCTACGCCGATCCCCAGCTCGCGCGAGAGCCGCTGAGCCATTATGATAGAGTCTATGTCATCTACGGAAACGACATCGTCAAGACGGTCGAGCTTGCATATAGACGGTATGAATTCATCGCTTATACCGGCGATCTTGTGTTCGCCTGTTTTATATCCGGTCGACAGGGTAGGTGAGTTCTTCGGCTCGAGCGGACGCGCTTCACATTTAGGATTAACAGCCTTGAATGCCTCTGCAAGACCCATTATCGTTCCGCCCGTTCCAACTCCTGCTACAACACAGTCGGGGACGCATCCGAACAGCTCAAGCTGCTTTAATATCTCGGCGCCGGTGTCCTCAACATGGGCGATCACGTTGTCATAATTGGAGAATTGTCCCGGCAGGAATACCCCATCGTTTTCGGAAAGCTTTTCTGATTTTGCTATAGCGCCTAAAAATCCACCTTCTTCGTGAGAGACCAGACGCACCTCCGCTCCGAAGCTCTTCATTATTTTTATGCGTTCCTCACTCATCCAGTCCGGCATATAAACGATCATGGGATGACCCAGATATGCTGCCATTGCTGAGAAGGCTATGCCGGTGTTACCGCTGGTCGCCTCAACGATCGTGTCACCGGGTTTTACATCTCCTTTCTCATATGCCTTCTTTAGGATGTAATAGGCCACTCTGTCTTTTATTGAGCCGCTGAGATTATAGTATTCCGCCTTTGCGTATATTTTCATCGGACGGCTCTTGTATTTGAAGCTGATCTCCATAAGCGGCGTATTTGAGATCATCTGCCTTATACCGTCAAATTTATTCTGTATTGAATCATCCATTAAAATACAACCTCCCGCCGCGGCTGTTCTGCCGCGGTATCCATATTATAAACACGGACGGCGCGGAGTATCGCCCCGTACCGTCCGGCACTATCAATATATTATTTTAACTCAAATGCTGTGATTAGTCAACTATTTTTCCAAACATTATTCCGTTTTCTGTACGTTCAAGAAGAGTTTTATGGAATTTGCCGCTTATATCCGTATCTGACAGAGCATAAACTGTTATATAATTTGCAGTTTTACCCTCGTAGAGACCGTTTTTTGTTTTCGTCTCAAATAATACGTCTTTGGTCTGTCCCGTGTGTTTGCTTAAGAAAGCTTCATGAGATCGTGCTGCAGCTTTTATTATTTCCTTCGAACGTGCTTCCTTTATCTCCGGCGGCATTTGATCGGGACGGCGGGCAGCAGGTGTTCCTCGCCTTTGGGAGTATTGAAAAACATGAGCATCGGCAAACTGTATCCTGTTTACGAATTTCAGTGTTTCCGCAAATTCCTCATCCGTCTCACCGGCAAAACCGACCATGATATCTGTGGTTATGGCACAGTCCGGAAAGGCCTCTCTGAGACCGTTTACGACCTCTTCAAACTGGGCTGTTGTATAATGACGGTTCATCCTGCGCAGTGTTTCATCGCAGCCGGACTGCAGTGAGATATGAAAATGAGGACACAGCTTTTTGCAGTCCTTGATCCTTTCAACGAATTCCGGGCTGAGCGTCATGGGTTCTATAGAAGAGAGACGTATACGCGCTATACCTTCTATATCATCAAGCCTGTGCAGCAGCTGCTCAAGAGAAGTGCTGCCGAGATCCCTGCCGTATGCCGCTGCATGTATACCGGTCAGGATCACTTCTTTGCAGCCTGCATCTGCAAGTGAACGGACCTCCTCGATTATTTCATTTTCAGACCTGCTGCGAACGGGACCGCGGGCGTATGGTATTATGCAGTACGAGCAGAACTGTGAGCAGCCGTCCTGTATCTTTATATATGCGCGTGTCCTGTCAGATGAACAGCGCATGACCTTCAGCTCCTCATATGTGTGGTTGTCACGAACATCTGTCACCGCATTGAGCTTGTCACCGCGGCTAAGCGTACCTATAAGCCGTACGGCGGAAGCCTTGTCCTTTGTGCCGAGGACGAGATTTACTCCGTCTATGGCAAGCACTTCATCGGGCGCGGTCTGAGAATAACAGCCCATTACGGCTATGAGCGAATCAGGGTTTGTCTTTTTTGCACGGCGTATCATCTGACGCGATTTTCTGTCGCTCATTGAAGTTACCGAGCAGGTGTTTATTATATAGCAGTCAGCTTTTTCCGTGAAAGGAACGGTGGTGTAACCTTCTTTTTCAAAAAGCTCCTGTACTGCTTCTGTCTCGTATTGATTTACTTTACAGCCAAGTGTATAAAATGCTGCAGTCTTCATGTTTTCCCTCCATATATCAATGCCGTTTGCTGAACTTTTATACTACGGCATTATTACCAATAATTAAATTTGTTTGTTAGCACTATTATATAAAATTTTATATAAAAATTCAATAGGTATTGACTAATTACAGAAAAAGTTGTATTATATAGATATAGTCGGTATACGGCTAAGATAAAATTTGGGTCAAATCTTCCTGACCCATATCTATTGAGGAGGAGAATTTATATGAAAACATTTAATATGCTTTTAAGCTCGATCAATGATGTTAAGGATTTTGTTAACACAGTAAGCAAGTATGATTTTGACGTTGACCTGACATCAGGCAGATATGTTGTAGACGCAAAATCTATTATGGGTATTTTCAGCCTCGACTTATCGAAGCCGATAAAGGTTGAAGTACATACTGATGATGCTGATGCATTCATGGCAGAGATTGATAAGTTTATCATTAAATAAATGTTCATATAGCATTTTCGGCAGCCCTTAAGGGCTGTCTTTTTATATTGGCAAAAATCTCATATAATTTTTGGATACGTCTTAAAATGCATTTCTTTTTGTCGTAACCTGTCGGGAAATTTAAGCAGTTCGACACCTTAATTCTACAAATTAGCCCAAAGCCGAGTAGTATAATAATATCAGCAAATGCAACGGAGAGTGACGATGATGACAGTTTATGCGGATGAGCTGTTCGCGGTCAATTTCATTTCGAACATTCTGTTGTTTTACGCGTACGCGCTGCTGCATGGAATTAAACGGAGGAGACTGAGAATTATTACAGCGTCGGCGGCGGGAGCCGTGTACGCGGTCATTGAAGCGGTGCTGTATATCCCGATGCTTTTCAGGGCGGCGGTGCTTGCTGTGATGACGGTGACGGCATTTGGGCGCGCAAGGGCTGTGCTGAACACCTTGGGCATAATGTTCACCGCTGTCTGCGCAGAGGGAATAACTGCGGCCGTGCTTGCTTTTTCCGGCGCGGATGCAAGGCTTGCCTCCGGCGCCGTTACAGTTTTTGCGCCGGAGGCTGCTGCTGCCTTGGCATATTTTGCAGCGTATCCGGCGATGCTGCTGTATAAGCGCATATTCCGGCGAGGGGGCAGATACAAAAGCGTGGTGCTGTTTCTGAACGGTATAAGGGTATCGTTCAGGGTGATGTATGACAGCGGAAATCTGCTTAAATATAAAGGTCTGCCGGTGATAATAGCAAACTGGAAAGAGATCAGAGCGCTGTTCGGATGCGGAACATATGCGGAGCTTATTGACTGCCTGCCGGATATGATCTCATACGGCACGATCGGAAAAAGCGGAGTGATGCCAGTGTTTATACCCGACAAATGCACGATAGACGGAATGGAATGTGCCGCGGCTGCGGCGGTCACAGAACGCGGCTTCAAGGGCTGCGGAGGCATAGCCGGCGATATAGATTGATTTTTCGGAGAATGAAAGGAGCAAAAAGTGAGATTTTTTGACAATATTGCTAAGAGATTTATTTGTATAAGGACAGAAAAAGACGGCGATGCGGATGTTTTCTACATATGCGGAGCCGATGTTCTTCCGCCGCCGCTGTCAAAGGAGGAAGAGGAAATTTTGATAAAAAAGCTCGAAAACGGGGATAATTCAGTTAAGAGTGAGCTTACGGAAAGAAATTTGAGACTTGTTGTATATATTGCCAGAAAATTTGAAAACACGGGCATAAATGTGGAGGATCTCATTTCGATCGGAACGATCGGGCTGATAAAATCCATAAATACCTTCCGCCCGGACAGAAACATAAAGCTTGCGACCTATGCGTCCAGGTGTATAGAAAATGAGATCCTGATGTATCTCAGGAAAAATTCGAACAGACGGGCGGAGGTCTCTATCGATGAGCCGCTCAATGTTGACTGGGATGGGAATGAACTGCTGCTTTCTGATATTTTGGGGACAGATAATGACGTTATCTGCCGAGGGATCGAGGAGGAGGTGGACCGTTCGCTTCTGCGGAGTGCTCTTGAAACGCTCTCCCGGCGCGAGCGGGACATCATGGTGCTTCGGTTCGGACTTGACAGCGGCAAGTCGAAAACGCAGAAGGAGGTCGCGGATATGATGGGTATATCGCAGTCGTATATATCACGGCTGGAAAAGCGTATCATAAAGCGGCTTAAGCGTGAGATAGTAAGGATGAGCTGACATATAGAATATAGTGTTTCCGAGGATCCTGTACATAGCCGCCGCCGGCGGTGACACTAAAGGAGGAAATGCTATGACAAACAAGGTGGAAATCTGCGGCGTTAACACATCTACGCTGCCTGTCCTGTCGAAAAAGGAAAAGGATGAGCTGTTTGTAAAGATAAAGCAGGGGGATATGGAGGCACGCGACACGTTCATACGCGGAAATCTCCGTCTGGTCCTGAGCGTTATACAGCGCTTTTCAAACAGAGGAGAAAATCCTGATGATCTTTTTCAGGTTGGCTGTATAGGACTTATAAAGGCTATAGATAATTTTGATACATCTGTTGGAGTTCAGTTTTCTACGTACGCGGTGCCGATGATCATAGGCGAGGTGCGAAGATTTCTGAGAGATGAGGGACCTATAAGGGTCAGCCGTTCGCTCAAGGATACCGCATATAAGGCGCTGCGGGCTAAGGAGAAATATATAAGTCAGCATTCAAAGGAGCCGACTATAACTGAATTGGCAAAGGAGCTGGATATCCCTAAGGAGGATATAGTGTTCGCGCTTGACGCGATAGCCGATCCGGTATCGCTGTTCGAGCCTATATATCATGACGGCGGCGAGGCGATATATGTCATGGATCAAGTGAGGGACACTAAAAATACCGATGCAAACTGGCTTGAGAGCATAGCGCTGAACGAGGCGATGAAGCATCTTTCGGAAAGGGAAAAGCACATCCTCGACCTGCGTTTTTTTAATGGAAAAACGCAGATGGAGGTCGCGGACGAGATAGGCATCTCGCAGGCGCAGGTCTCGCGTCTGGAAAAATCAGCGCTTAAGCAGCTTAGGAAATATGTATAGGGATATATAAACGGGCAGCGGCGCGTAAGCGCGGCTGCTCATTTTGATATCTGTATATATTTTGTTGAAGCGAAAAAACGCTGTGCATGAACATTGAAGATTTGGAGCAGAAATGATTTGATATTTAACCGGATCTCAGCGAGATCAGATAGTGCTGTACGAGGTCTTTCCGCGTTTATGTCACGCGTACGATTTGTGAGGCATAGTATGTATTGGCGCAGATTTGACTGAAAAATATTAGCGGGAGGGTGATCTTATGTGTGGAATTTGCGGTTACATAAACTATGAGCGCAACTATATAAAGACGCGGCGCAGTGAATCGGAGCTGGTTAAGGAAATGGCCGACACTTTGTATAACCGAGGTCCGGATGCGGGAGACACATGGGTGGGCGAGCATGCAGTTTTCGGACACAGGCGGCTGGCCGTTATCGATGTGGAAAACGGAGCGCAGCCGATGAAGCGTATTTCAGAGGGCTATGAATTTTCGGTAGTGTATAACGGTGAGTTGTATAATACTGCGGAGCTGAGGCGTGAGCTGGAGAGCTGCGGTTATATGTTTGAGACTGATTCTGATACTGAGGTGCTGCTTTATGCTTACATACACTACGGTGCGGCATGCGCCGAAAAGCTGAACGGGATATTCGCATTTTCAGTTTATGATTCAATGAGGCAGTGCGTGTTCCTTTGCCGTGACAGGTTCGGTGTAAAGCCGCTGTTTTACAGTATCTGTGACGGCACATTTGTTTTCGCATCGGAAATAAAGGCATTGTTCAAATATCCTGGAATACAGCCGGAAATGGACAGAGAGGGACTCTGTGAGCTGTTTGCCATAAGCCCTGCAAGAACAGCCGGGTGCGGAGTGTTCAAAGGGATACATGAGCTTAAGCCCGGCTGTGCGATGTATATCAGCCGCAGGGGAATACACACGGCGCCTTATTGGAGCCTGAAAAGCGGAGAGCATACTGACAGCTATGACGAGACGGTCGAAAAAGTAAGATTTCTTGTTACAGATGCGATTAAGCGGCAGCTGGTCTCAGATGTGCCTATAGCGACATTTATGTCCGGAGGACTTGATTCGAGCTTTATATCGGCAGTTGCTGCCCTGGAGCTTAAAAAGCGCGGCGAGAGGCTTTCGACCTATTCATTTGATTATGAGGGGAACAGCAAGTATTTTAAAAAGAGCAAATTTCAGCCTGACAGTGACAGTGAATGGGTACCGAGGATGGCTGAAGCGTTCAACACCGATCATCATTATCTTGTCTGCCCGAATAATGTTCTTGTGCCTATGCTTTACGATGCTGTAAGGGCAAAGGATCTTCCTGGTATGGCAGACTGCGATTCATCGCTTATGTATTTTTGCCGCGAGGTAAAGAAGAACCACACTGTTGCGGTGTCGGGCGAGTGCTCAGACGAGATATTCGGAGGTTATCCATGGTTCAGGGATGAGCATGCGTTTAAAACGCCGGCATTCCCGTGGTGCTATGACCTATCTATGCGCAAGGAGGTGCTTATAGGCTCAGTAAGGGATACCCTTGATCTTGACGGTTATTCAAGGATGAGGTATGACGAGTCTATAAGTACGACGCCTGAATATGTAGGTGACAGTAAGGAGGAGAAGCGCAGAAGGGAGATATCATGGCTCAATATCAACTGGTTCATGACTAATCTGCTCGACAGGAAGGATAGAATGAGCATGGCTTCCGGGCTGGAGGTAAGAGTGCCGTTCTGTGATCATCGTCTGGTCGAATACGTCTGGAATATCCCGTGGGAGATGAAGAACAGAGATAATGTTTCAAAGAATATTCTCCGCGAGGCGGCAAAGGGCATACTCCCTGAGGATGTGCGGCTCAGAAAAAAGAGTCCGTATCCCAAAACACATAATCCGTTCTATGAAACGGCAGTAAAGGCGAAGCTGAAGAGCATAGTTGATAATCCGTCATCACCAATACTCGCACTCTGCGAACGGAAGAAGCTGTATGACATCATAAGCGGAGAATTTGATTACGGAAAACCGTTCTTCGGTCAGCTCATGGCAGGACCGCAGTTCATAGGCTTTTTAGTCCAGGTGAACGCTCTGCTTGATGAATATAAGGTACGGTTTGTGTGAAAAAATAGCGCTTAGGGGCTTTTGCATTTAGAGCAGAATACATCTAAATACAAGCAGCCCCTAAGAGACAGCCATTCACTTTTTTTCGTCAATACGTTTTTTCTCCGCATCGCGCTTTAATATCAAGATACGCTGTGTACCCGGTTTCAGATCTTCGACAGGACCGCATGTCGGATTTTTTTTGCGTAAATTACCGAGAATGTCCTTGTCTATGCATATAGGTGTCTCGTCGGGATTTTCGTATGGTGCCTCCGATATCCTTGGCAGACCGAGTGTTTTTGTTGTGATCATTTCGGCGCTTGTTTCGGTTATATTTTTATCAAGAGTCATTTCAAGATAGACTCCGTCATTTTCGGGGATCACACGTATGTTCGACGGTATAGCTGATGTACAGCTGTGCTTTTCATTTTCAAACGCTTTTGCACCGTCTATATAATAGTTGTTATTTATATAAGCCGGCTGTCTTACGTTTATATAGGTTTCTATATCGCCCTTGCCGTTTTTTAGAACACATGAGATATACTCCTCCATAGAGCTTGGAGAGCCGTTGTACATTTCTGTGCCGCAGATCCATTTGCTGTCTGTTTCAGGTACAGAGGAAAATATATTGTTGTAAAAGCGGTCATCGCCGCCGTATACGACGGCTGTTCCCATAATATCGGTAGAATGTGCAAGATGATACGGTGTTGAACGGTCTCGCACATCATAACGGTTGCTGGCTCCGCAGAAAATGTTATGGACATATGCGCCGCCCTGAGCCGCGTTTTTCAGGTTGCGTTCTGAGCCGAAGATATTGTTGTCCACCAGATGCGGACCATGTGTGACCTCTATCCACATGTCCGTTTCGTTGTTGTAATACAGATTGGAGCTGATCCGCATTCCCTGCGCCTGCCAGTCAAACCACATCCCAAGAAGACAGTCATGTATGTGATTATGATGTATCTGTGTATCGATAGCAGCATGGAGCTTTATCCCTGCGATCTCATATCCGAAAAATTCATGATTGTTTCCGATATTGTAGATATGGTTACCGTATATCTCGCTGAACGCGCCGCCGAGATGCCCAACGATGCCGTTTTGACCACAGTCATATATCGTATTGTTTCGTATTATATGTGAGCCGATATTTTCCTTGCTCCAGCCGATTTTTTTTGCGGCAAAAACTGCTTCAAGCTGATGTTGATAGCCGGGCTTACGGTGATAACGGTTATAGAGATTATGCCCTGTTGAGATCTCTTTCCCTACGCTTATCGCGCTGCACCGTGCATCATGGAGGATATTATCTTCAATTATCCAGCCTTTTGACCAATGTGTTCCTACCATGGCAGGCTGATCGGCTGTCGGCGGCGCCCAAGGCGAAGCGGACTGAGCAAATTCAAAGCCTCTTACAGTTATGTGATCAATTCCTGTTTTTTCAGGATAGAAGCAAGATCTGCGGACGTTGATCTCTGTCAGCTGTCCGTTGGGATCATCCTCTCCGAAATTTGCGTAGAGAACGGTTTCCCAGTCCGTGACCTCTGCATACCAGGTCATCTCCCTTTCGGCGACAGAGCCTATATCCGGCGCTTCACTCAAGGCTTTCCCGTTTAGATAGACCTGCCCGGTATGAAGAAGAGGAGCCAATGGCTTCATCAGCCAATCACCGTCTATGACCTCGCGATAAGGATTGTACGATCCGAATATTTTATTTGAAACGGCGGCTTTCCAGACTCCGCCTCCGGTTTGCTCCCAGTCGGAAACTTCCTCTGAGCCTTTTATGACCACTCGTTCCCCCTCTGCGGCAGTATATGTGATCCGTGTTACGGAGGACCGTGCGCCGTTTGCAGGATCTACACATTCACGGTATATTCCGGCGTGAACGATCACAGTGTCGCCTTCTTCTGCGATCGCTGCGGCATGTGAGATAGTCAGAAACGGCGAGACTTCCGTTCCGGCATTTTTGTCATTTCCATTTTTTGAAACATGATATATCATACAGCTGTACCTCCAGAAAAACAATTTATATGACAATTATAGCATATGTAGTATTGGATAGGCAAATCTTTTTTTATATAATTGAAGTCATTTTTTTAGGATGCCGTTCGGATCAGCGTAAGAATTAGTCAGAATAAAAAGACTGAGAAAGGAGTTGGTAAAACTCTTTTCTCAGTCTGTAGGATCAATGTCAGTCATCAAGCATTACAGCGCCCTGCATTGCGGACGACACCAGCTTGGAATAACGTCTTAAATAGCCTGTTTTTACTTTAGGCTCGTTCGGCTTCCAGCCCTTTCTGCGCTCAGCCATTTCCTCATCTGATACCTTAACGTTGAGGATACCCTTTGTGATGTCTATCTCTATTATATCTCCGTCCCTGACGAACGCTATTGGGCCGCCTTCAACGGCTTCCGGTGAAACATGACCTATAGCCGCGCCTCTTGTAGCTCCCGAGAAGCGTCCGTCGGTTATGAGCGCTACCTCCTTGTCAAGCCCCATTCCGCAGATCGCCGAGGTCGGTGAGAGCATCTCTCTCATGCCGGGACCGCCCTTGGGCCCCTCGTAGCGGATGACAACAACATCTCCGGCAACTATCTTTCCGTTGTATATAGCCTCTATTGCTTCATCCTCACTGTCAAAAACCTTTGCCGGTCCTTCGTGCTTAAGCATCTCAGGAGCGACCGCGCTCCTCTTTACAACTGAGCCGTCAAGCGCAAGATTGCCCTTGAGCACAGCTATGCCTCCGGTCTGTGAATACGGGTTTGAAAGCGGACGGATAACGCTGTAGTCCTTTACCTCGTGTCCTTCTATATTCTCACCCTGTGTCTTGCCGGTAACAGTAATAGTGTCGAGCTTGAGAAGATCTGCCTTTGAAAGCTCGTTCATAACGGCCGTTACTCCTCCTGCCGCGTACAGATCCTGAACATGATGCTCGCCGGCGGGAGCAAGATGACAGAGGTTTGGAGTCACCTCGCTTATCTCATTTGCGTAATCGAGCGAGATCGGAGCTTTTGCTTCATAAGCGATAGCCGGAAGATGCAGCATCGAGTTAGTTGAGCAGCCAAGCGCCATATCTACTCTGAGCGCGTTATAGATTGAGTCAGGTGTTATGATATCACGCGGACGTATATCCTTTTCAAGCAGCTCCATTATCTTCATGCCGGCATGCTTTGCAAGCCTTATCCTTTCGGAATATACGGCAGGGATGGTTCCGTTGCCCGGCAGCGCCATTCCGAGGACCTCACAGAGACAGTTCATTGAGTTAGCTGTGAACATACCAGAGCATGAACCGCAGGAAGGACAAGCAGCCTCTTCAAGTTCAAGGAGTCCAACTTCGTCTATCGTGCCGGCTTTGAAAGCGCCTACAGCTTCAAAGGTAGTGTTCAGATCACGGAACTTGCCTTTAACGTTTACAGACAGCATAGGACCTCCTGAGCATATTATAGCAGGAACATTAAGTCTTGCTGCCGCTATAAGCATACCGGGAACTATTTTGTCACAGTTCGGTATAAGAACGAGAGCGTCAAGTCCGTGAGCGATAGTCATAGCTTCGATAGAATCGGCAATAAGCTCCCTTGAAGCAAGAGAATACTTCATTCCGGTATGTCCCATTGCGATACCGTCGCAAACGCCTATCGCCGGGAATTCGAGCGGTGTGCCTCCGGCCATGCGCACGCCGGCTTTAACAGCCTCCGCTATCTTGTCAAGATGGACATGCCCTGGGATTATCTCGTTTTTTGCCGAAACCACGCCTATAAGGGGGCGCTCTATTTCCTCATCTGTAAGTCCGGACGCCTTGAAAAGAGAACGGTGCGGCGTTTTTTCAACGCCTTTTTTTACTATATCACTATGCATTTTAAAAACCTCCATTTGCTTTATTATTTTCCTATATCAATACAATTGCAGCGTTGGTATGCACTAATAAAAAGCTTCGTTGCATGAATATATTTTAACACAGCACTTGCGGCTTGTCAATAGAGCATTCCGGTCATATACCGAGCAGCGCGAGCAGGATATTGTTATCGTATAAGGCCTTGCATATGACCGTATCGTTAAAAATATCCGAGCCGGCAACAGCAGCCACTGCAAAAACTGTATATACCGCCGCGAGGGCAAGCGCGGTCTGTGCTATGGCGCCTGCAAGCTTGTTTGTCTGCTTGAGCAGCGGGAACTTAAATATAAGCTTCAGTATCGAATATATGATAGCAAGAGCCAGTCTTATAGCGACAAAAAGCAGTATCGCTTCCGTTATCGATGTAACTGTGTCAGCCGCTGCGGACGCGGCCGATGCTGCTGTTTTTTCAGCGGCGCTGTCAAAGACCTCCGCCGCGCTTTCGGCATATTTATGGGGCATGGAATATGCCTCGGTGAAAAAATCACTGCTGCCGTCTATAGTCTCGTCTGGTGAGACCTGAGGGGCATGTTCAAGAACAGTGGTATATACCTTGTCCTCGACCATATAATGCAGGACTGAGTTTTCAAAGAAGCCTGCAGTATAAGGTCGTATTATGATCGTGAGTACGACCGCGATAACAAACGCGCCCAGACCCCATACAGTCCTCAGAAATCCGCGTTTAAGACCGATGATAAACGCAGCTATAAGTACGGCGCATAGTAAAATATCAAGTATTATTGCCGTGTATTCCAATATAATTCACCTTTCCCTTGATCGTTTTGAAAAACGGAGCGCTGCCGCACTCCGTCATATCCTTATTATCTCAATACTGTTTTCATATATGATAATATATGTCCTGCTGTTTATCAGCAGCAGATCCTTTATATCCATAGGAGCCGTATAAAGGTATTTGTTTTCACTGTTTACCCTGCCGCAGATTATATCTCTGCCATTGTTGTAAAGCACGGTGGTGCCGTATATGTCTATGAAATCCGGATTGTTTTCTATCGAGTAGGAATAAACCAGCTCACCGTTTTTATTGTACATGTTCAGAGCCGGAATGTTCTGCTGTGTAAAAGCTATGAGTCTGTTGCCCTTTTTGTCGTTTGCAGCGTGAGTCAAAAACGCATTATCAAACCGTTTATCGTATTCTACATCACAATATTCGCTCATTGACGAGATGCTGTCGTCACCCGTCGTAAATATCTGACTGCCGTTATTGAAAACGTCGAATATCAATGTGCCCGTTAGCTCCACTCCGGCTAGAGGATCAGGTGATTGTATATCAAAGACCATAAGATACGATGTGACTTCTGATTCAACGCTGACAAGGGAGACGGCTACAAGCCTTGTTTTCAGTATCGACGCTGAGGTTATATAGTTAACGCCTGACGACCATGAAAAGATCTCTTCGCCGCGTTTGTTGAAAACAACGATCGCGCCTTTGTATGCGGATCTTTCAGTAACTAGAACAACATCGCCGCGCGATGAAACATCGCAGCTGATGATCCTGTTATCGGCATCGAGACTGAACTGCAGCTCATCGTCCTTATACAGGCTCAAACGAGTGCCGTTTTTTGATGCAATTGCGATATAGCTGCCGGAAGCACAGAGGATAGGATCCTGAACGTCTGTTGTAAGCTCCCATCTCATGGTTCCTGAGGCACTGAGGTATGACAGATAATTTGATTTTGCGCAGACAACTCCACTGCCGTATACGGCAAATCCGGAGCTGCCTGCTTCAGCAAAAGGGAAGCGGTTATTCTCCTTTTCAACTGCTCTGTATTCAGACGGTATATCTTCGCGTACATTGTCGACCTCCTGAACGGTATGATCAGTGCCAGAGGAGGAGGCCGCAACATCTGTTTCAAATTCAGCAGTGTTCGATGATGTGTCGATGCCTTCTACAGGATTGAGCACCGGTGCTTCGAAGCTGATCCCGAACATATCAAGAAGCATATTCATATTATATTCAAAATTACGCTTGTAGGTCCCTATAATGCCGGTGTCAGTCATATAAAAACCGAAACCGGCAACGATAATACCGCTCAGGATGAGAGTTATCCACAGAGGCTTGAGTGTGTACCACAGGCCTTGGCGCGGACGGCGGTAGATGGCTTCGGATCCGTCCTCTTCTTCATTATATTCAAAGCTGTCTGCGTCGGTATCGTCGTTGTATACGCTGCCCGAACCGGCTTCAAATGAAGGAAAGACCTCCCGCTCATCGGGATAAGCGCTGGCGGCAGGCTCCGGTTCAGCGTCCGAAATGGGCAGTCCGTCAAGACCGAGCTGACCAAGCACCTCTTCCTTAACGGGGGTGGTCTGCGGAGCGCTGTCCTGAGGAAGAGCTCCGATGCGTATAGTAGCATCTTTTTTGTCACTGTTTAGATTTATCGCTATAGTATCTCCTTCAAGCTGATCATGAGCAGACGTTTCCGGTCTGGTCTGTATTATTCGGGTGCTGCCCATCTGGTCAGTGTCGGCATCATCAATGACCGATGCGGTCTCAGGCTTTGCCGGTTCAGCCGTATTTTCTGTTTTATCGGTATCGTAATACTTAATGAGATCATTCAAGATCTCGTCGCGATCCTTATCCATTAATAAAGTCCCTCCTCAATAGAATACCTGTCTCAGACAGAGTCCCTTTGCGGGCGCGGTTATGCCTGCGTTTTCCCTGCGTCGTGATAGTATTATCTCCGGGATGCTGCCGGGACTGATACGTCCTCCGCCGGCATATACGAGCGTTCCGGTAATGATCCTGACCATATTGTACAGAAAGCCGTTACCGGCAACATCTATTGTTATTATATTATTGTTTTTTGAAATTTCTATGCTGTAAATCGTTCTGACGGTTGTTTTTACCGAAAAACCGCTTGAGGCAAAGCCGATAAAATCATGTGTGCCAACAAACGCTTCCGCTGCCGCCTGCATTGACTCTATATCCAGCGGATACTTGTAATGCCAGGCAAAGCGCGAGGCGAACACATCGGGGAATATCCCGTTATCTATCGTATACCGATAGCATTTGCCTGATGCAGAGGAATTTGCTGAAAAATCATCCGGAGCCTCTGCGGCTCCTGTGCAGATTATATCCTCAGGCAGGTTTGCATTCAATGCGAATGGTATACGATCTATCGGAATCGAAGCATTCGTCCTAAAGCTTGCGGTGTATTCATATGCATGTACTCCGGCATCTGTCCTGCCGCAGCCTGTCGGGTTTATGTCCTCGCGGGTTATTTTGTGCAGTGCATCCTTAAGCATACCCTGTATAGTTGGTCTGCCGGGCTGCAGCTGCCAGCCATGGTAATTGGTCCCGTCAAATTGCAAAGTTAATCTAATATTCATTATATCATTACTTTCGTCAAAATTCAATTGTAAAATTCAATAATTGCTAAAAATCCGCAAAAAAGTATCATTATTATAAAAGCGTACAGGTCATTTCTGCCAAATCGGGCTTTTTTACGGGGTGTGCGGGTGCCTTTTCCGTAGCATCTTGCATCCATTGCGAGCGAAAGCTCGTCCGCACGACGGAAAACGCTTATAAACAGAGGTATCGTAACGGGCATTATAGCTTTTGCGCGAGCTATAAGACCGCCGTGTGAAAAATCTGCTCCGCGGGCTCTTTGTGCCTTCATTATCCTGTCAGCTTCATCGGCGAAAGCGGGGATCGAACGCAGGGTTATTGATATCATCATAGCGATGTCGTCCACCGGTATGCGCAGATGCCTAAGCGGACGCATGAGGCGCGCAAAACCGTCCGTAAGCGATATGGGCGGAGTTGTGAGTGTCAAAAGTGAGGTAGAGGAAACAAATAATATAAGGCGTGCGGCTATAAGCGCAGCAGCATTTATCCCCTCTGCCGTTATGCAAAAAACGCTCCACTGCCATACGGCGGTGCCTCCGACCGAGATGAGGTTTACGATCACTGTGAAAAGTATGAACCAGCGTATTGGTTTCAGACCCTTTAGTATATAATTGAACGGTATATGCGAAATAAGCGCTGCTGCAGCTGTAAGCGCAGCTATCGCAGCCATTGAAAAGAAGCTGCTGCAGGCAAGGGTCAGGATCGAGCATATAAGAGCGCCTATTATTTTTGAGCGGGCATCGAGACGATGAAGGGCAGAGCTGCGCTCGACATACCGTCCTATAGTTATGTCACGAAGCATTTATATATTTCCTTTCGGTTGGGGTTCGATACCGTGCTGTTCAAATATTCTGTGCACGGAGTCAAAGGCGTCGGTCACGGTGAGCATTTCTCCGGCGTCAAGACCGAGAGCTGAAAGCTCCCTCTGCAGCTTTGCCGGCTCCGGTATATCAAGACCGCAGCCATGAAGCAGGGAGATGTTCCCGAATATTTCAGCAGGGGTGCCGAAGGCTGCTTTTTTTCCATTGCTGAGCACAAGGACGTCATCCGCATATTCGGCCGCGTCATCCATAGAATGGGTAACGAAAACGGCGGTCATGCCATTCCTTTTCGATACAAGCTCACGTATTATTGAAAAAACGAGCCGCCTGCATGACGGGTCGAGACCTGCCGCAGGCTCGTCCAGAAGAAGCACAGAAGGCTCCATGGCGAGGATGCCGGCAAGCGCGGCAAGACGTTTCTGACCTCCGGAAAGCTCAAAAGGAGCAAGCTCCAGCAGATCCTCGTCCAGATGAGTGAGCCGTGCGGCTTTCATGACACGTTCCTTGAGTTCCGGACCGCTTATGCCAAGATTTGAAGGACCGTATGCGATATCGTCATATACAGTTTCGGCAAAAAGCTGGTATTCAGGGTACTGAAAAACGAAGCCTATCCTTCCGCTGTATTTATCAACAGGAGCGCCGTTTATGGTCACTGTTCCCGAAGCTGGAACGGATAAGCCGCCTATTACCTCCATAAGAGTGGATTTCCCGCTCCCGGTTCTGCCTATAACGGCGGTCGCCTTGTTTTCGGAAAGCCTTGCCGAGACATGTTCAAGAGCGGCAGTCGTGCCGGACGGAGTTTTATATGAATACGATATATCGTTTAGTTCTATCATGATATTCCCCCACGCGCATCGCTTAACATATCAGCTATAAGCGCGGCACAGTCGTGAGCGTTAAGCGCCAAACGCGGTACTGCGTAGCCCGCATTTTTCAGCATGATACACAGCTGTGCGCATGGCGGGAGCTCCAGCCCGCATTTTTCTATAAGCTCTATGTCTGAAAAGACCTCCTTCGGCGGTCCTTCGGCGGCAACAGCTCCATCGTTTACAACTATCACCTTATCGGCTGCAGCGGCTTCGTCCATGTAATGCGTTATCCATACCACTGACAGCTCCAATTCACTCTTAAGACGCATGACGCACTCAAGAATACGTTTGCGTGAGAGCGGATCGAGCATAGAGGTGCTTTCATCGAATATCATATATTCCGGACACATGGCCAGGATCCCGGCTATAGCTGTAAGCTGCTTTTGTCCGCCTGATAATGTGCTTATGCTTTTTTTTCGCAGTTCTGATATCCCGGCGGCGACTAGTGCAAATTCTACGCGTTTATTTATCTCATCCTCATCGAGACCGAGATTTTCGGGAGCAAATGCGGTATCGTCCTCCACTACAGACGCGACAGCCTGTGAGTCGGGATCCTGAAGCACCATACCTGCTCTTGCGCGGATATTATAGATCTGTCTTGGATCCCCGGTATCCATGCCGTCAACGCTCACACTGCCGTGCTGCGGCTTTAGGATCGCATTTATATGCTTTACCAGCGTGGATTTACCGGATCCGTTTCTGCCGAGAACGGCTGTAAATGTTCCCCGTTCAATATTCAGATCGATCCCTTCAAGGACGTGTTTTGTGTTGCTGCCGGAGCCGTAAGTACGGCTTAGATCGCGTATTTCTATCATTATATAGATCCTTTTTATTTTTTTGTTCTATTTTATCATAATCTGAGCATAATTGCAATATATTACTCAATATTAAACAGTAAAAAACGAGCTGCAGTAATTCTAAAATGCAGCTCGGCTGAGGTCAGTATTTAAAAACCATCATCTGACCGATAGCTAATATCTCCCTCAGATAAGAAGGAGCCAAATTGTACCAGCTTGTATCGGCATGTATATGTGTGAAGGTAAATCCCTGAAGTCTTGCAAGACTGTAGGCACGGTATATATGAAAGTCATTGGTAACGAAGGCTGCCTGGCTGGATGCCAGTTCATTATCCGTTTTCTTATTTGAGAACCGGAAATTTTCACTTGTAGAGGTGGATTTGCCTTCTGTAATGATCCTATCAGCTGCAACTCCTCGTTCTGTGAGATAACGGCGCATGGCTTCGGCTTCGGTTATGCTTTCCCCGTTGCCGCGTCCGCCTGATACGATAATCTTGCAGCTGTTGTTCTGCTCAAGATAATCAAGGGCAGTGTCTAGTCTGGCGCGCAGCGGCTCGGTTGGGGTTTCGCCGCGCAGACCGCAGCCCAGCACGATCAGATAATCCTCGTTATAGGTAACGTTGTCAGCAGTACCGTAGAAGTACAAAAATGCTGCCGCTATAGCGATGCAGCCGCAGCCGAACACAGCCAGAACAGTGATCAGCTTAAAGAGCGGGAACATCAGCAAACTTTTTGCCATTTTGAAGAAAACTGCGGGAAGAAGGAAAACGAGTCCCAAAAACACAGTCAGATAGCTCCCGATCGTTGAATTGGCAAATATGATCATGCATATGCCGTTTATGATAAGCGCCGCTCCGAACAAAGCGGCGGCAGTTCTTAACACATATTTCAGCATTGCTGAAACTCCTTTCATAGTGCGGGATATATTATATCGGAAATATTACGTATAAGACCGTATAATATATATTGTATAACTATTATATAGAATAGATCGTACTTAGTCAACATATTTCCCGATTTGTTACTAAAATGTTTACAAATATGAAAAGCAAGGAACTTGCTTTAGGTGTTATGGGGACGGTTTTTTGTGCAAT
>CAJFVT010000097.1 GCA_904420525.1 uncultured Clostridia bacterium | reverse complement strand
CGGTTTCGGCAGTCGGGATATCTATGCCGGCCTTTTTTCCGGCATCTATGCATTTGATGAGCCATGCCATGTTTTTGCCGAGATTACGCATGGTCTGCATGCCCTCAAGGTCCTGCTTAACCTCCTCAGGCGAGTTGCCGTGAACATTGTTCCAATAGGTCGAGGATACCACCGGCATCTGTCTTATCGTAAAGTATTTGTTAAGTCCGTCTATAGCTGCGGTAGTACCTCCTCTGCGCGCTGAAGCCACTGCCGCGGCGGGTTTATGCGCGAGCGAAGGACATATGCCGAACAAACGGTCGAGCAGGCTGTATAGGGCGCCGTTCGGTGAGGCATAATAAACGGGAGTCCCTACAATAAGACCGTCACACTCAGCCATTTTGTCGGATATATCATTTACTCCATCGTCAAACACACATCTGCCGGTCTTTGCGCAGCCTCCGCAGGCGATGCAGCCGTGTATGTCCTTGTTGCCGATCCAAACTATCTCGGTTTCAACACCGTTTTCGTTAAGCGACGCGCTCACCTCGGAAAGCGCTGTATAGGTGCATCCGCTTTTATGCGGACTGCCGTTGATAAGTAAAACTTTCATTATATAAAACCCCTTTCAATTAATGATACTGATATATATTATATATTATTCATGAAAAATTGTCAACCTTAGTGCGAGACTGAGGATCCGGAACGGATACATTCAGACATCGAAAATCATCGAATGCGGCGTCGCATTTTGTCGCTTTTTTTATGAAACGGAATTTTCGACAAAAGCGAACAAAATACATCTGTATTTCGATGCTGAAAATTATTTCGATTATTAGTTTTTTATTGAAAATGTCTGTACTCTATGGTAATCTTATAGTGCAATTCAGAAAAAAACAAAGAAAAATGAGCGCGTTTGAGATATTCTGACATGGATATTGGCGAGGCTCGGAAGGAAAGGATATTGATAATGGATAAAATAAAGGTACTTATTGTTGATGATGACGCAAATTATGCAAACGAATTTACTGAATACCTTAAGACCACAGAGGATCTTGTTCAGGCGGGATTCGCGCTTGACGGTGAGGAAGCCGCATTGATGATAGAGGAAACGGAGCCGGACGTTGTGGTGCTTGATATGATACTGCCGAAGCTTGACGGTATAGGTGTGCTTAGAAGGATAAGCGCCTCTGATATGAAGAAAAAGCCCATGTTTATAGTTAATTCCACCTCATCGCTGCCGAGCCTGTATAACGTAGCGGGACAGTACGGGGCGTCGTACTTTATGATAAAGCCGCAGTCACCGGAGAGCGTCTGCGGAGCGGTTCGCGATCTGTGCGGAAACAGGAGAACGGCTGATACGGAGATCGTCAGACCTGCGCCGGATAAGACCTACGATCTCGAATCCATAGTGACTGAATTCATACATGAGCTGGGTGTTCCGGCACATATAAAGGGATATAACTACCTGCGCACGGCTATAATGATGGTCGTAAAAGATATGGATCTGCTGAATTACATAACAAAGGAGCTTTATCCTGAGATAGCAAAGGCTTATAAGACAACATCGAGCAGGGTAGAGCGGGCGATACGTCATTCTATAGAGGTCGCATGGACACGAGGAAAGCCGCAGACAATGAATGAGGTGTTCGGATACACGATCAACACCGGCAAGGGCAAGCCGACGAATTCGGAGTTTATAGCGATGGTGGCGGATAGGATCAGGCTTCAGATAAAACCAAGATGAGATCAAAATAAAACGGAAATGGCGGATATAAAAGCTGATCGGGCTTTCATATCCGCCATTAAATATATTAAGCTATGCGTGACCTGCCGGAAACCGAGCTGCGGCGGTGCTGCATATGCTCCTCGCCGATATCAAGAAAACCTTTCTTTTTGAGGTCAAAATCTATCAGCTCGACTGCGCACTTTATAAAATCGGAAATAGTTTTCTCTGTGAGATATGCGTATTCTCTGTCGAGCACACGGCTGCCGGGATCTGAATAGTAATCATATATATATTTTATCTGTGTTGTCAGCTGACCGGGCTCGTAATACGGAAGATAATCTGGAACATTTCCGGCATTCTTTATATATTTATAGGGTATAAAAGATGGATTATCTCTCAGGAATTTATAGTCAAGGTCATACCAGTCGACCTTTATGGTTTTCAGAAATCCGGGATCTCTCCGGAACTCTTCTTTATATTTTTCAACAGACGGATTATATACCATTATCGACCACATCATATCCGTTATAAGATGGATATAGTATCCCAGATAGAAGAAATAATCTGAATCATGCTTCTTGTTCTGCAGATATGCAGATGCGAATTTCCAGTATTCACAATACATCTTTATACCGCCCGGCGCCCAGTGCGTCACATCGGGCGGGGGTGAAAAATCG
>CAJFVT010000096.1 GCA_904420525.1 uncultured Clostridia bacterium | reverse complement strand
TTGAGATCATAACTGCCGGAACGGAAGCGATGGTGCTGCAGGCACAGGGCGGAGAAAATAAGATAGAGCTTTCATGGATGCAGGATGATTATGAGACTCTTGCGGGCTACAATATCTACAGAGCGACAGACTACGGCACCGGCTATTACAGCTACAGCAAGATCAATGATATGCTGATACCAAAGGAGGTCACGACATTTACCGATAATAATGTAAACCCTGATCTTACTTATTACTATAAATTTACGGTGGTCCTGACAGATTTTACAGAAACAGACGCGTCTCCCGGTGTACCGGCCAGGGCGCTCGACAGCATACCTCCGGTTATAGAGCATGCTCCGGCAGATGAGGGAGCGGCAAATACCGATCAGATAATAAGCGCGGAGATAACAGATAACGAGCAGGTCGTATACGGAACGCTGTATTACAGGGCGGAGGGCAGCGAAGAGTGGAAGTCTGTTATAATGCAGCATGGAACAGGAAACAGCTATTTCGGAACGATACCCGCTTCATATGCAACGGGAAATATAGAATATTATATTGAGGCGGGAGACGGAGTAAGCGCTTCCAGATCCGGTGCGCCGGCGAGTCCGTATCTGATACGAATCGATGACAGACCATATATAAGCAGCTTTTTGCCCGATAGGGCCGGAACTGCCGGAGGCGAGACTTTTATTATAAACGGAGCGAATTTTACAGAGGGGGCGCGCGTTTATATAGGCAATGCTGAGGCGGAGGATATAAGTGCAGAGGGAAGCACGAGGATAACCGGCGTGCTGCCGCCCAATACTGTCGGGAAGCACGATGTGCGCGTCACTGTGCCGGACGGGCGCGAGGCTGTTCTTGTGAACGCGCTGGATGTTACGGATGACAGGGTAAAGCTGCAGCTGGTATCAGTCAGCGGAAAACGCGGAGACGAAGTGATAATGCCTGTAACGGCCGAAAACGCAAAGGAATTCTCAGCTGTGGATATATCCGTATCGTATGATCGGGAGCTGCTCGAATTCATCAGTGCAGTGAAGTCGGAAAAGCTGGAGCAGTTTATCATGGAATACGGTGAAGAGGAAGGTCTGGTCAGGATAAGCATGGCATCAGCAGAGCCGTTTTATGATGATACAGAGCTGTGTTTTCTCAAATTCAGGATAAAGGATGATGTTGATTTTACAAATACGCAGGTCAATATAACAAATGCTATGCTCAATGGATCTGATGCGGATACGGTTTCCGGAGCTGTGACTTTGGCGGAGGTCTACACAGTCTCGGGAAAGGTAAGCTACTATTCACATAATGGTGCAGTGAGCGGTGCGGAGCTGTCCTTTGGAAGAGGGATAAGCGTAAGAACTGATGAGAGCGGGAATTTTGTAAAAAGCGGACTGCCGCCGGGAGAATATTCGGTATCGGCGTCAAGATCCGGAGGACAGGACTGTATATCGGCGTATGACGCCGCGCTCGCTCTGCAGAAGGCGGTAGGCAGACGGGAGCTTGACGAGTATCAGATCATAGCTGCTGATGTCAATGAGGACGGAACAGTCAATGCGATGGACGCTTCTCTTATATTAAAAGCAGCGGCCGGAAATATGAGCGGATCGTTTTACGGAAGCAACGCATTGTGGAAATTTGATCCTCAAAGCGTTGAACTGGAACTGAACAATGATAAAAGCATACAGTTTACGGCTGTTGAGCTTGGTGATGTATCCGGTAACTGGGGTGCGGCCGACATATTGCAGTCAGGCGCTGAAGATATCCGGACGCGTACCTATCATGTGCCGGAGGGCTGTATGTCATTTGAGGTCCCTGTTAAAGCTGGCGCGCTTTCGGAGGATGACGGGATAATAGGCATAGATATCGGGATAGAACTTCCGGATAAGAATATAGGGCATGTGACCGCGCGGCTTCCCGAAAGCCTTGCGGGCAGCTGCATGCTGGAGGAGAAAATGTCCGGAGGAGTCCTGAGGATAGCTGTGATGAGCTCAGCTCCGATCGTATTGCAGGATGATGAGCCGGTCATAATGCTGAACGTAAAGCTGAATGAAATGTTCAGCGGTTCAATGAGTCTGAAAATATCTGAGCTTATGCTCAACGAATCAGAGGTATTGGCAGACGCGTGCATAAATATAGAGGAGCTTGAAGCTGAGCTGCCTGAAACGGTCCCGGAGCAGGGAGAGTATGCAGAGGTATCAGTCCCGTGCCTTAAAACAGATGTTGATATGAGCGGTACAGCTATGTATACGGCAGCTTATGACAAGACCGGACGGCTTGTCTATGTATGGAAAAGCGGATACAATGAAGCCGGTTTTTATCTTAAGGAATTGATCTCTCAGGATATCGAAATGATAAAAGTATTCTTATGGGATGAAGATATAATGAGACCGGTAATGAGATCCGCTCAAATAAAGAACAATTGAATATAACAAGGGGTTGCTGCAGATATTAAGCCTCCTAAGCGGCGTGAGCTGGCGGTCCTCTTCTGATCGGGAGCCATCCTGATCCGAAAAGGATAAAGAACGAAGGAGCGCGTTGGAGGATGGAGATATGCAAATTTTGCGGCAGTCCCTGATTTTTTTTGCCTGTGCCTTGATCCTGGGTTGATTTTATCGGTGTTATGCTGTATAATGTATATATAGGCCGATGCGGCGGAGCGCCGCCGCTTTGAAGGGAGTTGGTTTGATGAGGCTGGATCCGGAATGTGTGAGCTGTCTTGTGAAAAGGCAGATAGAGAATTTCCCGGCTGACGCGCCGGATGGAAGAAAGCTCGGATATATGCGTGAGCTGCTCAGAACGGTCGCTGACGGCTCGGAGCGCCTCAGTGCGCCGGAGATAATGTGCGGAATATATGATCTGCAGGAGAGCTTTTTCGGAATGAAGCAGGATTATACGGAAATAAAGCGGTATTTTAACGGACTGATGATGGGATTTGAGCAGGAGCTGCTCGCATCGGCGCTTGGAGCGGCGGATCCGCTGAAGGCGGCTGTGCAGTATGCCATGACAGGCAACTACATAGATTTTGCCGCGGTCGAAAAGGTGGATGAGGAAAAGCTCCGCGCGATGCTCAAAAGCGCCGGAGATATCGAGATAGACGCGGCGGCGCTTGGCGGGCTGCGGGGCGAGCTCAAGGACGCTGCGCGGCTGGCGTATCTTACGGACAACTGCGGCGAGATAGTAATGGACAAGCTTTTGATATCGGTCATAAGGGAGCTGTTCCCGGCGCTTGATATTACCGTGATAGTGCGCGGCGAGCCGACTGTGAATGATGCGACTATGGAGGATGCGCGCCAGACCGGGCTTGACGGGCTGGTAAGAGTTATAGGGAACGGCAGCGCGGTTGCCGGGACATGCCTTGGGCTCATATCGAGGGAGGCGGCGGACATCATAGATGCGGCGGACGTTGTGATCTCGAAGGGACAGGGGAACTTTGAGACGCTGCGCGGCTGCGGAAGGAACATATATTATATATTCATGTGCAAGTGCGCTATGTTTGCCGGACGTTTCGGCGTGCCGCTATACAGCGGGATGCTCGTCAATGAACGCCGCATTTGAGCCGCGGAATATATTTTTAAAAAAAGTATTGAGTTACGGGCGGATTTGGTGTATAATAGTATTATTGAAAAATAAATCAGCTTAGGAGAAGAACGTTGATGTTCGGTAATGATATAAGTATAGATCTGGGAACTACCACTATGCTAGTTTATATAAAGGGCAAGGGGATAGTTCTCAACGAGCCTACCGTGATAGCGGTGAACACAGATACGAATGAGGTGGTGGGCGTAGGAAGCGAGGCTCTGGAGATGCTTGGCAGGACTCCGCCGAATATACAGGCGGTACACCCCCTGCATGACGGCGTTATCTCGCATTACACTCTGACTCAGGAAATGATCCGCCGTCTGTTCAGGCGTGTGCTGCGCAGGGCAGGGGGCAGGCCGAGGATAATGATGTGCGTGCCGTCCGGAGTAACGGACGTTGAGCAGCGCGCTGTGATCGACGCGGCGCGGGAGGTGGGCGCGAAGGATATATATGTGATCGAGGAGCCGGTAGCGGCGGCGCTGGGCGCGGGCTTCGATATTTCGCGCGCGCATGGAACGATGGTCATAGATATAGGCGGCGGGACCACGGATATAGCGGTCATGTCGCTCGGCGGCGTGGTCGTTAGCCGGTCGATGAAGATCGCCGGCGATGAGTTCACGGAGGAGATCGTTAGGTATATGCGCCGTGAAATGAACCTGTACATCGGTCCGCGCACGGCTGAGAGGCTGAAGATCACGGTCGGCGGCGTTATAAAGCGTGACAAGGAGATAGTCTGCGAGGCAAAGGGCATAAGCGCCATAACCGGGCTGCCCAGGAACGTGACGGTATCATCACACGATATATGCGATATTTTTGATGATTTTGTATACAATATCACCGAGCGCGCCAGAGAGGTGCTTGAGGAAACGCCTCCGGAGCTGCACGGGGATATAATAAAGGACGGCATAATAATGACCGGCGGCGGTTCGCTGCTTTACGGGCTTGACCGGCGTATCGAGCGCGAGCTCGGAGTTTCGTGCCGCCTTGCAGATAATATAACGGAATGTGTCGTAAGAGGATCGGGGATCGCTCTCGACAGCATAGACACAGTGACCGATCCGACGCATATATTCCATAAGAAGGCATACATCCATGAGGCGTGAGACCAAAGGAGAGTGATACTAATGCTTACTATCCGGGAGATAGCAGATGCAGCAAAAACGGCGGCGGCAGAATTTCCTATAAAGAGAATGGATCTTTTTGGATCATATGCAAATGGTACCAGCACAGATAAGAGCGATGTGGATCTGCTCGTTGAGTTCACTCAGCCGATAACTCTGATAACGCTCTGCTCTTTGAAGCTGAGAATGGAGGAGCTGCTCGGTATTTCAGTGGACGTTATACATGCGCCTATATCGGAGGATTCAATAATAGAGCTCGATAAGGTGGTGGCTTTATATGCAGCGTAAGGATATCGTTCTTTTGAAAAAGATAAGCTCAGAGATTGATATTGCGAATGATATAATGGGCGAAATACCATTTGACGAGTTCAATGCTAATGAGGAAAAGAAACGTGCCATTGCAATGACAGTGATCAATATAGGAGAGCTTGTAAAAAATCTATCGTCTGAGTTCAGACTGGAGTATAATAAGATCCCTTGGAAGGCTATAGCAGGCTTTAGGGATATAGCCGCTCATAAATACAGATCATTGTTCATGGATGATGTATATAATACTGTAAAGATCGATTTTCCGGATCTGAAAAAGAATATCAGGTCAATATTATCGGAAAATCAGAATTAATAAAGGAGAAAAAATTATGCTTAACAACATTGACATTCAGAGGATACTTCCGCACAGATACCCGTTTTTACTGGTGGACAAGATAGTGGAGATGGAAGAGGGAAAGTCCGTTAAGGGGATAAAGAACGTTACGATAAACGAGCCGTTCTTTCAGGGACATTTTCCGGGTAATCCGATAATGCCGGGCGTGCTTATATGCGAGGCGCTTGCGCAGGTAGGAGCTGTGCTGCTTCTGGGCATGGAGGAAAACAAGGGAAAGCTTGGAGTATTCACCGGAATAAACAACTTCAAATTCCGCAGGCAGGTAGTGCCCGGCGATACGCTTGAGCTGAACGCTGAGCTGATAACATACCGCCACGGCATGGGCAAGGCGAATGTTGAGGCGAAGGTCGACGGCAAGACCGCCGCGAAGGGCGAGATGAGCTTTGCGGTCATCGAAAATGAGGGAATAAAGTAAAGACGCATGGACGAGGTACTTGACGATCTTCAGAACGGCTGCTATATATATCAGCCCGCGTCAGGCTTCAAATTCGGTATAGACGCGGTGCTGCTTGCCGATTTTGCAAAATCGAAGGCGCGTACGGCGATGGATCTGTGTACCGGTACAGGGATAATCCCGATACTGCTCGCGGCCAAAACCGATATAGACCATTTTGACGCTGTTGAGATCCAGCATGATATGGCGGATATGGCAAAGCGGAGCGTGAGCTATAACGGCTTGGAGGACAGGATCAATGTATGTGAATGCGATCTGAAGGACGCGCCGGAGCTTTTCGGACGGAGCCGGTATGATATGGTGACAGTAAATCCGCCGTATATGAAGGCCGGCGGCGGGCTTGTCAATGCGGGCGATATGAAAACGCTCTCAAGGCACGAGACCGCATGCACGCTTGAGGATGTGGTGCGCGCGTCTGCAGGGCTTTTAAAGCCTCGCGGCAGACTGTTCATGGTACACCGTCCGTCAAGGCTGGCGGACGTGTTCTGGGAAATGCGCAGATACGGCATAGAGCCGAAGCTGATGCGGACGGTACAGCCCAGGCAGGACAGGGAGATGAACCTTGTCCTTATATGCGGGATAAAGGGCGCAAGACCTGAGCTGAAGGTGCTCCCGCCGCTGGTCGTGTACAACAGTGACGGAAGCTATACAAAGGAGATAGATACGATCTATGGCAGATGAAAACGGCATATTATATCTCTGCGCTACTCCGATAGGCAATCTCGGTGACGTTTCAAAGCGGTGCATCGAGATACTCGGAAGCGTGGATCTGATAGCTGCGGAGGATACGAGAAGGACCCTGCAGCTGCTCAATCATTTCGGGATAACCAAGGCGCTCACGAGCTATCATGAGCACAACAAAAAGGCTAAGGGCGAGTATATCCTGAAGCTCCTCAAGGAGGGCAAAAACGTTGCGCAGGTATCGGACGCGGGAACACCGGCTATATCCGATCCCGGCGAGGATCTTGTCAGGCTTTGCATAGAAAACGGCATAACTGTCACATCGGTGCCGGGTCCGGTAGCAGGGATAACGGCGCTTGTCCTGTCAGGGCTTCCGACAGGCAGGTATGCGTTCGAGGGCTTTCTGTCGGTAAACAAGCGTCACAGGCGCGAGCATCTGCAGTCGGTCAGGAACGATACGCATACGCTCATCTTCTATGAGGCGCCGCACAAGCTCAGGACTACGCTTGAGGACATGCGGCAGGTGCTGGGCGGGGAACGCCGCATAGCGCTTGCCAGAGAGCTTACAAAGGTGCATGAGGAGATCATAAGGACTACGCTGGACGGCGCTGTGGAATACTACAGCGGCAAAGCGCCGAGGGGCGAATATGTTCTCGTGATAGAAGGAGCGCGGGAGGCGCAGCCGGAGCCGGAGGAATGCTTCTGGTCCGGCATGAGCGCGGCGGAGCATGTTGAGCATTACATATCGCGGGGCATGGATCAGAAGGAGGCCGTAAAAGCCGCGGCCGCGGACAGAGGCGTGCCGAAGCGCGAGGTGTATAATGAATACCATAACAGGTAATTGCGAAACGCGGCAGCGTTTAATAATTATTTACCTAAAATAAGAGGGGAGCGATCTCAGATGGATCATAAGCAGTTTAAAAGGTGCGCAGTGCTCACGGCTGCGGCGGCGGCAGGCCTGTATGGTCTGATCGCGGGAAAGGGACCGTTCAACAAAATGCGGTTCGGCGAGCAGCATAATGCATTGGCGAGATATGTGGATAATAATCATCCCGGCTGCTCGTATTCCCCGATAGCCGCGCAGGGACGCGGCTGGACGGCGTCAGTGCGCCGCCGCGGCAGAGTCGTTTCGGTCGTGTATTTCACAAAAAGCCCGGACGGCGTGTACGTATTTACCGAATCACGTCAGGCGTCCGTGTAACACATTGCGGCTATCCGGAATAGTATATACTACAATTCCGGAAAGGAGGTCGCGAAGTATGTGTTTGTTCGGAAATAACAACGGCTGTTCAGAGTGGATCTGGATCCTCGTTATAATCGTTCTTATTTGCTGCTGCTGCGGCAACAACGGCAATAACGACAGCTGCTGCGGAAACAGTGTTTGCTGCTGAGAGGCTGCAGATTACATCAGATAACAGATTCTGCTTCAACCGCCCGGCGCGGCCGCTGAGCGGCGCCGTGTGACAGAAGCCTGATTCGGTTATTCACTGCGGAGCAACAAGGGCATATTCTGCGCCTTTGTATGAAATAACAGACGGGGCTGCCGGCTTTAGCGCGACCGATAAAGAGCTTTTTAAAGCTGCTATGAGGTCTGCGCATCGGGCAGTCCCCGTTTTTTGATGTTTTTTATTTGCAAACTGTTTTATTCAGCTTTTCGGACATTATCACAAGCAGTGCCGTGAAGAAAATGAGGAACAGCGGCAGCAGCCGTATATCGGCATGGTTGGCTATAAGCCCGAATACCGGCGGCATGAAGGTGGAGCCGACATAGGCGCTCGCCATCTGGATACCGATTATCGCCTGTGAGTTTTCCGCGCCGAAATTGAACGGCGTGGAGTGTATGATCGAGGGATAGACCGGGGCACAGCCCAGACCGAAAACTATAAAGCCTGCAAGGGCGCTGAGCTCAAACGGAAGCGCTATCAGGAATATCCCCAGGACCATGCCCGAAGCGCCTATGCGTATCAGCTTTTTGTCGCCTAAGCGGTTCGCGATGAACCCGGTCAGGAACCGTCCGGCGGTTATTCCGATAAAGAACAGCGAGGCGAATGCCGCAGCCAGCTCAGTGCTGATGCCGTGCGCCCGGATAAGGTAGCTGCTTGTCCAGAGCATGACAGTTGATTCGGCGGCACAGTAGGAAAAGAACGCCGCGAGCACAAGCTTGACTCCGCGTATCCCAAGCGTGCTGCGGAGTGTCATAGGCTTTTTACGGGTATCTTCTTCGGAACTCGGCTCACGCTTCCACATCGGGAGCGACAGGAACATTATAAGAGCTATGCAGATCTGCACGAATGAGACCAGCTCATAGCCGCCTTGCCAGCCCCGCGCGCCGGTCAGCGCGAAGCTCATTATGTAGGGACTCATTATTGTCCCGACTCCCCAGAAGCTGTGGAGCCAGCTCATATGCCGCGAGCTGTAATGGAGCGCGACGTAGTTATTGAGCGCCGCGTCTATCGCGCCGGCTCCGAGCCCGTAGGGTACGGCCCACAGGCACAAAAGCCAGAACCTGTCCGATATCGAGAAGCCGAAAAGCGCGGCTGCGGTCATAAGCACGCTTACCGCGGTCACAAGCCCGGCGCCTGCAGCCCTTGTGAGCCTGTCCGAGAGAAGGCTGGAAACTATCGTGCCTCCTGATATTATCATCGTTATTATACCTGCAAATGATATAGGCACTCCCAGCTCAGGCTGCATAGCAGGCCAGCCGGAGCCGAGCAGCGAGTCGGGAAGCCCCAGACTTATAAAGGCGAGGTATATAACAGCAAGAAGAAGTAAATACATAGGTGTCCTCCATATATAAAATCTTAATTAGGGCTGTCGGTTTTAGCGATCTGTATCTAAAATCGGCAGCCCTATGCGGTTTTTAATGCGGCGGCTCCCGTAAGCTCTGCGGGCAGCCGCCGCGTTGGGCGTCACAGCGCACGGTTGAGGATATAGACCATTATCGTGAGATAACCCGCAAAGGTTACCCATAGGAGATACGGGAGCTGCAGCCATGCGGCGGACCTGCTTGTGGTCTTAAAGCTCAGCATCATAGCTATTATAAGGAACCAGAGCAGCAGGAGCCATATAAACGCGAAAAGGTACGCGCGCATATTGAAAAATATGATGCTCCAGAAAAAGTTGACTATGAGCTGCAAGCCGAAAAGCTTGAGCGATGCTCCCGCGCTCACAGGCGTTTCGGAGCGTTTGCTGTAAACGATCCCCGCGCCGATCCCCATGAGTACATAAAGTATCCCCCACACGATAGGGAACAGAAACCCCGGCGGTGAAAGCGGAGGCTTGTTTATCTCCTCGTAGATGTCCATATTCCCGCGCGTGACCCATGCCGAAAGCCCGCCTGCGGCGAGCGGCACGGCGATAAAGATAACGTACGGCTTGATCTTGTTCCACATAAAAATCACCTCACGGTTATTTTATGCAGACCCGGGCGGCTTGATACGCCGATAGATCAATGCTGAAATTCAATTCATTATAACAGATAGAAAATAAAAAATCAATAGCTTTCAGTTATAATTTTAAAGATAGGGATAAGATTTGTGACAGCTCAAATAATTTCATTCGTATCGTTCATCTCGAAGCTGCCTTTAAAGCTGCAGTTCAAGGCATCGGCTATTTCATGCAACTCTTTTTCGCTGAAATTGTCTCTCTTGAATTTATTATACAGATTTTGCGGTGTTGTATTTAATCTGTGAGCTAAATTGATCCAAAGATGCGCAGCCTTGTCCTCCATCCAAATCATGTAAACAGGATTTGGGCAAGGGGGAAGAGCGGCGCTTCAGCGGCGTTCAGGGGGTCAGCCTTTACCGCTGTGGTGCGTACCGCTCTCAACAAATTTCACTTTTCAGTGAATACTTATATGATTTAACACTTATGTGGGATGTCAACTCACTGTTCATACTTTGTTCCCTCATTCAAAAACCGTCAGATGAATGCTTCGCAGTTGAAGCTCTGCTGCTCAAAGCGATTCAAGATATTTTTCCTGTTCGTTTTTTGGGATCATAAGCATATCCATTGCGCTTTTTGCATCCGTATTAAGTGAGTGCATCAAGTTCTTGATCATATCAAGTCTACCGATTTTTTCGCCTTCTTCAAGACCTTCTTTTTTGCCCTGCTCTCTTGAAAACCATAGTGCGGTCGCTTTATCGTGCAGCATCATTTCTCTGCGCCGTGCCTGTTCCTGGATCTTTTCATCTGCGCTCATTTCCTTTATAACTACGACTGCGTCTTTGATGGCCGCTACATTTGTATTATTAAGCATATCCAATTCCTCCTCACTTTCGGCATTGATCAGCTGCATCCAAAGCTCTTTTTTATCGCTTGGATTTGGTTTTTTATTGATCTTTTTCAATTCGAAATAGTGAATTGCACACTTGTCTGTAAGTTTTTCGTGGCGTGTATCTTCACGCAGCGAAAAGGAAGAATGGTATTCTGAACACTCGAACATATTGAAGTTTATGATATTTATTGTTATGCACTGCTTCAGTTCTCCGTAGTTTTCGCCGCTTTTCAGATCAGACGTGAATAATCTTGCCCAGTTATAGGTTGATCTGTCTTCATAAAAACCTTCATTATTTATTTGGATCTCTATGTTTACCAGCTTATCATTTACATTCAGCTTAACATCAAGTCTGCAAAATTTCTCGTCCATTGCATCGGGAACCATTTCCGGATCAGCTATTTCTATCCTTTTGATATCATTGTACGGTATATCAAGAATATCCGAAATAAACGCGTGCAGGATATTTTGATTTTTTGTATCCGCAAATAATTTCTTGAATATTATATCAAGCTTAGCTTTTACAATGTTTCTTTTCACGTCCTACCGCCTCCTTTATTTAATTATACCATTGCAGAACAGCTCTGTCAAGATGCCGACAGATGAATGCTTCGCAGTATGTTGTCAATGAGCTTTTAAAATATCGTTCAGCTCCTTGTATGCCTGATCGTAATTTTTAAAATGCACAGTCTTTATTCCAAAGGTATCCGCGGCCTTGATGTTTGCCTCGTTATCGTCTATGAAAACGCACTCCCCGGGCGTAAGGCCGTATTTGTCGCATATGGCCTTGTAGATCCGTGGATCGGGCTTTATCAGCTGCACCTCGCAGGAGAATATCCCGCCGTCCATATGCTTTGTAAACTCAAGAACATCGGGATTTGCCGCCATAACATGGCGCGAGTAATTT
>CAJFVT010000095.1 GCA_904420525.1 uncultured Clostridia bacterium | reverse complement strand
ATCATTTCGTTTTTCAGCTCAAGCGCCTGCGTCCTTAGCTGTGTACGTATCAAGGAACGCACTGCCGCATATACGGTGACCGCGGAAGACGAAAATACGAGATATACGGTTATCCAGTGAAGGATACCGCCGTAATAGCCGGTATTAAACAGTGCTGATACAGATTGGTTTATGTAGTTGGATAAATATGACCCGCGTATAAGCGAAATGAGATAGGCTGCAAGCAGAGCGGCGCCGCTCCATAAAGTCACGATACCAAAATATTTTAAAAATCCATTTTTGATATTGAGCAGTATATATATAAGCATAGCAGCCGGAACTAAAAGCTGCAATCCGTTCCAGGTAAGCACACGGAGTACGGCGGGGTCGAAGAAATAATATCCGGATCCGACTGAAAGCTCATATACAGTCAGCCCTGCGGCGGAAAAGATAAGCAGAAGAAGCCGCCAGTCAGTTTTTTTCAGCGCGAGTCCAAGCAGGAACAGACCGCACACTATAACGAACACAAGTCCGTAGGCGCCGGCCGGTATACCGTAATTGTTTGCGTAGGCTATTGAAGACGCTTCGTTTTCCATGGCTGAAACGGTCCGCGCAAGCGGCGGAAGGATAGCGGTTTCGGAAAGCGGCCTGAGCTCCAGCGTCACAGTGCTGCCTGAAGCATTTTCAGGCAGGGGTATATGGACCTGACCTGAGCCCAATATGTTTTCAGGCTGTGCCGACCGTGAGGCGTATATTTCAGTTCCGTTGATATAAAGCGTCAGTTCCGCTCCCAGAGCTTCAAACACCAGCTCGCTGTCCGGCGCGGTCTTGCCGAGCGTTCCTGTGAAACGGAAGTATTCGCCTTCATTCAGTTCCGGCACAGCGCCTGTGTCATCAACGGTAAAGCTCTGCGCGGTGCCGTCCTCCGATGTTATTTCTGAGTTCAGCCATGTAACGTAGCTTATAGTCAGATCATAATCGGTAAATTTGTGAAGGAATGTCAGTGTAAGCACACATATGAATACAAATAACACTCCGAAAATATAATAGCTTATTTTTTTCATTCATAACACCTCAAATCAAGATATAAATATATTTTAATATAAATCGCTTTGATTTTCAAGGCTAATATCGCATTTTTTTACTAAACGGCAATTTTTACAGCGTAAACAACAATAGCATTTTTGTTTAAAATATGTTAAAATATAAGTAACAATATGTTTTTCTGAAAAAGGAGGCATGTTTAATGCGTATGAATAAAAAACGTATCACGGCCATGCTCATGTCGGCACTGCTTGCGGCAACGGCTGCGTCGGAAGCCGTACCGCCGGTCAATGTACTGGCAGCGGACGCCGTGACAGTAAATATGACGAGCCTCGGCGTTCCTGTTCTTAATGCGGCTAACTATCAGAGCACTCAGGTAAAAAACAATTTTCTTTACCTGAAGAATGGAAAGCTGAACGGCGGATACAAGATGGAGCATGTTTTCCACTATAATCTGCAGTTCGATAAAGAGGGCGACTCTACTCCGGGGGACATGTCGTCCGGCTTCAACAGAGTATACAAGAAGAAGGATAACGACTCATGGTGGAGAGCTAATTACGGCTGGATCTATGCGTATGATTCCGCGGCTGACGGTTTCCGTGAGCTCATATCCAAGGGCGATCTGCAGTGCGAGCTGAGCGGACTGTTTGCGTTGGATAATCATAGTAATTTTTGGAATCATTGGGGCAAAAAGAAGGACAAGGCCACGCTCACGCTGTATCAGAACGGGCAGATCATCAAGCAGTACAAGAACTCATCGGATGACGGAGATATGGAGCCTACCGAATACGGACGGGGTGAATGGTTCAAGCCGAAAAACGATATAAGCCTGTTCCAGGTGGATTAACCATCACATTCAGCTCCACGTTCAGCGAGGAGGTAGGAGTTGATCCGTCACAGGTAACGGCTGTCCTTAATATAAAAAACGGCAGCGAAAATGTTACGGTGAGGGGCGCAAGCTCTGAGGCGGTAAGCACGGGAGTCAACAGCAACATAAAGGTAACAAGAATAACGTTTGAGTCTATCACTATAACAGAAGGTATGGTGCCGGAGGACGACGGGCAGGCGATAAGGATAAAAGCATTGGAGCTTCCATCGGGCGCGGCGGATCTCTGCGGCAACGAGTTCGCAAGCCGCAGCATGGAGATACAGGACGCGCCGCGGCAGCAGGAATGGCTCGATACAGTAGCGCCTGATTTGACCACTCTTCTTCAGCCGAATACTGAAGGGGCATATGCACCATATACGGAAACAACGCACTATGGCGGCGATGAGTCAAGAACGGCAGACGGTTTCTATTTCCCGGTGCAGATAAACGATGGATCATACGACATCGGAATAATAAGCGGCGACGCATCAAAATATGTGAGCGGAACGAATGCGGTCGGTGACGGAGATCAGGCACAGGAGAGCGGAAGCTTTATTATCCGAGAGACAGAGGAGGGGAGCACCGGGACAGCTTCGTTTGAATACTGTGTGACCACCGATGCAAACGCGCCGGGAAATGACAGCTGGAAGACAGCGGTCACCGGTCAGGTGGTTGCGTTTACGCAGGTCGACAACGGGAATTATCTGCATATACGTCCGGTCGAAAACAGTGATATACCGATATTGAAGCCCGTTCTTACAGTTGAGGGCTATGACTACGCCGGAAACAAAACATCGGCCGATTATCCGCTTGATTTTATATTTAGAGACAAGGTGTCTCCGGCGACCGGAGCGAAGGTCGAGTATACAGGAACAGGGAATGATTTGAGCGGATCTGTGACGGCGTCGGATGCCGGAGGACTTGAAACTGTAAAATATAAGATAAGCAGTGTATCAGGCAGCGATCCTGTGCCGACGGAGCCGCCGGTGAGCGAGCCTGAATCCGGGTCGGAGGAGTGGACAGAGCTTAACATTGAAGGATACTCAGCAGATGTAAACGAAGTCGTTTCAGTTCCTCTTTTGGCGGGAGACAAAAGTGATGTTTACGTATATGTCTATGCCAAAGATAAAAGCGGAAACGCGGTTTTGGAAACTCATAAGTACAGCTTTGATTTCAGAATGCCGTCCTATACAGTTTCTGTTCCTGATGGTATCAGTGACGGAGTCGTTGAGGTAAGAGGACTGAATAAAGAAGAAGCTATGAGCCTTGGATGGGCAAATGAAGTAATAGGCGGCAGCTACAATTCATTGAGTATGAACTATGGATCCTTATTCGCTATTGTAAAGACTGAGCACGGTACGATCGGTATGTTTTTAGATGATATTATAGATGATGACCGCGGAGAGGCCGTAGCGAAGCCCGGATTTGACACCCCCGGCACAAATGATCTTTTATCATCAATGCAGCCAAATGATAATACATATACATCAGACTCTATAGATGGGATGCATTTTGTAGCATCTATACGCGGTGGGCTGATATGGGATACATATTTTATAGACCTTGACACAGGAGAGCTTATAGAAAACAATATCAACACCGTGAGTGATTACGGTAGCGCTGAATACAGGCAGAAAGTGCAGGAAACTGCCGATAAGATATCGAAATTATACGGTGATGCGGATATTTATCTTATAGAGATCGATGCAAAGTATATATTAAATAGCGGAACTTCTTTGTTCTGGAGACAATCAAGCGGGGATGAAAGAACTTTTTCAAACAGCAATGCCCCGAAGCCGATAGCCGTTCAGCGGTATACTGTTAGATCAGCAAGGGATGACGAGGATCCGAACAACCCGATAAATACGGCTGTATTCGGAACGGTAAGGGATGCTTCGGGAAGGGAGATCACAGCAGACGATCTGAGGCTGGATCCGAACGCTGAATTTGACGGTACAAATGTAACGTCATTCAGAACACCTGAAGGGATCCAGATACAGGCAGCGCTTTCAAACAACAGGATCCCTGATTGGGGTATTGAGGACATAGACTTCGATAACAGCTATGCGGCTATCTACAAGGACGGAGCATCGGAGCCTTATGCCACAGTACCGCTTAAAGCCGGAACGGCAGAACAGAACATAGTATTCCCGGATATGGAATATGAAAGCGGTATCTATACTGTAAGCGTGATACTGCAGGCAAAGGTGAGCGGACGCGTTGACAAGGTCGATCTTGGCAAACAGTTTAACGTTTTGAATGTGACGGCAGATCCGAACGGAAGCATGCGAGGCTTAAGTAAATATGTATCGTCATTGGGGACTTCTGTCGAGCTGGCATCCGATGAAGAGACGATCGAAAATATCGTTCTCAATCCTGCGGATACAACTCTTACATTAGCACACACAACATATTATATAAGTGAAAGCGCAGAGGATGCCGGATCGGATTTCCGTCTTAAGCTGTGGATGGAAAATGATCCGGAGAATGTGGTTTACAAGGATATAACAATTTCATGGCAGGAAGGAAACGCGTTCAGTGTGTTTACAGAAGGCTGGGAACCTGTTCACCTAGGTTCTGAATATACGGTTGTTCCATTAGAAGGAGAATCGGTGATTTGTTATCAGGAGGTATATTCAAACGGAGAACTCGGTTCTGTGGAGCAGCTTACCGTTAACGTAAACGATGAGGAGCCGGAATTGGAGCTTGAGGTTATGCCGGGTACGGTATCTACAAGCGCACAGCTCAAGGTGAACAGCCTATACAGTGCAAATGGTGATATAGCTTATATATATGCGTTAAAGAATAGAGAAACCACGCCATACAGCTGCACTGTAACGGAGAACGGCATGCTTTCCATATACGGACAAGATACATTCACAGAGCCGGATCTGTGGAGGTTTGTTGTGATAGATGAGACTGGTTCTTCCACTCATGACGAAGACCTCAATATTGATGAAAGCGACAATATCGACCTCAGCATGTATATAGACAATGAAACACCGCGTATCTCAACAACAATGCACAGCGGCAGCGGCTCCGGTTCCTACAGCGTCACCATTACAGCCCGTGACTCCATGTTCTACGCGGAGCCGGGCGATCTGAAGCTGTATCTGTCGACAACGGATCCAACGCAGGCATCCGCACCGGATCCGGCTGCGACAGAGGGAACAAGCGAAACGGAGCCGGATGATACGACTATGGTATTTGACTGGGAAACGATAACAGATCAGATCTTCGGTGACAGCCCGAATCCGGCAGGGATATACAGCATGAGTGCTTCATATGAGAAAAATGACAGAGGAGAATATTACGGACACAACCTTACCGTGGATATCGAGGGAATGGTGCCGCCCGGAGAAAAATTGTATGTCTGGGCAGAGGACGCTGCGGGGAACATGTCGGAATGTTGGGATATATTCCAGATGAGCGGACAGGTTCACGCAGCTCCAGAGGTAACGGGCATAAGCCGCGCGGATGACGGCTCGTTGGCGCTGACGTTCTCATCGGGAGTAAGGATGCTTGACCCGCTCGGCACGGCTGCGGATACGGTATTCAGTACCGAAAAGACGGGTATACCGATCTACAGCGATGGGATATATGATATCACATACGAGGACATTTTCGGTGAAGAGCACACCGAAAGCATAGAGGTAGCGCTCGATGGAGATTTCAGCATAAATTATGAGATGACTCCTCAGATGCGGACGAACGGCGGCGTAACGCTCACGGTAAGCTCCGCAAGGGCGGACGATCTGCTCAGCATAACAGACTGCGCGGTAGAGGGCGGCGGAGCCTATGAGATGTCTGTCACAGAGGATGCACAGTCGGCAACAGCCGTAATGAATGATAACGGAACGGTCACGTTTACGCTCCAATACGGGAGCGAAACGCAGCAGCGCGTATTTACTGTTGACAATATAGACCGTGAGACCGGCGCGGTGATCGTTTGGGAATATGCCGAAACGATACCGGCGGAGGGTGCGTCGTCTACCGATGGCAGCGTTACAGCTCATGTGCGTCCGATGGATGAGAATGACGAGCTTGTAGGCACGAACGGCCCGCTTAGCCATACCTTCGCAAGCGGCAGCGCCGGTGATTCTTACACGTTCGAATATACCGATCAGGCGGGAAACACGGGAAGCATATAGGCTGTGCTGCCGGTGGACATAGAGTTGCCGGAGCCTGTGAGCCTCAGCTATGATATGCAGCTTTACGCTGAGACGAGCTCGCAGATGAGACCATATGAGCAGTATATATACGATGGGGCAGCGCCGTACGATTTCAGTACGCTGCCTAACGCTCAGAGCTATATGATCAGCGTAGATACAAATGTCAGCTCGCGTATACTGCTGCTCCCGGCGGGAACATCGGCGGACAGCATAACCGATACGACGCAAAGCACAGCCATAGAAGGAGTTATGCTCACGGGCAGGAACATAACCGTTACAGCTAATGCTGAGTTCGTTATAGGCATAATAGCTGACGCGGGTATTGAGAACTACGATCCGGATGCGCCGCGAGCGATAGCGGTGCCGGTGAATATAACGAATGTCACGAGTCTCGGCGAGGTCGGAGTGATATATGCAAATCTCAGCAATTACACAAGATGCGCATATTTCGATCCGAAGGGTCAGAGCATCACCGTGACAAACACCTCCGGAGTGGCGGTCGAGTCAGAGCATCAGCAGTACCAGGGATACTATTATCACGATTTTACACAGAACGGCAGCTTCGTCTTCTATTACAGGGATGATGTAGGCAACACGGGCAGCGTTACAGCCATAGTAAACGATATTCTCGATGAGAACATTGCGCCGGCCGATCCGGCAAGTCCGCTGCGCTGGTGGCCGTATAAGGTACTGGATGAGGATGGAACGGATCAAAGCGTGCTTTCGGAGTCGCCGGTGAATTACGACGTTACGGCTCAGGTGAGGTTCAATATGAACGTGAACGAGGCCGCGCTGTATTACGAGGAAGGCGGCGGCTACGGCGCGCCTGTTGAGGGCGGCAAAGCGAGTCTTAACGTGACGCTTGACCTGGTAGATATAACATACAGCGAAAACGTAGGAAATACGGTGCTGCTTGTAACGGGCGAGAACGGCACTGCCTACGAGCTGCATATAAACGCGGTGGATGTGATCGACAAGACGCTACCGGAGGTAACAAATAACTACACGCCGGGCGGGCCGCGGCAGAGCGTGGATATAACCTTTACGCCAAGTGAAACGGTGCTCTGCTCACAGATCGCATCAAGCGTAGAGTTTACTCCGAAAAATCCGCTGACGGTTACTGTTGACGAGAACGGAACTTACACGTATTCATTCACGGACAGCGCAGGAAACACAGCAAATGTCACCGTGACGGTCACGGATGTAGACAATACCGCTCCGGAGCTATCGTTCAGTCTTACAAGCGGGGGTCAGGAATATGCAAGCTGGGATGCGCTTGCTGAGCAGAACGATGTATCAAATATAGACAGCGTATATCTCAAATCGAATGAGAACGGCAATTATACGTTCCAGAACACATCGGGAACGCTCACTGCCGGTACGTGGGTACAGCTAAATATAGAAAAGACGGGGATGTATCCACTGACGGTGCTGGATACGGCGGGGAATATGACAGTAACGGCGTTTGACGGTATAATGATCCCTGACACTATAGTTCCCGCTATATGGCTGTCGCCGACGCTCATAAGTGTGACGCAGGGCGTTTCGGGAGAGGAGCTTGATGCGCTTATGAGGCAGGGAGTGCTTGTCAGCGACAATATAAGCGAAGCGGAAAATGTAACGGTAACATGGGGCAGCATTGATACATCCGTTCCCGGTTCATATAACGTGACCTATACTGCGGCGGACGAGGCAGGCAATACCGCGAAAGCGGAAAGGCTCGTGCGCGTTGTAGGCAGCAATGAGGTTTGGCTAAATATAAACGGTGAGCCGACCGCGTACATGGGAACGCTTATGCTTGACACGGGAGAGCTTGAATTTGAGGTGGGCAACCTTGAAGGCTCGAACGGAGCATACGAGCCGTATATGCTGTATATCAAGAAGGGCTTCAAAACAGCGGGACAGATGAAGAATAATTCGACCGCGGTGACCAATGACAGCACAACGGTATCGGGCAGCGGCTTCTACACGGTATATGTCATGACCCAAAACCGCAGACAGTATATAACGTATCTTTATATTGAACAGTAAAGGAGAGCCGATATGAAAAAAGTATTTTTAAGAAGCGCATCTCTTCTCACGGCAGCGGCGCTGACCGCGGGCATAATGCCCGCGGCGGCGATGGCTGCGGAGGACGAGGTGTACACTCTTTCAAACGATTATATAAAGGTGGAGGTCAGCAGTGAAAACGGCGGCTTCCATATCGGCACTATCCAGGGCGATAAGCTGGAGAAGGATGACGATAACAAGATGCTCCTGCACAACAGCAGTGAGTACGACACCTCTTTCACGTCATTTCGTATAACTAAGAACGGCGAGTCCAACGATTATATATTCGGCAGAAACTACGGCTTTCTCGGGCTTTCAGGAACAGATATCAGCACTGTACAGGACGGAAGCAGGATAGTTTCCAAATGGACGGTAGAGGATATCGAGATAACACAGAATATAGAGCTTGCAAATGACGCTTCGGCCGAGAATGGTATGGTGATCATCACCTACACAGCAAAAAACAATGGAAGCGATGCTGCAGGAGTGAACGCGAGGATAATGCTGGATACGGCGCTCGGATATCAGGACTATGCGTATTATATGGTACCGGAAAACGGTACGTATACTGCGGTCGAGAATGAGCAGGTCATAGACGGAGCGAGCTACGGGCATATGATGTTCGGCTATGACGATGAATTCACTCCGAATATCACCGCATACACAGTAAATGCGTCCGTGAACTCGCAGGAGTGTGTTCCTGAAAAGGTCGCGTTCGGTCACTGGAACAATCTTGCGGCTACGGTCTATGACTTTACGCCCAACGAGTCGCTCACGTTTACAAATGAGTACAACGCACAGTATCTTACGGCTGACAGCGCCTATGCGCTCTACTTTAACGCGGGAACGATAGAGCCTGGAGGAAGCGGCAGTGTCGCAACGAACTACGGCGTGTACTCGAATGCGTCGACAGCGCAGACTGCGAAGATGTCCATAAACATTTCCGGCGCGGAGCCTCTTCAGCTCAATGCTGACAAGAGTTCATATCTGCCTCCGGCTGAGGGCGGCGCAGAGGGTGAGATCACACTGACAGCGTCGATGAAGAACTTCGAACGCGAGGGTGCGGCTATGCTTGATAATGTGAAGGTGGTCGTATATCCGGACGAGCTTCTAACGCCCATCGACAGCAGCGGCAGTACTGAAAACGCGAATGGTGAGACCTACAGCGCATCTAATCCGTACAGTGTCGACTTGGTCAATGTGCAGGTGGATCAGACGATAACGGAGGATTTTCGGTTCAAGGTGCCTGTGAGCGATACTGCTACCTACCGTAAGGTGGAGCTTGTCGCGTATGAGCCGAGCGAGGATACAGACGTGCTGCTGCAAGAGGATATAATAGGAAGGCAGAGCGCGTATATACTCTGCCCCGGCACGGACAACGGTATACCGGAGGTAGTGCTGACGGGCTGTACCGAATATATGTATTTTACAGGGGAACAGGCCTTACAGTTACGGGTCTCAATCTGAACATGCTGGGAGATCCGGGCGCGTATAATTACAGACTTGAGCCTATAACGCAGTCCGGCTTGTTTGGAAGTCTGTCCGCTATAACTATAAGCTCGGAAAATGGAGTTGTCGATGAGATAGAGAACACTATAGATATAACCGTGCCTGCGAGCATGCAAAATGATGTGGAAATACCGCGGTATCCCGGTACATATCAGCTTGTGATCGATTATACGGATCCCGAAAGAGAAGATGTGGTCTCAGAGGCGGCAAAGGTAGTTATAACATCGAATGCGCAGTATGCAAACCTTGGCTACGGGATACTTACTGTAGAGCAGACCGCGCAGCCGGATACCGTATCGGGCGCCGGAGCCTGCGAGTATGAGATAAAGGTATACAAGGATGAAGAGGAATATGAGCTTGCAGGACAGGTCAGCATAATGAGCGGCGGCAGCGCGTACCCGCTTACGATACTTGAGGAGGATGAATCGAATGCCGGTACCGCAAACGCGTTTGTTACGTATGCGCCTTCCGAGACCGAGGGTGAGCCGGGCGAAGCGCGTCTTGTGGTAAGCTTTACGAGCGAAAGCGATTTCGCTAAGGAATGGGCTATAACAACTCCTGTCGCATCGGCTCTTGAGCTTTACAGTATAGCCGATCTTCCCGAATTTGAGCTCATAAGCGGATCGATAGCGGACGGTAAGGCAGATCTGAGCTGGATCGTCAACAATGGTTCTATCAGGGATATCGATAAAATATCCGTATATGCGGTAACAGATGAGGATTACGCATCTGGCAATGAGATAGAAGGCGTGCTTATCGGCACGATAACAGACGAAGAAATTCTTGCAGGCGGCAGCGCGGAGCTTGAGCTGCCCGCGGATATGCCTACAGGAGAATATCATATAAGAGCCGTGGCAGATCACAGCGGGGATCTCATGGACAGCGTTACGCTTGCTGATAAATATTCATACACAAATCCAAATCAGCCGCAGGCGGCGTCAAGCGCCGCGGCGGTAAATGCAGGTGATCACAGACTCAGAGTCAGTCTTGAAGAGCCGTCTGACACCTGCGGAGGCTATATAGTTAATTTGTATGAGGTAAGCGCTGACGAGAGCGGACAGACTTTGTATACAGAGCTTGATAACATGTCGGGAGCAAGCTTTGATGCCGGTGACGAGCTTGTAGTCGGCGGAAGATACGAGCTTGAGCCTGACCAGAGCGACCCTGACGCGCCAACGGAAACTCAGTATGTAGGTCTTGAGCCCGGAAAGACCTATGCGGTAGGCGTGCGCCGTGTGAACTATATAACGGATGACGAGGGCAACAGGACGGCCGAGGTGATGTCCGAGGAGACATTCTCTGACGGTGTTGTTCTTTCACAGCCGGTAACGCCGAATGTAAGCGCATCCGTTGCGGCATCTGACGGCACGGCAGCTGTCAGTATTTCGGCAGGCACGGTAAGCGAGACCGAGGTCCTTGTCCCGACAGTGAAATCAGCAGATGTAAATGTGACGCTGACAAGCGATATGCCTGTAAGCGGAACATGGTATCTTGACAATATATCATACGATGTCGCGATGGACGAAGCAGAGCAGGGAGGCAGACAGGGGATCTACGGTGAATTTAGCACGGATGAAGGAAATACGGCTGTCATTTCCATGACAGAGCTTGAAACACAGCAGCACACGCTCCATATTGAGGGAACGAATGCCGCGGGTGATGGCTTTAGCGAGACGGTAAGCTTTGCGGTGGATACGGAAGCGCCGACATTGGCGCTGAACGCGCCGTTGAACGGGGCACTGACGGAAAACGATTTGATTACCGTATCCGGCAGGACCGAACCCGACGCTCTTCTGCGGGTCGAGGTGAACGGAGCGGTCATAGGCGAAAAGACAGCATCGGAATGGGACGGAGCATCGGATGACGGCAGCTTCCAATTCACGGTACCGGCAGATAAGGGAATAATGAAGAACAGAGTAGTTATAACGGCTGCCGATGCCGTAGGCAATGAGACGGAGATCGCAGCTAGGACTGTAAATGAGCGAATATCGGAGCTTACAGGAGTAAGAATGTTCTTCAACGGCAACGATGTGACAGATACTCAGATGGATTCGAGCGCTGCGGCGAACGGAAGCCTTGAGTTCAGAGGCGTGACAGCAAATAACGAGACATTCGTTATAAATGATGACAGCAATCTGGTATGGAATCTCTTTGCAGTCGAGGGCAGCGGAAGGATAACAGAGGACGGTGAGGAGCTTAGCCTGTTTGAGACGGACAGCGATATAAGCGGCGGCAGGATGCTGTTCTTTGATAAAAACAGCCGCGGAATGGTAACGGGAATGTTCAAGCTTACCGAATCCGCGGGATTTAGCGCGGCAGCTAGCTATGGCGCCGATGGAACTCACCAGATCACATTTGACGCTCCTGAGCACGGACATATAACTGTAGAGCCGTTGAATGCGGCGGCCGGCGATACCGTAACTGTAACTGTAGTTACCGGCAGCGGCTATGTGTTCAAGGGATGGAGCAGCAATTCCGACAGCGTGAGCTTTGCTGACTCAAGCGCAGCTTCAACGACATTTGTAATGCCGGATGATGATGTGCATATAAGTGCGGATATAGAAAGCACCGCAGCTCAGCCGTCACCTACAGCAACTATAGATCCGTTACCTACAGCGACCGCTGAGCCTGAACCGACTGCAACGGCAGCTCCGACAAGCCGTCCGGGCGGCGGAGGAGGCGGATCGGTATCGAGGCCGACCGCTGCACCAACGGCGCTGCCTTCCGCATCGGAGGAGCCGATAGCTGAGCCGAGCCAGGCTCCCGCTGAAACGGAGCGTCCGGCATGGTTCGAGGATGTGCCGGAGGATAAGTGGTATTATGATCCGGTTAGATACGCGTTTGAGAACGGTCTGATGAACGGAGTCAGTGAAACACTGTTCGCGCCGGAGAGCGATATCACAAGAGCGATGTTCGTGACAGTCCTTCACAGGATGGAGGGCGCGACAGAAGCGGCGGAAGGATACACCTTCGACGATGTATCGTCAGATGCGTATTGTTCGGAGGCTGTGGCATGGGCGAGCGAAAACGGCATCGTCGAGGGCTTCTCGGCAGAGGAGTTCGGCCCGGATATAAGCATCACGCGTGAGCAGATGGCAGCTATCATCTACAGATACGCGCGGTATAAGGGATACGACCTGACAGCGTCATATATGCCCGGATATTCCGATGCGGAAAGCATATCGGAATATGCGCGCGAGGCCGTGGCATGGGCGGCAGACAAGGGTGTTATGAACGGAAACGATGATAACACGTTCGCGCCGCTTGCGAATTCGACAAGGGCGCAGGCTGCGGCCGTATTTGAAAGGATAAGAGAAAATATCAGATAAGCATAGAAGGCGCGGTAAGAGCGGCAGCTCTGCCGTGCCTTTGATCAAAAAAAGAACGCTTAAGCTATTGACAATCGCCCCGATGGATAGTATAATGATATTAGCAAAAGAATGATGGAAGCGCCGTGCTGCTAAAAGGGAAGTGATAAGAATGGATAATGAAACAAGGGACATGTTCAATCTTCTGCTTAAAGAAATAAAGGGCATAAGATCAGATGTGTCATGTCTGCAGGAGGATGTAGGCAGTCTTAAAACGAGGTTTGACAATCTTGAAACAAGGTTTGACAGTCTTGAAACAAGGTTTGACAGTCTTGAAACAAGGTTTGACAGTCTT
>CAJFVT010000094.1 GCA_904420525.1 uncultured Clostridia bacterium | reverse complement strand
ATTGGCTATTTCTTGCCTTGATTTTTGAAAAATTAATCGAAATAGCAAAATATTATGATTGGGAATCAATTTTTAGAGGTTCCCTGAACTCAAAATACCCGGTATCATATTTGTCAGGCTCTGTTGATGCTAAGCTGATAACACCGTTACTGTAGGTATAGCCTTCGGGTACGGTGACTTCCCCGGCAGGGAGCGTACTATCAAATAATTTATAAGGCATTACTGCATTTTGATCAATACTGTTGATAACAACGGTTCCTATTAAAGATGTATCGTCAGCAGTTATAACCGGTCTGTTTGTGCTGCTGTTTATACCACGTACTTCAACAGAAGATACATCGGTGTTCGCTAAAGTTATACATCCATATGTAGAAAGCGTTGTAATAGTTGAGTTTTTGACTGTTCCCTTTGAACCGGTATTGTTTCCTGCCAATGCGAGCTTCCCGATCGTCAGGTTATCTGCGTCGATTGTTGATGAACCTTTGAAATCAAGCTGATCTACGGTGAGATTTGATACCGTTAGATCGCTGCCGGCTTTGAACTCAAAAACCATTGCGCCAGGGTTTGTGATTTTATATCCATTGCCGTTAATGGTGTAATCGTTGTCGTTGTCATTTTGAACTATTCGTGTTGTAAGTGTGATGTTATCGCGTAATTCGATCGTATCACCATCTCTGACAGCTGCTATAGCATCGTTGAGGGTATCATATCCTTGTTGCAATGCTGTGTTATAAACAGGCTGTTGCTGTGTTGTATAGTTAATCGTAAGCGTTGGAGATGCCTTAACATCATATCTGTTGCCATCTGTTTCACTGGGATTATATACAAAGAAAGCAACAGATTGATCTGTGCTGGTATACATACTCTGTACATTAACCGATGTTGTTTCAGCGTAATTAAAAGTTGTCCGATTTGATGAAGTGTTGGCAATAGCAGATTGAACCAACGTGAACAATGCAGAAGTCTTTCCTTGATTCTCAACATTCGGAATACCTGTCTCAAGCACCGTAAGACTGCCTGTTCCGGTTTTGGTATTTCCTTTTTCCATCGTCAGTGTTACAGATTGGATTGAAGCATCTGATGGTAATTGTATAGAAGAAGTATCAAAAAGGAAAAATGCCCCTATATAATAACTTTTGGACGAATCTTTGCCACCGCGGATCTCTATATTGTCAGTGCCAGTTACGATTTTTGAAGCATTATTCATGCCAGCTGTCCATCCTCCATCGAGAGCTCTGAGCTGAGCTGAAACATTTGCTGTGATGCTTGCTGATCTTGTATAAATATCAGGCTCTCCATCTGTTGCCATAGCCGGAACAACGACCATGCTCCCGATCATCGTCACTGCGGATGCCGCGGCGATCAATTTGTTTAATTTCATAATTAAAATTCCTCCTATCTTTCAATAATAGAATTTGTGTTTTCTGCCATCCCTAAATTTCAGCCCCCTACAAACTTGTCCGGGACAGCACAGTGTGAAAAGATCACATTCTGTGCCATAAATTGTATCACAGGGGGGAGGGGTACGCAAGTTAGGATATTAATTATTATTTGATTTGTAAAAAATCGAACATAGTAAAGCTTATATCTGTTTGTATATCAGATATAATGCACAAACAAAAACACACGCGTCCGATAGACTGCGTGTGTTTTTTGGGGTATTGTATAGAGCAAGATCTTTTATAAGCGGCGATGCGCCCAAGTTTCGTCCGCGGGCGATGAGGAGCGAATATATAAATGCAGGGAGAGAGTTATGTATTGTGCTTCCAATACATGAGAGAAGAGAGATTTACACTACAGCTTCGCTCCTGAGGTCCTTGCCGCCTTTTGTATGCCGGTATAGTACCAACGGTAAGTCGATTTTGATCCACCTTCCTCTACAAGCGAAAGTATATCACATAACATGACGTCGTTCAAGTTTAAAAGTTTATAATGATAAATATTTGACAGTGATCAATGTGATTTCGTGAAATATCGAATATATAGATACCGGCGGACAGAAAAACAGCAATCCTTAATGGGAAAAAGGGCAGCCATGAGCAATATGCAGAAATCCGCATTAAATGGTTATGCGGTCTGTTTGCTTTATATACGAATTTACGGGTCACAATTTTTGCATGGTACCATACCGGCGTTTATCGCTTCCTCGCGGCTGGAAAAGTAGACTCTGTTTTTTTCTGACGGCAGGGTAGAGCATGTGGGACGGTGGAATTTTGAAGATGATCTGTTGCCTATGTAGCTGTAGCTTTTGCTGTCTGATGAAGAGACTGCAGAAGCATTGTTCGCGGGCGATGCTGCGGCACCAGAGCTTTGTGATGCTGATTGTTTGTTTTGCTGCGCAGTATAAAGCTCTGAGGAAAGAGAGGCGTTTTTTGTTTCTAATTCCGCTTTTTCTGCCTTTAAAGTCTCGTTTTCCGTTTTCAGAGCTTCTATGTTGTTTTTAAGATCTGCATTTTCTGTTTTCAGCCCTTCCATTTCTGAAACGTGGGCGCTGTTTGTATTTTCCAGCTCTTCATATTGTGTTTCCAATGTGTTTTTTTCATCTAATAGTTCATTATAAGCCGATTGGCTTACGCAGCCTGTTAACAGGCATATGCATAATGATGCAAGTATCAATAGTTTTTTCATTTGTTGTACCTCTTTTTCATTTAATAAAAATTTCATCGCCCCTGCGGACGGATCCTCCGTTTATCACTCTTGCAAATATACCCTTTGTAGGCATTATACATGAGCCGACACGCTTTTTGATCTCACAGTCATTGTGACATTCCTTGCCTAGCTGCGTGATTTCCAGGATGACGCTGCCTGATATGAGCTGCGTGCCGGGTGAGAGCGTGGAAAAGTCAAGCCCGGATATTATAAGATTTTCTCCGAAGCTCCCGTCGCTGACTTCGCCGCCGAGACGATTGAATTCCTCTATATCCTCATATGATAGCATGCTTATCTGTCTGTGCCATTTGCCGGCATGGGCATCGCCACATATGCCGAAGTCCGCTATGAGCTCGGCGCTGTCTACGGTATGCTTTGCCGTGCCGCGTTTTTCGCTTATGCATATCGATCTGATCATTCCCATTACAGCTTATCCTTTCTGTTTTTTGTGATAATGTATCTTTCATCGATAGTGTTGCTGAAAAAGTCAATCACATTTCTGGCGGCACGTTCGTTCATTGCCTTAAAATTCTCGGATGTGAATGATGCGGTATGCGGCGTTAAAACCGCATTTTCAATATCTGTGAATACGGAATGCGTACAAGGCTCGCGGTCAAAGACATCGATGCATGCCCCTCGTATACGCCTGCTTTTCAATGCATCGGCTAAAGCGTCATTGTCAACTACAGCGCTTCTTGCCGTATTGATAAGAACAGCATCCTTTTTCATGAGATTTATGAGCTCTCTGCTGATAAGCTCTTTTGTATCAGCGGTCAATGGAACGCAGACTGAAATATAATCGCTTTGACGCATTATATCTTTAAGCGCTGCATATTCTGCATTGTATTTGCTTTCCCATTCTATCTGCGGATGTCTGCAGTTGTATAATATCCTCATGCCGAAGCCGTTCGCCCGCAAAGCGGTCTCTTTCCCTATCCCTCCAAAGCCTATAATACCAAGGGTACGGTTCTTTGCTCCGTATGTCATAATGCGCTCCCACTTGCCTTTGTGCATAATGGAATTCTGTTCGCTGATATGTCTTGCAAAATGCATAATGTAAGCCATGACATGCTCTGCAACAGCACCCTCAACGGCTCCTGTCGTCCTTACTGCAGAAACGCCGTATTTTTTCAGGTCATCAAGCTTTAATGAATCATATCCTATCCCGCGCCTGGAGATAAGTTTTAAATTCGGACAGCGTTTCAAAACAGATTCATTGATCGGCTCCAGACCGGTAATAGCTGCATCCGCATCTCCTATCAGATCGGCCATCGTGTCCGCGTCTGTGTTGACACCATAGTTCCCCTTGCAGTATTCAGCTACATCATAGCCTGCATCAGTTAGGATATGGCTTCCGTCAATGCCGGGTGCAGTAAACTCTCTTGCTGTTATAACTATCTTCATTTTAACTCCTCATTTGTAAACTGTTATCATTATACCATTATATACATAAAAATGCAAGCCCTGGAACAAATATAATTTATATATTTATGGGAAACAGCGTTAGCTTGTTATTCTGGTCGCATATCCCTAAATAGATCTCCTTTGCGCTGCTGTAATTTTGCTGTTTTAATTGCTTTTCTAACCATATAATATTCAGACCGAGTCTTTTAAGGTTTTCATCTAGAATACGTCCGTCCATGATAACTTCTGTACACAGCAGCTCGGCAGAAGGCTTTATATCCATGTCATTAGGTGTGAGAGGACGCTTATCGCTTACTGGCAGTATTGTAAGCCTGCCGTTGCATTCAAAAACAGCAGTTTGGATATCATTGATGTTGAAATATCCTTCTTGCCTGCACATTATCATAAATTCACTCAGATCCAGCTTTGCCTTTTTCATGTTTTCGCGATAGAGCTTGCCGTTATTCATTACGATCGTAGGCGTGCCGTTTATAAATTTACGAGACCTTGGAAGCTTGACAGTCATTATACTTAGAAAAATGGATATCGCTCCGTAAATTACCATAGCGATAAGAGGCTTCCAGGGCGTTTCAAGCTCTGTGGCCATCTCGGCGGCTATAGAGCCTATAGTGATGCCTGTAATATAATCAAAGAAGTCAAGCTGTGATATTTGTTTATGTCCCATGAGCTTTGCAATGAAAAATAAAGAAACAGCTGAGAACAGCGATGTCAAAATAACTTTTATAATATCCATATGTTATATCACTTCCCGTTTTTTTGTTAGTATGCCCATAAGATATGGTAAAAAAACATATGGATAAAAGACAGGATGTTATAAACTGAAAGAAAAGAATACAGGCTGATCAAAATGCAATTGTTTGTTTAAAACAGTTTTTATAAAAAATGTATTTACACTTTCTGAGTTTTGTTATATAATATTCATATGGTCAGCCGCAGCTAAATTGATAAAAGACATGATATATATATTTTCAGAAAGGCTTAAAATATGATGTATATTACAATAACTTATGAAAATGAAAAGATCGCGACGCTGTCTGTAAATATAAAAGGCAAAGTCGTGGAACTGCGTGAGAAATTATGAAGGGACTAATCGCTTTATTGATGGTACTGATCGCATTGTCATCTTCGGCACTTGCTCACAGTGGACGAACTGACAGCAGCGGAGGTCACTATGACCGTTCAACGGGGGAGTATCACTATCATCATGGTTATCCCGCACACCAGCATACAGACGGTATTT
>CAJFVT010000093.1 GCA_904420525.1 uncultured Clostridia bacterium | reverse complement strand
CCGGAACTTACGCAACGATGTTCTCTGCAAAGGTAGAAGATTTCAACGGAACACCTAAAACGGTTGCAGTCACAAGCGGCGAAAATACCCGGTCATTTGATGTAAAGGGAACAGTGCTTACAGGAGCGACTGCAATATACGGTCTTATTGTTAACGGCTTGAATGATGACGGGGCAGAAGCGGTCATCACATTTGAATAATACGGAGGTGCAGAGGAATGAAAAAGAATTATCTTGAACCGGAAATGAAGCTCGCATTCTTTGAGAAAGAGGATATAGTTACATCGAGCGGTGATCCCGGTGATCAGAGTGCTAATTCAATAGCAGATGATACACTTAGGCAAAGATACGGTGCTCAGGGCATCAGTATACAGAGTGTTGATTGGACATTTTGATCGAAAAAGAATATGGCCGCTGCAAAATGGATATCATTGCAGCGGCTGCGGCCTCCCCGGCTTCGGGGAGGTTTTTTTGTGAGATTCAGCGAATTTTTTGTGAAGTCATACTTCTTTTTTGTACGTCAGCCCGCTGAAGCACCTTGGCCAGTGTCGCTGACAGCTCTTGTCTTATCTGTGACGCAGAAAGCATGGGCAGCAGCTGCAGTGGTAATGGAGCAATGGTATTGTTTATCATTATATACCCACGCAAAAAGCAATAAAACTTATAAAAGGGCTTGACGAATTATAAAGTATATCGTATAATTATAAATAGAATAAGAAAAAGAAAGAGATATGCAATGAGGATATATTTAGACAACTGTTGTTATAATAGACCATATGATGATCAAACACAGATAAGGATAAGCTTAGAAACGCAGGCAAAACTTTACATTCAAGAAATGATAAAAAACAATGACATAGAACTTGTCACATCATATGTTTTGGAATTTGAAAATAGTAATAATAGATTTCGGCAAAAGAAAGAAACAATTCAGAAGTTTATGGATGACAACGAATCGTTTTATGTTGGTGTTGAAAAATCATACCAGGTAAACACAATAGCAAATGATATTCAACAAACAGGGGTAAAAGAAAAAGATGCCTGTCATATAGCGTGTGCAATGCTTGCAGAATGTGATTACTTTATTTCTACAGACGATAGATTGTTAAAGTATCAGACTAACAAAATAAAACTTGTTACTCCGGAGGAATTTATAAGGGAAAAGGAGGGATGAATCATGTATAATACTGTTGAGATCATGGATGCAGGATTAGCTTGTTTAGTTGAGAATTTAGGAATAGTTGGAGCAGAACAATTCATTTCGGTAATCAAACGTGAAAACTTTGATTATACGACATGGCAGCGCAGTTATTTTGATAAAATGGATCATGGCATGTTTAAAACCTTAGCTGAGGAATATGCAAAGAAAAATCCTCATAAGGGTAAAGGAAAGCGTATTTGAAAAGGAATAATACACATCCCGGAATTTGAACCGGGATGTTTTTGTGTTTGCTGACATTTCATCTTCCTTCACCGCGTACTATATGGCGGTATTCGGCCGGGGATATGCCGTAGCAGTTCCGGAACACTCGGTAAAAGGTTCGCGGCGACTCGAATCCGGCCTCGGCGGCGATCTCGGTGAAGGGCCTGTCAGACAGCCTTATAAGCTCCGCGGCACAGTCGGCGCGCAGCATCCCAAGGTATGTGCGGAAGCTGATACGGATCCTGTCGGAGAAAATGCGTGATATCGTATATTTGCTGACATTCAGCTCATCGGAGAGCAGGTCGAGCGTAAGGCTTCGGCGGAAATTCATAGTCACGTATGAAAGTACTTCCGAAATAAGCTCCGTGCCGGAGCTGTTCTCCTTTCCGTGCGCCAGCACCGGCGGCAGCAGATAGCTCAGTATGATGAAAGCCCAGCCAAGCTGTGCCGTGAGCGAGGACTCGCCGTATATCCTTGACAGAGCAAGCGCGGCATTTTCTCCGATCTCATGTTTTTTTACGATACAGTCCGCGATATGAGTGTTCACGGCCTCAGGGAAGAGAGAGGCGCAGACCTGACGCGAGATAAATATCAGCAGGTATTCGCAGCTGTCAGGAGCGCCCGGCTCGCCGTCGGGGTAATCGTAGGAATGTACGGTGTTGGGAAAGATAACGGCACAGTCTCCCGGACAGAGTGTAAACCTCTTGTCCATCACGCTTACATCCTGCTTGCCCTTTATCATGTAAAACAGCTCAAAATTATTGTGCAGATGCGGCGCGAACCGCAATGCATGGCGCTTATAATGCGAGACCTCAATCTCTGACGGACGTAACTGATAGAAGCTGAACATAGCGTTTCCTCCTCGTATTGATGCTATATATATGATATCACGCGGGAGCGGAGCTGTCAACATAGACTGCGCAATTTTTGGCGCAGGGAACACAAATGCTGTCTGTTGACCGCGCAGTAACAGAGTGATAGAATATAAGTATGAAAGAAAAGACAACAGGACTGCTGCATCAGTGCGGCAGTGCCGGAAAGGAGATATAAATGAAGAAGATAATAAGCACATTATCTGCGGCGGCGATAGCGGTGTCGGTCTGCGCGCCGATGGCGTATGCCGAATATGATGCGGACGGCGGTTATTATAACATCGGTTCCGGTTTTATGGTCACCGCGGCCCAGTTGTATGAGAACGGATTTGAACAGATAGGATCTAATCCCAGATATGACACCCGCGATGATAAGGAAGGTACAATAACTTTTTCGACAGAGGACGAACGGTCCGAGACGGTCGCCGACATATTCGGAGAAACGCTTACTTATGAGGGCGTGATCGACTATGTGGGGCGCACTGGCGCACCGCTGACGTTTACAGTGAATGCGGAGGAAGAAGGAAATTATTTTACGTTTATCCTTGCGACATCATCAAACACGGTAAATCTCGGCGTTGACGGCGGAGCGTATGTAAATCCGACATTTGCGGTCGAAGGGGACGGCGGAGTTGCCTATGCGGTGGACTGCGGTGTTCTTACCGCGGGTGAGCATACGATAACGATAGACGGAACAAGCAGCACATGGTGTCCTGATATAGCGGCGGTAGCTGTTTATCCGATGGACGGCAGCCGGTTCATACTGCCGTATCAGAATGAAAGCCTCACGTTTGAGGAGCGCGCGGCGGATCTTGTGGCAAGAATGACGCTGGAGGAAAAGATCTCACAGCTTGGCTATAATACCCCCGCGATAGCGCGTCTGGGTGTTTCAAGCTACTATTACTGGCGCGAAGCGGCGCACGGCGTTGCGCGTCAGGGCAAGGCCACCTCGTTCCCGGTCTCGCTCGCAATGTCCAATACATGGGATGTGGAGCTGTACAGGCAGGCAGCTGAGGTGACGTCTACAGAGGCGAGGGCTAAGAACAGCCGATATGATCTTAACTACTGGTCGCCTACGATAAATATGGCGCGGGACCCGCGATGGGGAAGAAATGAAGAAAGTCTGGGCGAGGATACATATCTGACGACACAGCTCGGAAGCGCTTTTGTTGAGGGGATGCAGGGCGAGGACGAAAAATATTTAAAGACGATCGCGACTGTAAAGCATTTCCTTGCAAACAACTGCGAGTCGGAGCGCCAGCGCGGAACATCGGCAATGACGGAATCGGAGCTGCGTGATTATTATGCAAGGGCATTTCAGAATATAGTGGAGGAGTCAGAACCGGGAGCCGTTATGAGCTCGTATAATGCGACGACCGTTACCCGAAACGGTGAAAAGCTTTGGGATTACATCCCCATGGCCGCAAATAAAAATATACTTACGGATATGCTGAGGAGAAACTGGGGCTTTAATGGCTTTGTAACGGCTGACTGCGGAGCAGTGGCCAATCTCAACGGAAATGCGTTCAAGCGGTCTATGTTTGACGCGCTTGGTGACAGCCGTCCTCTCTCATCCATAGCACAGTCTGAAACTGTGGCGCTTTCTATAGAGGCGGGTAATGAGATGGACTGCGGAAATGTTAATACAGCCTACGGCGTTGAGGCGGTGGAAAATGGCTACCTCTTCGAGGATGAGCTGGACATAGCGGTATTCAGGATATTCCTGCAGAGGTTCAGAACGGGCGAGTTTGATGATACGACTACGTTCAGAACGTATACAGAGGAGGATATCGAGACTGCGGAGAGCGTTGCTCTGGCTGAGCGTGCCGCGGAGGAAAGCTGGGTACTGCTCAAGAATGACGGGATACTTCCTGTAAGCAAGGATGTTAAGAAAGTAGCGGTAGTAGGCAGCTTTGCGGATAAGCTTGTTCTTGGAGACTACACAGGATCTCCGGAGGATACCGTTACGCCGATAGAGGGCATAGCAGAGGAGCTGGGTAAAAACGGCGCGGAGGTGGAGCTTGTAGGCTCCGTTTCGGAAACCACCCTGCTCTATAATGTAAGGAGCATAAAGCTCATTAGATCAAACGGCTCGGAAACGGAGCTGGATCTTTCGGCGGCGGAGATAGACGGCGGAATGACGTATGAGGATGGTATCCTCAAAAACGTTACTCAGCAGGCTGACGCGGTGATACGCGATGTCGATTTCAGCGGCGTAACGGCTGTGAGAGTGGAGATGGCGACCGGTACGCTCTACGGCGGTTCGTTTAATATCACCTACGGACAGGGCGGACCTCAGGTGGCTTCGATAGCATCGCAGCCGACTGCGGATGAAAACACGTTTGTCATATGTGAGAGCGCATATACCGGTGATGACGGAGGCTACAATGAAACTGCGGATATGTATATCTCAGCAAGCGCGGAAATAAAGGATTTTGCGGTAGAGGATTACAGGACACAGCTCGACGAGGCGGATATCATAATAGCATATGCCGCGACCATACCTAAGCAGGAGGGACTCGGCGAGCAGGATGCATCGGAATCGCATGACAGAGACACGATCGATCTTCCGGAGCATGAATCGCATGTGCAGGCGCTGTGTGACGCGTATCCGGAAAAAACGGTAGTTGCGATGTCAACGAGCGGTCAGATAAATGTGGACCCGTTCGAGGACAAATGCCGCGCTATACTCTGGACCTCATATAACGGGCAGAGACAGGGTACTGCGCTGGGAAGAGTGCTGTCAGGCGAGGTCAACCCGTCAGGAAAGCTTTCGACAACGTGGTATGATCCTGCCGATCTGGAGATCATGACAGTGGACGGAACGAGAACAACGTCAGTGGATACGAACGGCACAACAGAAATAGTGTGGGAGACCGGCGATTATTCACTTCCGCAGAAGCGTGAAAACGACAGACTCATATGGCCGGGCAGGACGTATATGTACTACGGCGGCGAGCCTCAGTACCCGTTCGGATACGGGCTTTCATACACTGATTATACATATTCGGATCTTAAGGTTGATAAAACGGATGTAAGCGCCGGAAGCACGCTGAAGGTGAGCGTGGATGTTACGAACAGCGGGAACGGCGGTGCGTCAGAGGCTAAGGCAGTGCTTACGCCTACCGAGACAGGAACGGCAAGGGCGTATGTCGCAGGCTACAGCGGCGGTGTACTCTCGTCATTGTCAATTGGAGATGAGCTGAACGTTACGGAGGGAGAGCAGGTAGAGATCTCCGCTCCGGCAGGCTCTAAGGTCATGCTGTGGGATGAGGACATGAAGCCTATGGCGGAGGCGGCTTCAGCGTCAGGCGCGGCTGTTGACGGCACAGAGATAGTTCAGATCTATGCCAGCCATGAAAACGGCGATGGTGCAGAGCTGCCATTGCAGCAGCTTGTAGGATTTGCGAGAGTGGAGCTCGCGGCGGGTGAGACAAAGACTGTCGAGGTGGAGATAGATACGAACGACCTTGCGCGCTGGAGCGAGACGGAGATAAAGAAGTATGTTCCGACAGGTAATTATACGATATATGCCGGCAAAAATGTTACGGACAGGGCAAACTCCGCGGAAATAACGATAAGCGGTGTTCTTCCGAGCACGCTGAAGACGGTATATGCGGTCCCGACAGGTATTACTGTTACAGGAGCTTACAGCTCTGAAACAAATACTACCGCGGCTATAAAGACTGTTTCTCCGCAGCTTTCGGCAGTGATGACGGATGAGACAGAATATGATATTGCGGATGCGGAAGTAGAATACACGTCATCTGATCCGGAGGTCGCGTCAGCAGCGGCGGACGGAACGGTGAGCGCGGGTATAAAAGAAGGCGTTGCGACTATAACGGCCTCAGTGACCGTAGACGGAGTTACAAAAAGCGCATCTTTCCCGGTAGTGTGCAAGCTGCAGGATGCTATACCAAGCTCGGTAAGAGCGGAATATATAGCGGCACTGGAGGAGGAGTTCGGCAAATACAGCGAGGAAAATTACCGGGAAGATCATTGGGCGGAGCTTGAGGCGATCTATGCCGAGGCGCATACAGCTATGGAGAGCGAGGTGGACGCGGACGCGCTTGACGGTATATTGAATACGGCCAAGACAGAAATGGCGGCAGTGCGTGATCATCTCAGGGACGGTGAATGTGCGTATACCTTGGTAATAACGCCTGATTGGTATAGGAATGCGGACATAACCATTTCTTATAACGGAGATGAGGACGCGCCTCAGGCGGATGTGATCGTATCTGTCAACGGCGAAGAGACAGCGTATACAGCTGAGGCGTCTATGGATGCGGATCAGACCATAAGGATAGAAGATCTTGAGTACGGCGATGTTATCGAGGTATGGGCGGTAAACGGCAGTGAGATATTGTCGGAAAGGATGTCGGATGAGATCGAAAAGCCGCCGGCACACGTTGTATACGATCTTTCGGATCCGCAGTATGAAAGGCTGGGAGCAGTGGCGTCCGGAGAGCCTATAGAGGAAGTGAACGGCTTTGGCGGCTACGGCTCGTTCACTACTATTTCAGATGTAAACTATAGTGTTGAGTATAACGGAACGGATTATACCCTTACAGGCGGATTCCAAGGAGGGAAAGGGAACACTTTGCAGTCAAATGTATACTTCAGGCCGTTCGACTGTTATGCAAAGGCTACCGTGACTGTGTTCTTTGACTCGGCGTCAAATGACAGAGAAATGAGGATAGCTCAGGCGGATGGAACGAGGGATGGAAAAGAGCTTGGACGTATGGGCGGTGACGGGAACGGGAATATCCAGACCCTTACCGTAACGACCGAGGATATGGATAACCTGATCTACATCCAGCCGCAGACGAAGGAATCATTCTACATGATAGTAGTTGATTATGAAGGCGAGCGTACACCGGAGACAGAGGAGCCTCCGGCTCCTCCGACCGAGCTTCCTCCTCAGGAGGGGGATATAGAGCTTGAGTTCGAGAGCTATGAAAAGGCATGGACGGAAAGAGAGAATTTCGGCCCGGCTGAGGACGAAGCTGCAAGCGGAGGCGTTTGCGTTGAAAACACACATGATAACGATCTGTTCTATTTCGGTCTGCACAATCTCACCGGGCTGGAAGCGGCGGAGATCGTGGCCGGAGTTAGAGATACCGCAGGGGATGTAACGGCAAGCTTTTACGCTCTTGAGCAGGGAACATATGATGCTGACAGTGACACTAAGGAGGAGCTGCTTGCGTTGCTTGATGGGGGTACGCTCCTGGGCAGCGCAGGACCGCTGACAGCGGTGCCGGATACATGGAGCGATTTCCGTTCGAATGCCGCAGAGATCGCGGCGGCGCCGGAGGGGACCTATGGTCTGTTTGTTCTGCTCAACACCACCGGGAGCTACTGCGGAAATATTGATCTGATCAAATTAAGATATATGGAGTAAAATACTGTATGAAGAAATATATAAAGGGAGCAAACCCGTATATGCCATTATGGGAGCATGTGCCGGACGGCGAGCCTAGAGTGTTTGAGCATAACGGCGAAAGACGTGTATATGTGTACGGCTCCCATGACACATTGAAAACAGAGTATTGCGGCACGGACTATGTTGTGTGGTCCGCGCCGTGTGACGATCTTACGGACTGGAGATGTGAGGGCGTCGCATTTTCTGCGGATAACATCCTGTACGCGCCCGATGTTGTGAAAAAGGGCGGTAAATATTATATGTATATCGCAATGCATAAGGGCAGGGAGATATGGGTGGCTGAAAGCTCATCTCCAGCTGGGCCGTTCACGGATCCGAGAAAAACGGATCTTGGGTTTGATATAGGCGTTCTGGTCGATGATGACGGACGCTGCTACGCTTATTGGGGCTTTAAGAAATGCTATGCCGCGGAACTGAATGAGGATATGGCAACTATAAAGGAGGGTACGCTCAGAACGAATATGATACCTCACTGCGGCTTTCGTGACAATCTGTGGGATACGGAGAATATAGATGATGAATTCAGCTATTTTGAGGCGGCGTCTATAAGAAAGGTATACGGTAAATATGTGTTTATATACAGCAAACGCGACATGAAGGGTGATCCTGAGCAGGGGAGAGACCCTAATGTGAACGCATATCTTGATTACGCGTACAGTGACTCGCCGCTCTCCGGATGGATCCATGGCGGAACCATCATCGCCAATACCGGGCAGGTGATCGAGCGCTCGGACGGAACGAAAATACGCGCCTACAAAAAGAGCAATAACCACGGCAGTATCGCAGAGATAAATGGTCAGTGGTATGTGTTTTACCATCGGGGAACGGGGAGCGGCAAGGATTATGCCCGTCAGGCGATGCTTGAACCTATAGATGCGGCGGTGGATAAAAACGGCCGGGTATATCTCGGAAAGGTAGCGTATGACGAGAATGGTGAGCCGTGCGCATGCGCTGAGGCGGAAATGACCTCGCAGGGTGCATATATTGATGGGCTTCACGCATATGACATAATATCAGCGGGATATGCCTGCTATATTGACCCGTCGTACGGGGAGAATTTCGCATACATCAAGCCGGTTTATGACAATAACAATCCTTCGGCTCCGATAGTGAACATAAAAGGAAAAACGGTCGTAGGATTTAAATATATAAACTTCGGGAACGATTCGCCTGATAAGCTATTTGTCCGTATAAAAGGAAGCGCGGCAAGGGTCACGGTAAGAGCGGATGGACCGGAGGCGGGGAATATAACTGACTTTGTGACCGAGCGATCCTATGATCATAATTGGGTCGGGATAAGCGTCAAAAGTATTATAAAAGGGAAGCATAGTTTGTTCTTTACTTTTGAGACTGAGGGAACATGCGAGTTTGACGCGTTTTGTTTTGAGCAGAACGATAATTAAAAAATGTATCAGACGCCGTTATTCGACAGCGGTGTCTGATCATATTGATCTTATCATGGCAATTTGGCAGTAAAAGTGATGGGATGCCAATATTATTTTTTAACTGTTACTACTCAGGTATGAAAAATCGCATAATAAAGGCATTGTGCAAAACGTAGAAAATAAAAATAAATTTTTTTGAGAATTTTTG
>CAJFVT010000092.1 GCA_904420525.1 uncultured Clostridia bacterium | reverse complement strand
GCGCTGCACTTATGATATAATAAACACGATTAGGATAATAAAGCCGCGTTGCAGCTTTATTTAATGATGTGTTTATTGTATCAGCGTGAAGCAGCGCATTTGAGCGCTGCACTTATGATATAATAAACACATAATTCTTTGAAAGGATATGTGATAAGCAAATGAAAAGATGGCAGGTGGTTGTTGTTATATCGGTGCTTGCAGTGGCGGCGGTCGTTGCAGGAGGCACTTTCTTCTATAGGTATTACATAGTTCCCAAGTATCTTGCTCCTGCGGTGGAGAAGGTAAGCAGTTATCTTCAGGATGATGATGTACTGGCAGAGCTTTATGATCAGGCAGAGCGCCTGCATGAGGACGGAGTGATCGAGGACGAGACCTACAGTAACTTTATACGCGCGTACAGGAAGCGGCTCAACAATAATGAGGAGGCGGCGAAAGAGATACTTAAGAGCGCGGGAGAAAGTATTGAAGAAGAGGAGTCGGCTGACAGCTCTGTGACTACAAGATATGCGTCAAACAAGGTAGGTGTTGAAATAATCCAGACAAATGAAGGCGGCGGAGGAAAGTCGAAAACCAGCTACAGCAGTGAAAGGACCTCAGACAGAATCAAGGCTGAGGATATCGTTGAGGCTGAGAAAGTCATAGAGGAAGCGAACGCTACTCCGGCTCCGGAAGAGGAGACGGAGGAAACTGTGGATACAGTTGATGAAGCGTATAACAAGCTGCGTGAAAACATGACCTCGGACGAGTTTTCTGCGTTCGTGTCTATCATGAGCAAGCTGGATATCGATACACTTATAGAAAACGCTTCAAATGAGGAAGACCTTAAGGCGTATATGCACAGCCAGCTCACGGATGAAGAGTACAGACGTATCGTTGATCTCGGATACAAGTATGCGTATTTGTTTATGGAATAATACAGGTCAACATGAAAAATATTATCGATACAAAATGGGGTGCTGTCTCGGCGGCAGTTTTCTGCAATCTGCTTTGGGGCAGCGCTTATCCTGCTATAAAGCTTGGATATGAGCAGTTCGATATAACATCGAGCGTGTCGGAAAAATTATTTTTTGCAGGTATCAGGTTCGTTCTGGCAGGACTTATGGTCATCGCGGCGGGAGCGGCGGTAAACAAGAGGATACCGTGCCTGAACAGGGGAAATGTGCGCAGTATAGCGGTTACCGGGCTTATTTATACCGCGCTGCAATATGTGTTTTTCTATGTAGGTCTGTCGAACACAACGGGTTCCAACGGCTCGATAGTCAATTCGTCGACAACCTTTATGGCTCTTGTTGCCGGACATATCTTTTGCGGTGAACGTCTGAATGCAAAAAAGACTGCAGGAGCCGTTATAGGCTTTGCAGGCGTTGTTACGGTGCTTATGTCAGAGGGGATAGGCGGCGTGTCGTTTACGGGAGAGGGCTTTATACTGATAGCTGCCGCGTGCTTCGTTGCCGGATCCATGCTGTCAAAGGCGGCTGCGGAAAATACCGATGCAATGACCGTTACGGGCTATAACCTTCTCATCGGCGGCGGTATACTGACAGCGGCGGGCATGGCAGGAGGAGGAATGCTTAAAAATGTAACTGTTCAGGGGATACTTATCCTCGGCTATCTCGCGTTTCTTTCAGCGGCAGCATTTACGCTATGGACTATGCTCTTAAGGCGCTGGGAAGTGGGAAGGATAAGCGTGTTCAATTTTCTGATCCCTGTGTCCGGGACTATCCTTTCCGCGGTATTTATGCACGAGAATATTTTTAGTATCCGATATGCGTTATCGCTCCTGCTCGTTTGCACAGGGATAATCCTTGCAAACAGCTCCGAAAAGAGTGTATTCACACGTAAAGAATAAAAATTCATTGATAACGGAGTTTATTACTGTTTTTATGCATATTTCTTTATAAAGTGCAATTTCAACAGAATATTAATAGATTTACTATGCCGTTTATGGGTAAATGTTATATGGACAATTCGCACAAAAATTGTACAGAAAATTCTATGTTGTGGAGTTTACACAAAGAATGAATATTAATTTTGTTTATTATAAGACTAACATTTTTTTTTAAAATATGTTATTATATATATAGGTTTAGAGAACGGTGACATGCTCGGCTGATCATGAGGAGGTCACAAATCTTAAACAAATCCATTTTTTAAGAAATAATTAAGAGAGGTAAGGCAATATGGCAGATTTACAGTTAAAGCATATTTATAAGAGGTACGCAGGTAATGTAACGGCAGTAAGCGATTTCACTATGGACATCGCGGATAAGGAATTCATCATACTTGTCGGACCGTCAGGTTGTGGTAAGTCAACGACTCTTCGTATGATCGCAGGTCTTGAAGAGATCTCTGAAGGTGAGCTTTACATAGGCGGAAAACTTATGAATGATATTGCTCCGAAGGACAGAGATATAGCGATGGTTTTCCAGAACTATGCGCTCTATCCGCATATGACAGTTTTTGAGAACATGGCATTTGGTCTTAAGCTCCGTAAAACTCCGAAGGATGAAATAAAGAAGAGAGTTACAGAGGCAGCTAAGATACTTGATATAGAACATCTTCTTGACAGAAAGCCGAAGGCTTTGTCGGGAGGTCAGAGACAGCGTGTTGCTATGGGTCGTGCGATCGTACGTTCACCTAAGGTATTCCTTATGGACGAACCTCTTTCAAACCTTGATGCTAAGCTTCGTGTTGCGATGAGAACTGAGATAAAGAAGCTCCATAATAAGCTCCAGACAACGTTCATCTACGTAACACATGACCAGACAGAGGCTATGACGATGGGTACAAGGATCGTTGTTATGAAGGACGGTATCGTTCAGCAGATCGATACACCGTCAAATCTTTACAACTCACCGTGCAATCAGTTCGTTGCAGGCTTCATCGGCTCACCGCAGATGAACTTCATCAATGCTAAGCTCGTTAAGAAAGGCAATGACCTCTTTGCGGAGTTCGGCAGCGAGTCAGTAAAGATCCCTGAGGGTAAGGCAAACAATGCAGGTCTCCAGAAGTATGTTGGCAAGGAAGTTGTAATGGGTATCAGACCTGAGGAGATACATGACGAGGAAGCGTTCCTTGCGGCATACCCGGATGCTGTCTGCAGCGCGTTCGTTGAAGTAACTGAAATGATGGGTGCAGAAACATATCTCTATCTCCTAATAAACGGTGTTCAGTTTACAGCAAGAGTTAACCAGCGTTCAAATGCGAAGATCAATGATACGATCAAGGTAGGCTTCGATATGAACAAGGCTCACTTCTTCGATAAGGATACAGAGCTTGCGATACTCAGCTGATAGCTTTAATAATGTAATGAAAATTTTTTCGGAAACGGCCGCGTAGCGGCCGTTCTTTTTGTCTTGAGCTTAAAAACCGTGAAATTATGGTGCGGTCCGGTTGATTTTTTTTAAACGGCATGGTATAATAAACACAGCAAAAGAAATAAAGCCGCAATAACGGCTTTATCAAGGATGTGTTTATTGTACCGGTGTGAAGCGGCGCATCTCAGCGTCGCACTTATGGTATAATAAACACATATGTAATTGCGAAACGCGGCAGCGTTTTGTAATTACTTCCCTATACCGAGGGTGCTCGAGGGTATTACCCTCGAATTGGATCAATTTCT
>CAJFVT010000091.1 GCA_904420525.1 uncultured Clostridia bacterium | reverse complement strand
TTGTGGAACAGCTCGGGTGTTTCAGTGTAGTTAGGCTCCATATCCGGATATACGCGCGTGAACATCTCCGCGCCGAGCGGCTCCGCGTGATGGTGGGTTATCCAAAGCCCCATATCTGAGGCTAGCTGCCTGTATTTCTTTGAGTTTTTGTCGGTGCCGGGAATGACCATATTGCCTCCGCAGCGCAGGAGCGCCTCGAAAACCATACGCCAAGGCTCGGCGCTGTCGCCGTTTATGTCCCACTTCATTATCAGCACCTCGTCATTCACAAACCAGCCGCGGTACTTGACGGCCGGTGCCTTGGAACGGTACTGACCGTATCCGATACCGACAGCGTCCGTTTTCACGATCCGCTGATCCATCCAGAACCAGAACGGCTCTATGCCGAGAAACTGTCCGCTTATATAGAGCAGCCCGTAAACGAAGCCCAGCTCGTCAGACGCGCGCACCGTTACAGACTCGGATACATCTATGACAAACCTCTCGCTGCCGAGAGCTCCGTCCTGCCTCAGAACTATCCTGTTTGCGTCACCTCCCGGCAGTGTGAATTTTTTTGCTATGTCGCGGTTCAGTATATCAACGGCATTTTTTATCGCGGGCCGATCGCCGCTGTATACCGCTTTTGTGTTTGCGTTCATTTTGAAATGCACAATGATCCCTCCTGTTTGTGATCTTCAATAATATCATAGCATAAAAACATGCGCTATTCTTTTAGATTATTACAAAAAACATTGCAAATCTTAACGAGATGTGATACAATTATCATATAGATCTACTATATAGGTAATTGCGAAACGCGGCAGTGTTTTGTAATTACTTCCCTATACCGGGGTGCTCGAGGGTATCACCCTCGAATTGGATCAATTTCTGACGATGCGCACCGCGCAAGAAGGCGCGGTCAGCTTTTGCTTTTTGGAGATCATGCACGAAGCTGTTGACATAATGGGACAGGGATGGTATCATTATAGCAGAGATGCGCGGCGTTTTTCGGAGGAGGGGTAGAAATGCATGATAACGGCGGAGGAAGGATCTCAAGCCTTGAGCTTGAGCTGGAGAACGGAATGTTCGAGCTTAGGCGCGGAGAGGAATTCAGCGCGGAGCTGGACGAGGATCGCGCGCTGAGCTTTGTCCGATGCGGTGTATGGCACATACGCGCGGCGGGCGGGGAAAACAACGTTATACGCATACCGTACGGCTTTGAAGCGGCGGCGGTTCGGATCAGGCTTTCCGGGGCCGCGCTTTCGGTATGCGATATAAAGGCGGTCGATATTTCGTTCAGGGTATCCCGCGGACATCTTGCAGCGGGCATCGCTTCCGCGCGCAGCATAAGCGCGGAGCTGGGCATGGGCAGCGCCGTCATGACGGCGGCTCCGTCTGTGTCGGCCTTTTTTGAGTGCGGCTCCGGAACTATGAAGATAGCCCTTGCAGGAAGCCCCTCTGACTACCGCATACGCTGCGAGCATGGGATAGGCGGGGTAACAGCGGGCGGAAAGAGCCTTGCCCGGCATGAAACGCTTGGGAACGGTGAAAAAGACGTGTTCATACGCTGCGGAATGGGCAGGATGGAGCTTGATTTCTCAGGAGATACGGATGATCTTACATAAAATTTGATAATTATGCAGATAAATTTTTTATAATACCTTGAAATTTTATTCTATTTAGTGTATAATTAATCTAAAGAGAAAATCGCCGGGGCGGTGATCGCTGCCGCGGCAAAATATAAACGAAGGAGATTATACAAATGAGCGCATTTATTGACGGCTTGAAGGCGAGAGCCAGAGAGAACATGAAAACGATCGTTCTTGCAGAGGGCGAGGAGCTCAGAACGATCAGGGCTGCTGCTATTGTTAAGGCGGAGGGCTATGCGAAGAACATCCTTTTGGGGGATCCGGAAAAAATCAGGAAGATGGCTGCTGACGAGGGACTCGATATAGACGGTATCGAGATAATAGACCCGTCTGAGGGGAACGAGGAGTTCGCTGAGCTGTTCGCAGAGCTGCGTAAAAAGAAGGGTGTCACGATAGAGCAGGCGAGAGAAACTGTTAAGGATCCGCTCTACTACGGCGTTATGATGGTAAAGAAGGGCATTGTTGACGGCATGGTAGCGGGAGCGGTCAACTCTTCGGCAAACGTTATAAGACCGTCGCTGCAGATACTTAAGACAGCGCCGGATACAAAGCTTGTATCGGCATTCTTCATAATAAACGTGCCGGACTGCGAATACGGCGAGCACGGAACGTTCATATTCGGCGACAGCGGACTCAATCAGGATCCGACGGCTGAGGAGCTTTCAGAGATAGCTATATCCTCGGCAAAATCGTTCCATGATCTAGTGGGCGCGGAGCCGAAGGTCGCGATGCTTTCATATTCTACATACGGTTCAGCTAAGCATGAAAGAGTAACAAAGGTACAGGAGGCTACGAAGCTTGCAAAGGAAAAGGCTCCTGAGCTTGAGCTTGACGGCGAGCTGCAGCTTGATGCGGCTATAGTTGCGAGCGTTGGCGAGCAGAAGGCGCCCTCATCACACGTTGCAGGTCATGCCAACGTTCTCATATTCCCGGATCTTGACGCCGGAAACATAGGCTACAAGCTTGTTCAGCGTCTGGCCAAGGCTGAGGCATACGGACCTATCCTTCAGGGCATCGCTGCTCCTGTAAACGATCTTTCCAGAGGCTGCTCGGCTGAGGATATCGCCGGAGTCGTAGCTATAACGGCAGTTCAGGCGCAGAATAAATGATAAGCAATAAATAAAGGGAAAGGATCTTGGTATAATGAAAATATTAGTAATAAATGCCGGAAGCTCATCGCTCAAGTATCAGCTTATCGACATCGAAAGCAAGGCTGTTCTTGCAAAGGGACTTTGTGAAAGGATAGGAATCGAGGGCTCGAACCTTCAGCACACCTGTGTTCAGAAGGGACTCGACAAGGTGACGATAGAAAAGCCGATGAAGGATCACGGCGATGCTATACAGATGGTCATAGACGCGCTGATAGATCCGGAGCACGGAGTTATAAGCTCTATGGATGAGATAGGCGCGGTCGGACACAGAGTCGTTCACGGCGCAGAGGAGTTCACGGATTCGACGCTCATCACCGAGGCAGTCATGAAAGCGCTGCAGAAGTGTACGCCGCTTGCTCCGCTCCACAATCCGCCGAACATCATCGGTATCGAGGCATGCCGCAAGATAATGCCGAACACACCGATGGTAGGTGTTTTTGACACCGCCTTCCATCAGACGATGCCGCCGAAGGCGTTTATGTACGCGCTTCCGTATGAATATTACGAGAAGGACCGCATAAGAAAGTACGGCTTCCACGGAACGAGCCATAAGTATGTATCGCAGAAGGCTGCTGAGTTTTTGGGCAAGAAGCCTGAGGAGCTCAAGATAGTTACCTGCCATCTTGGAAACGGTTCGTCAATAAGTGCGGTAGACGGCGGCAAGTGTGTTGACACTTCAATGGGCTTCACTCCGCTCGATGGAGTTCCTATGGGAACGAGGACCGGTTCGATGGATCCCGCGGTCGTAACATACCTTATCAATAAGGGCATGAGCGCTCAGGAGGTCGATAACCTCATGAACAAGAAGAGCGGCGTTGCGGGCGTTTCGGGAGTGTCGTCAGATTTCAGAGATCTCACGGCCGCTGCCGATGACGGCAACGAGAGAGCGCGTCTCGCGCTTGATATGTTCACATATCAGGTAAAGAAGTACATAGGCTCATACGCTGCCGCTATGGGCGGGATCGACGCTGTGGTATTCACGGCCGGCGTAGGCGAGAACGATGGACGCACACGAAAGGCTATAGTTTCAGGTCTTGAATTCATGGGCATCAAGATAGATGATGAAAAGAACATGACAAGAGGAACTGTAGATATATCGGCTGACGATGCGTCGGTAAAGACTCTCGTTATCCCGACTGATGAGGAAATGATGATAGCGATAGACACAAAGCGTCTTGTAGACGGCGAGTGATCAATGAAAAATAAAGCAGCCTGCCTTACCCGGCAAACCGGGGCGGCAGGCTCTTTTGATATGCGCGTTTATCTTGCGATAAACATCTGAGTCCAGTATATGGTGCCGTTATGAGATTTTACGGCGCCCACTCCAAGCTCGGTAACGTTTTTATTGAGGATGTTGGCTCTGTGTCCGGATGAATTCATCCAGCTGTTCATCACCGCTTCCGCGGAGCGCTGACCGTAGGCGATATTTTCCGCCGCGGTCCTGTAGGATATGCCGCTGTTCCTGAGCCTGTCGAACGGCGAAAGACCGTCCGGGTTGGTGTGGCTGAAGAAGCCTCTGCTGATCATGTCGGCAGAATGTGCTCTGGCGACTGCCGCCAGATCCTCGGCCCATGAAAGCGCGCTGAGACCGTTTTCGGCCCGTACGCTGTTAACGAGCGACAGGACCTCGCGTTCCATTGCCGATTCGGACGACGGCGCCTGAGTCGGTGCCGCTGTCGGGCGGGCTGTCGGACGCTCGGTCGGGGCAGCGGTCGGAGCCGAAGTCGGCGCTTGTGTTGGAGCCGGAGTCGCCTCAGGCGCCGGCATATCTGTAGCTTCGGGCGAAGCTGACGGAGCCGAAGTCGGAGCCGCGGTAGGCGCGGCAGTCGGTACAGCTGTTGCCGCGGGCGGCTGCGAAGGCTGAGCGGTGGGGCGCGGCAGTACCGTGCCGCCTATTATTATAGTGACAGAGCAGGACTCCGGATCCCAGCCCACAGTGCAGCCGAGCGACTCGCTTATAGCGCGAAGCGGCACAAGGATCCTGCCGTCCATGATAAAGGGCGCGTTGTCAAGCTTGATGCATTCGCCGTTGACATACATTTCGCCGCTGTTTACCGGCAGGGTGATATCTGCACCGCTGCCGTATGCGTAAGCGGTCTTGGACTCATCGTCCCATTCTACCTCCATGCCGATCGCCTCGAATATCCCGCGCACCGGGACATAGGTCCTGTCATTGACTATTACCGGCTGCCTGTCAAAGGAAAGACGGCTGCCGTTCAGATATACGTTTATGTCTTTTTCCGCATACGCTGCCGGAGCTGACGCCAGCATCGCGCATATTAGAAGTAAAGAAAGCTTTTTCATGAGTACCTCCGTTTCTGATAATTACCTATTATGATCACCGCAGCGGCTGAAGCACTGCCGCAGTCTCATATGTGTTCTATATGCCCGGAAGCACAAGGCTTGTTTACATAATACCGAGCAACGACTATTATACATGAAATGTGCGGATTTGTAAACAGGATATTTAAGGGAATACAGTATCCGGTAAAACGCGCATATTTTAAGGCGCAAAGATACCGTATTTTTTACTTGAAAAAATGAACAGCTTGTGCTATAATTAAAGGTGGTTTATGTTCAGAAAAGTTTTGGAGTATGGAATGATAAAAAGAAATAGTGTTGCAAAGATCATAATATCAGGGATAACAGCCCTGTTCTGCTGGACCTTTACATGTATAAACACGGAGCTGTTTACCGCGTATACTGACAGAGAGGTGTTCAGGCTTGGTCCGTTCATAATTGCGCTCGTCAGCTCGGCGGCGATCTGCGCGCTGGGCACGGTAAGGCTGGAGCTGGGGAAGAGAGCCGAAAAGCTGGCGGGTATCATTGTATATATAATATCGATATTCGGGGCGATGCAGATCTCGGTCTTATTTTCAGACGGATTTAACGCGTCAGCGGGTGTATATTTTATAAATGTACTGTTCTATCTCGGCTTTGCCGGACTGGGACTGCTGATATCCGGCAGCATGAGGGTCTCTGCGCTAACGGCGCTGGGCGTATCGTATGTGTTCAACGCGTCCAGCTTTATAGTATACTGTCTGCGCGGTTCATCTCTGACGCCTACCGATTTTTACGCGTTAAAGACGGCTATGAATGTCGCGGAGAATTACGAGTTCAGTCTTAAGTATCAGCTTATAACAGCAACGACAGCCGCGGCCGCGTTTATGATGCTCGCGTTCAAATTCCCGCTGAGGCTGAGGTTCAGGGCAAGGCGCACGGCGCTGCGCGCCGCGGGGGCTGCGGCTGCCGCTGCGGTGACGCTGTTTGTTTCTGTCTACGATTTTTCACCCTATGATGTCTCTCTGTATGACCAGTATTACGCGAATTTGATGTACGGATCCGCATTCAGCTTTTATGTCAATGGCAGCAAGCTGGGACTTGAGCAGAGAGCGTCATACGATCCGGACAGGCTTGAGGCGCTGCTCACCTCTTACGGCGATGAGGAAACGGCGGATACCGCGCCGGAGGACAGGCCCAATATAATAGTTATAATGAATGAGAGCTTTGCCGATCTCAGAGTTATAAACGATTTTGATACAAATGAGGAATACATGCCGTTTATAAGCTCGCTCAGGCGGAACACCGTAAAAGGGCAGCTGCTGGTATCTCCGTTCGGCGGCTATACCTGCAATACCGAATATGAATTCCTGACCGGAATGTCCACCGGTATTCTGGGCTCGCGTGCCGCGCCGTATATACAGATGATGTTCAGCAGGATGCCGTATTCGCTCAATACTCACTTAAGATCGCTGGGCTATACGGCCACAGCGCTGCATCCGTATTATGCGACAGGCTGGAACAGGACGCGCGTATATGACTATCTAAGTTTTGACAGGTTCATAAGTCTTGAGAACTTCACGGAGGCGAGCGAGTATCCGGAGTATATCCGCGGCTATGTAAGCGACCGCAGCTCGTATACGGCAGTTATGAACCTGCTCTATGAAAAGGCTCCGGAGGAGCGCGAATTCATATTTAATATAACTATGCAGAACCATGGCGGATATACTGATGATACGTATGAGAGCGAGATATTCCTTCAGGATATGAACGGATCGTATCCTGAAGCGGAGCAGTATCTGACGCTTATAAAGAGATCCGATGAGGCGTTCGAATACCTGCTGGACATGCTTGAGGATTACGAGGAGCCTACTATAGTAATGATGTTCGGCGATCATATGCCGAATATAGAGCGGGGCTTTTATGAGGAGCTTTACGGAGCGTCGCTTGACGAGCTTGACGCCGATCAGACACAGAGGCGGTATATGGTGCCGTTCATACTTTGGGCGAATTATGATATAGAGGAGGACGACGCTGTCCATACCAGCCCATGCTATCTTTCAAATCTGCTCATGGAAACGGCGGGGCTGCCGAAAAGCCGCGTGCAGCTGTATCTGGACGAGCTGATGCAGGAAATGCCGCAGCTCAACCCTATGGGCTATTACGATATGGGCGGATACTGGCACGGCTTTGAGGAATCGGAGATGTTTGGGGATTATTATGATATCCAGTATGCCCTGCTCACCGGAGAGCGGCTCAGCTACGATTTCGATTACGGCGAAAAGGATTATGAGTTTTTCGGCAATTTTGCGGTGTCGCCGCGGTTCACAGGATACGGAGGCATGGAGCCTGGTAATATTTTTAATAGATTATAATTTGGAGGAATAATGTTATGTCGGAATGGAATGCAGAGCAATATTTAAAATTTAAGGATCAAAGAACACAGCCGGCTGTGGATCTTGCAAAAAGATTAACGGCATGTGAGCCGGGCAGCATACTTGACGTGGGCTGCGGACCTGGCAACAGCACTGCTGTTCTCAATGATATATTTCCGAGCGCCCGCATACTTGGGGTCGATAATTCCGAGGCGATGATACAAAAGGCTTCGCAAACATATCCTGATATTGATTTTAGGCTTTGTGATGTAACATCAGAGCTTGATAAGCTGGATAATTATGACGTTATTTTCTCAAACGCGTGTTTGCAGTGGATCCCGGATCATAAAAAGTTTATACCTGAGCTTATGGATAAGCTGACCCCCGGAGGGACATTAGCCGTACAGATCCCTATGAATGGTCAGGAGATATTGTTCAGGATGATCAATGAGGTTGTCTGTGACAGCAAATGGGGATTTTCAGGATCATATATAGAAACAAATGAGACCCTGCAGCCTGAGGAATATTTTGATATACTTGCTGCATGCTCAAGCAGCTTTGATATATGGGAAACAGTGTATTATCATAATATGCCTAATGTTAGGGCAATGGTCGAATGGGTAAAGGGTACGCGGTTAAGACCGTATCTTAACGCTCTGGATGCCGGTGCGGCCGCGGAATTGGAACAGGAGATCACAGAGCGGGCATCGCGCGAATATCATGCGCAGGCAAACGGAGAGATAATATTTAAGTTCCGCAGATTTTTCTTTACAGCGGTAAAATGAAAGGGAGAGACATATGGAAAAGTATTTTTATGAGGCTTTTGAAGGAATGAAACGTTTTGGACCCGGAAGTGATGAATCGACAATGCGTGCGGCAGAAATGTTTCCGGCGAAGAAAAAACCGAAGATACTTGATATAGGCTGCGGGATAGGCACGCATACTTTTGCGGTCGCGGAAAAATTTCCTGATGCGGACATTACCGCTATAGATATTTACGAGCCGCATATTGAGAAACTGAACTCGCTCGCATCCGAATATGGACTTTCGGACAGGGTCCGCGGAATTGTGATGTCAATGTTTGAAATGACGTTTGAGAATGAAAGCTTTGACCTGATATGGTCAGAGGGAGCTGCTTATATTGCCGGGTTTTCCAATGCTATAAAGGACTGGAAGCGGCTGCTGAAGCCGGGCGGATATATTATTTGCAGTGAGATAAGCTGGCTATGCTATTGAGCTTGCAAAAAATAATGATTGTTCTATTGTTCAGCTGACAAGCGATAAATCGAGAAAAGATGCTCACAGGTTTTATGAAAGACTCGGATTTAAAGCTACTCATGAGGGAATGAAGCTGAATTTGAAATAAGGCAGTTAGGGAGAAACGCTATGAGAATGAGCTGAATGCATATAAGCATCGCATCTGTTTCTTTGCAGCTGTTTATTAACAATTATATTATTTAAAGGAACGGTCCATTTCCGTAAAGGGGAATAGGACCGTTTCCTTTTTTGAGCTACAGGGCGCAGATCACTCATTTGAACCTTCGCCTTTTTTCAAGGAAAGACTTTTTTTCCGCTTTTTCATGGATACGATAAACATGAACGCTATGCCGCCGGCGGCAAGCAGACACAAAATCAGCCATTTAAGCTCAAAGCCTCTTTCCGTGTATTTTACACAGACCGTGCAGGAATTTCCCATTATCTCCGTTACTATATATTTGCCGCGCTCGTCCGCCTCGGCATGCTCCCATGATCCGTTCTTCATCAGCCATACCTCCGCCTTGTCCTTGTTTTCGTTCAGCAAACGGAGCTTTGTCATGTCTCCGTTCTGAAGCTCTGTGCCTGAGATAGTGATGTCATAGACCGCCGCGTCCACGCCCGCGGTCTCCGGAGGCTCTTCCGTGCTTACGGTGACGTGCAGTTCAGCCTCATCGGTAAAGCTGCCCTCCGCCAGTGCGAGCGGAAGTTTCCCTGCGCCGTTTCGTTCAACGCTCTCAAGCGCAGCTATGTAAGGACTGTATTCACAGACGATCTCGATATCTCCTATAACTGTTTCCGTGTCAGGCTTCTGCCATTTCCCGAAATGCCCCTCTTTTTCGGGTATCTTTGGATATTCGAGCTCAGCTATGCTGCTCCCATATTCGATATACCGCTTTTCCACGACCTCATCATCTGCCGTGAAGGTCACGGTGAAGCTGATAAATCTTGACGGGATGCCGTCAATGCCCTTCATAACATCGAGTCCGGCAGGCTCCGCCCTGCCGCTGTAGCTTATACCATCGACCGCGCCCAGACCGTTATCGACAAAGAGATTTTGCGATAGGTCATTCAAGCTTTCCGCACCGCCGCATATCGCGCCGGTGTTTTCTTTGCCGTCTACTGCGGCTATGGAGCAGCAGCCGGAAACGGTATCGCCCTTGCCGGCTATACCGCCGGAATATCTTTTGCCATCAATTCCGCATTTTGCATAGCAGCGGCGGACGGAGGCTTCGCTTTTGCCTGCGATCCCGCCCGTGTAATCTCCATCGGAGCTTTCGGCATTACCGTAATTCTCGCATCTGTAAACAGTGCCGAGTGCGGAATAGCCGATGACACCGCCGGTGCAGTCCAGCTTTCCGGTTATATGCCCCTCGTTTGTACAGGACTGCAGGATCGATTTTGTACGGTATGTAAATTCAAGAGTATCGGGC
>CAJFVT010000090.1 GCA_904420525.1 uncultured Clostridia bacterium | reverse complement strand
CGGCAACGTGCTTGTTCTGACGTCGGCAAACGGCAAGGTGTTCGCATATTATACGATAGTGACAAGCGGCGGTACAGATCCCGATCCCGATCCTGATCCTGAGGACGAGTTCAGACTGGATGACGCGATAGCTCTGCAGCTCACTCCTGAACAGGGCGCAGCACCGGCAGCGGCGAACGCATCGATAAATATGCACGTGCCTGCGGACGAGGCAGCAAGAGAAGCTGTGCTGGTGGTAGCGGCGTATAAGGACGGAGTTCTGCAGGGTATAGAATATGTGAGCGAGAGCGTCAGCGGCGACAGGCTGCTCGAGGCGGAGCTGGAGCTTGAGGAGACTGACGGAGTGACCGTCAAGGCCATGCTATGGGACGGCGGTATGAAGCCGTATGTGAACAGCGCGTCGCAGTGATGAAAAAGCACAGGATAGATCGGATGATATCCGCGGCTGCGGCGGCTGTGCTTGCGCTCGGCAGCTATTCCGGCATCAGCGTGCATGCGGCGGCGAATATCGCGCCGTATTCCGAAGCAATGGATCAAGAGACACTGCGCTCGGAGTTCCTTGCCGCGACGGATAACGGCGCGGAGCATCCGCGGCTCATAGCCGATACGGAAGATTTTGAGCGCATAGCCGCGGAGGTCAGAACGGATCCTGTCAAATCGGAATGGTATTCACAGGTGATATACACCGCGAATTCCATACTGAACGAGGAGCCTGCGGAATATGCGATAAAGGACGGCAGGCTGCTCGATCAGGCAAACGCGGCGCTTTTGAGAGTTGAGTACATGGGCTTTGCGTATCGGATAACAGGAGAGACGCAGTATGCTGAGCGCGGGATCGAGGAGCTTGAGGCGATATGCTCGTTCCCGGACTGGAACCCGGATCATTTTCTTGATACCGGCACGCTTGCGAGTGCAGCGGCGATAGGCTACGACTGGCTCTATGATGCGATGGATGACGGCGAACGCAGCCTGATAGCGGTAAGATCAAGAAAGCTGGCGATAGAGCCGGCATTGGAGGCATACAGAGGAGAGGCGGACTTCAACAGCTTCTGGACCGATACAGAGACAAACTGGGGGGTGGTGGTGAACGGAGGTATCGCGAACCTTGCGCTTGCGACGGGTGAATACAACACGGAGACCGCCATGGAGGCGCTGAGCTTCGCGCTCGAGTCGATAAAAACGCCGCTCGGCAGGATAGCGCCGGACGGCGCATGGTACGAGGGCCCGGACTATTGGAGCTATCTTCTGACTCATCTTTCGCTTTTTATGGGCAGCTATGAAACGGCGATGGGCGAGCCGTTCGCGAAGGATACGGAGGGGCTTGACAAATACGGCTGGTTTCAGGCGTATCTTACCGGGCCGGACGGGCTGCCGAATAATTTTCATGACGCCGATGAGGAGACGGTAAACAGCGACGGTCAGTTTTACCTTGCGGACCTGTATAACGACACCGCGCTTATGGAATACCGGATCGGATTCATGAAAGAGAACAGTATAAGACCGAGTGTAATGGATATCATATGGTGCCGCGCGGGGCTTACGGGAAATATGAGCGGGGCCGAGACGGAAACGGACAGCTATTTTCGTGAAACGGAGTTCGTGTCGATGCGCAGCGGCTGGGAACGGGACGATGCATGGGTATCTTTCCATGGCGGATATTCCAACAATGCGCACGACCATGTTGATCCCGGCACCTTCGTTTTCTGCCTTGGCGGAGTCAGGTGGGCCATAGACCTCGGCACGGAGCCTATGAGCTATCTTCCGGACAGCCAAAACCCTGCTGTTCAGGCCGGATATAACTCGTATTACTTTTATAGACGGAAGGGCGAGGGGCATAACGTTCTGGTGATCGATCCGGACGCCGGTCTTGAAACGGATCAGTCCGCGTTCGCGAAGGCCTCGGAGCCTTCGGAGGTGAACGGCGCGAGCTTTTCCGCCATAGATCTTTCGGACGCTTATGCGGAAGATGTATATTCGTATCAGAGGGGCTACAGGCTCTCTGACAATAAGCGGACGCTCACCGTACGCGATGAGCTTACGCTCAGAAGCTCCTCGGTCATGCATTGGTATATGCACACAAGAGGGGATATAGAGATAATAGACAGCAACACGGCAATAATAACTCAGAGCGGCAAAAGGCTGCTCGTGAGGTTTGCCGATAACGGTAATTCCTCCCGGCTGCAGGCAGCGGCGGCGGAGAGCCTTCAGACGTCGCCGCAGTTTGCAAACACTGAAAATACAGGCGTTACTAAGCTTGACTATGAGGTCACGGGCATCGGCAGCGTGGATATAACGGTACAGCTCTCGCTCATAGGCGAGACTGGGAGCATGAGGGGTATGGACACCTCGTCCATAGCCGAATGGCGGAGCGGCGTGAGTACCGAAGCCGAGTATACGCTCGCGAACCGTGAAGCGCTCGCCGCGTATGACTATTCGCTCAGCGAGATCCCCGCGCTCGGCGGTCGGTCGGACGGTGAAACGGCATATGCCGCATCAGTCACCGGCGTTCCGGCCGATGCCGGCGCGGAGCCGGGCTTCGAGCTGCCGTTTTATGCGAACAGAACGAATTCGGAGGGTAAGGTCAGAACGCTGGAGCTTTCATTCAGGTATGATGAAAGCGCGCCCAGCGTGAAGCTCGCCTCGTATATATCGGCGCATCAGTCGTCATGGGCGGCGATGAGGGTCGCGGAGTTCGTTAGGTTCAAGGACGGGAGGATATATGTAAACGGCGCCGATACCGGGCTTGCGGCGCGGGACGGCGAATGGTTCAGGATCGTTGTCGAGGAGCATTACAATGCCTCCGAAACGAGGGTGCTGATAAACGGGAATGAGTTTGATCCGGGACTTGAGGATTATATTTTCGGGAACCGGTGGACGCAGATAGGTGCGGATATGAGCGATCCCGGAGACGGGAGCGCGCGGGACATATCCGTTGTTATAAGGGACGTCATATGCTATGAAGGCTCGTACATCGAAAACGGCGGCGAAAAAGCCTCGTTCAGATGCTATAACAGGGATATGACATTCGATAATAATGAAAGAACGCTCACGGTCTCAAAGGCCATGACTGCGGATGCGCTTTGCGCGGAGATAATAACGGGCGGCACCGCGGGTGTGATCAGCCCCGGCGGCGGATATATCGGCGGACCGGTGCTTGATGGCGATGTGCTCGTTCTCACCTCAGCTGACGGAAAGAGCTGCGGGTATTATTATATATCCGCACCGGAAAACAGGCTGAGACTGTACAGAGACGGAGTAGAGACAGACGTGCTGTCGGAGGGTATGCTGAGAGCCGAGGCCGCCGCGAATGGCGAGGGCGAGGGAATTCTCATCATGGCGGTGTACAGGAACGGAGAGCTTTCGGAGGTGATCACCGATACAGGAACTATAGACGGAAGAACGGCATTCAGCGCCGAAACGGCGCTTGAGAGCACGGAGGGAGTGAGCGTTAAGCTCATGCTTTGGGATGAAAATATGAGACCGTATTTTGACAGTGCGGTATACAGATGACGGAAGTTAGAGAATAAAATTTAACAGGTGAATATGACCGAGGAGGGAACAAGATGAAGAAATTTATGAAGCTTACCGCGGCGGCAATGGCTATAGCGATGCTTGCGGCCTGCGGCGGCGGGGACAGCGGCAGAAACACACAAACTGCGGATAACAGTGATTCACCGTACCTCATAGCTGAGGAGCCAACGGAGCTTACGCTGTTCGCGATAACCGATACGCGTATAGATGATACTGAGGTATGGAAGAAGATCGAGGAGATGACTAATATAAGGATAAGGACGGTATCATCCTCATCGAACAGCGATGCCGACACAGCTATGAACACGATGCTCATGTCGGGAGAGATCCCGGATCTTATATTTAGCACGAATATGAAGACCTTTGCGAATGAATACGGACCGGACGGAGCGTTCGCGGCGATAGACGAGCTTGTGAGCGATGAGACCCCGAACCTGAACAAGCAGCTTGAGAGGAAGGAGATCAGCTCGTTCATAACCAATTACGACGGACACGCGTATTACATGTGCGGAGTAAACCCCGACACCGTGTCTCAGGGCTGGATGATAAGGCAGGATTGGCTCGACAAGCTGGGTCTGGAGGCTCCCACCAATCCGGAGGAGTTCTATAACGTTCTGAAGGCGTTTAAGACGCAGGATCCGAACGGCAACGGACAGGCTGACGAGGTGCCGTATATATCGCGGTTCGGCACGGTGGACGATCTCGATTTCATATTCAACGCTACGCCGGAATGGACTGTTGATGAGAACGGAAAGGTCTATTACGGACCAACCACACAAGAGTTCAAAACAGCGTATGAGAATATAGCGAAGTGGTATGCCGAGGGTCTTATAGACCAGGAGATATATACCAGAGGCGCTAAATCGCGCGACCAGCTGTTCGGCAATAATACGGCCGGCGTTATCCACGACTGGTTCGGCAGCACAGCGCAGTTCAATGATATTCTGGCCGAGAGCGTGCCGGGCTTCAGGATCGTTGCGTTTGCTCCGCCGAATGAGGGGCATGTTGAGTATACAAGGCGTGACGTGGCTATAACTCAGGGAGTTGCGATCGGCGCGAACTCGGACAAGAAGGAATACGCGATAAAGCTTTTGGACTTCCTATTCTCCGAGACGGGAAGCAGGCTGATGAACTTCGGTATAGAGGGTGAGACATATGATCTCGTTGACGGCAGGCCGGTATTCAAGGATTTCGTTATAAACGGCGACAAGACGGCGATACAGATATTAACGGAGCTTGGCGCGTGCAGTCTCGTATATGAGCAGGACTTCGATTATGAGAGACAGTGGCTCAATGAGGACGCAAATGCCGGCTCGGATATGTATATAAACAATGGGTATCTTACCACAAAATTCCCCGGATTGTCATATACCGAGGAGGAATACAGCAGGCTGAACGAGATAATGACGAATGTCGACACATTCAGGAGCGAAAGATGTCAGCAATGGGTATTCGGCTCGGCGGACGTAGCTTCAACGTTCGATGCTTATCTGGCAGAGCTGGACAGGCTGGGGCTGCAGGAGGCGACCGAGATACAGCAGGCCGCGTATGACAGATATATGAGTGAATAAAGATATCAGGTGACCGCGAAACGTTTGTTTCGCGGTCACCTGACACAGAGATAATAATACCGGGGAGCGAAGCTCCCCAAAGGAGGATCGCGTATGATCACATCAGAAGATATAAAAAGGCTCATGCAAAGGGTGAACGACTACCGAATAGCGGAGCATCCCTCATCGGGCGACTGCGCGTGGGAGCGCGGAGCATATATGCTCGGCTGCCTTGCAGCGTATGACGCGACAGGCAGGAGGGAATACTACGAATACGCCCTGAAATGGGCGAATGATAACGGCTGGGCGTTCTATGATGACCGGTCGGACTGGGCATACAAGAACGCGGACTATAAAATATGCGGACAGAGCTATCTGAGGCTGATGGAGATAGATCCGGCCTGCGGCACGATGGAAAACATGATAAATGGTATGGAGCGCGTATTGAACGATCCGGAAAACGATT
>CAJFVT010000089.1 GCA_904420525.1 uncultured Clostridia bacterium | reverse complement strand
TGCATAACACAGGCAGCGGGCTACCAGACCTACGATAATATAAGGGTCAGATATATCGGAGAAGCAGATGAAGAGCCTACAGAGACAGTCGCTCCGCCGGAGGCGACAGAGACTCCCGGACCGACGTTCGAACCTGTTGAGAATGCAATATTCAATGACGATTTCGCATCTGCCGATCAAGCGGGCAACTATTCTCTCTATGACATAAACAATACGACTGCCGGTGCAGGTATAGGTGTGGATAACGGAGAGCTCATTGCATCAATGGGAACGGAGAGCTGGAATGCATCCAACGGTATAAGACGCGATATAACAGATCTTGTGAAGCAGTACATAAGCGGAGTAACGTTCGGTGTACAGCTCAGCATGACTGCATATTGGGGTGACGACGGAGACATTACCGCATCGGTATTTTTTGAGACCGTTGGAGAGGACGGAAACACAGTCGTGAGCGAGATAGGCACGGCGGCGCCGACTGACGGTTCCGATACGGCCGTCATAAGAGGCAGTGCGCAGCTTAGCTATAAGGACGGGGACAGGATATATTTGTGCGTAACACAGATGAGCGGGAACCACAGATATGATAATGTTTCCATGTGGCTTGAAAACCCGAATGAGGAGGGAGTTATCCCGCTAACATCGGGAACAAGGTATACAGGTACATATTTCCCGGAAAATGCAAAGGCGATATTTAACAATAGCTTCGGCGGAAATGCTGCGGCTGAGATGGAAGCTTATTTGCCTTATAATGATGTTGCATATGTGACAGCAGAACCGAGAGACGGCGGCGCATTCTTTGAATTCCCGGAAGGCGGCGCATCAACACGCGGTGTTACCGTTGATATAACTGATGCGATAGAGAACAACATACCAAACGGCGGTCAGGTGCGTATAAGCTGCAAAATGCTGCCTTGGTGGTGGTGGGGCTCGGCGAGCTTAAAGCTCAGGATCGGCGGGACGATATCGGATGTAGCTATTTATACATCAAACGCTGGCGATCCGGGCGGCGAATGGGCTACCATCGGCGAGATCGTTGAGATTGAACACACACCCGGTGAGAAAGTAGAGCTTATAATAACAATGGATTCTTCGAGCGCTACAGGCATAACTATAGACGATGTATGCGTGGAGCTTCCGTATAACGATATCACAGCGAGAGACATTGCGGTGTCGGATATATCAAAGCTGGAAGGTATTGATACGGTCAGCATCGTATACGGCGGAGAGTTCATTACGGAAACTAATGTAAGCTGGGGCGAGCCCGAGGCGGGCTCAAACGTGGTATACGGTACTACGGATATTGCCGGAGTCACAGCGCGGGCTGTTATAACAGATTCGGCAGTGAGGGTACGAGTTTCTCAGGATGGAATTACTGCCGAGGAGACAGCTCTTGAATACGGAAAGGCTGTAACCGCAGATGGGAATGACGAGCTGGTATTCCTGCTTGACAGCTTAGACAGCATGAACCTCATAAGCAGTGTTGCGGGTGAGGCTCCTGAGGAAGGCACGCCGGAAACATCGGCTGAGATGATAGTCCGCGATAACGGCAGCGGTATAACGGTCGAGGGAATTGCCGCAGAAGCAGCCGGGAATGATAAAATAATACTTATAAAGAACAGCAGCGGAGAGCTCGCAGGCGCTTTATATGCGCGCCTTGGCGCAGACGGAGGATACTGCGCATCCATGGGAGCACTGCCCGGTGGGAGTTACACAGCTGTTATGACAGATACAGGGATATCAACAACATTCTCGTATGCAACGGCGGACGAGTTTGAGAAACTTAGAGCTGAGATAAACAGCGGTTCCGCTGCAGATATACTTGAAAATGAGTCGAACAGGATCATTCTGGGCGCTACGACATACGAACAGCTTGATAAACTTTCATCGGGCGACAAGGCCGACGTGTATAATGAGTTCAAGTCTGAGCTCGGCAATAAAACAAGAGCTGAGGCGGCAGAGTTGTTTGATGCACTTGTTACGATCAAGTCTGCGTCAAGTGCTTTGAGTGAATCGGAGTGGACAGAGATGCTCGAAGGATCCGCATCCGCGCTTGGCATAAAGAACATACCGATATACGATCAGTATATGAATATGAGCAGCAGTGAAAGAAGCAGCGCGAAGGATAAGACATACGCTCTCGGCACCGGCTCAATTGAGGAGTTTGCCGAGGCATTCGCCGGTGCGGTGCTCAACACAAGGCTCATGAACGCGGGTCAGTATTCTAATATACAGAGCATCTTAAAGGAGAATGCGGAGCTCTTTGACGGCACCGGAGTGGATGTGAACAGCATAAGCACAAGTGAGGCAAAATATATCATAAACAATATTTCCTCGGATGATACGACCATAGACGCTATCGCATCGCTTATCGAGGAGGCTGAGGAGAATGCTTCAAGCAGCACCGGCGGCGGAAATAACGGTGGAGGCGGAGGCGGCGGAGGCATCGGCTCCTCCGGCTCAAGCGGCGGTTCAAATACCGTGCCGGGAAGCAGTATAGGACTCAATATAAACACTCAGACCGGTGAGATAGGGACCGGTGTGACAGCCGGCGGAAATGATGAGCCGCAGGCGGCGACATTTACCGATCTTTCAGGCTATGGATGGGCAGAAACAGCGGTGTATTATCTTGCCGACAGGCAGGTCATAGATGGCTACGGTGACGGAACGTTCCGTCCGGGTGAGACCGTGACGCGTGAGGCATTCGTAAAAATGCTTGTAGCGGCACTCGGTATCCCTATGAACGTTTCGGCTGTGACGTTTGAGGATGTGCCCGCGGACAGATGGTCGTATCCATACGTTTCCACAGCAGCAGCTGCCGGGATAGTTACGGGAGTTTCCGAGACAGAGTTTGCTCCGGATGCGAGCATAACACGTCAGGATGCGGCAGTTATGATATACAGGGCGCTGCAGTATAAGGATATAAGCATAGACGCAGGCGAGCTTTCGTTTACAGACAGTAACACTGTTTCCAGTTACGCGGGCGAGGCTGTGGCAGCGCTCAGCGGCAGCGGCGTCATCAACGGCATGGATGACGGCAGCTTTGCCCCAGCCGGGATAACGGCCCGTGCGCAGGCTGCGGTGATGCTTTACAGAGTAGTGGATACGCTTATTTGAGAATACGGCTGTGCGAGGCACAGTAATAGGAAAGGCTGAGGACTTTAATATGTCCTCGGTTCTTTCGGAAAAGAAACAGGAGGTCAATATGAAAAGGATCATTTCGGTACTGGTCACCGGCGCCGTGCTTTTGGGCACGATACCGGCGATGGCAGCAGAACAGCCGATAATAAATAACGATTTTGAGAGCGGAGAGCTGGGTTTCAGCATCCGAGGGACAGCTGCGGCGGTCATTTCGACCGATACAGCGCACAGCGGGGCATCAAGCATGCTGGTAAGCGACAGAGGCGCCAATGCATGGGAAGGCGTTAATATAAGCATATTAAATGATATAAAGCTTGATGAGACATATTACGGTCAGATGTACGTAAAGGCGGCGACTCCGGGAGAAAGCTTCACAGTAAAGATGAGCATTGACTACGAGGATGAGGCCGGCGCGCAGTATCCGCAGGTCGGATCTGCTGTGGTCAATAGCAGTGGCTGGACGCTTGTAGAGGGAACATGGACTGTCGATTATCAGGGCAATTTGAAATCAATGAATATTGATATTGAGACTGACGAGGATGGTATCGGAAAGTCTTTCTATGTCGATGATGTGTTTTTCGCACACGAATCTGTAAGTAAACCACAGAATATCCAGCTTCCGCAGGAGGATGAGACACAGACGACATATTCGGGCATACAGCTTCCGTCCGATGTAGTTGATACAGAATATGCGGAGGATGTTGAAAAGATAATGGCTCTTGGCGTGGCAGAGGGCTATCCCGACGGCACGTTCGGACCTGAGAACAAGGTGACGAGAGCGGAGTTTCTTACAATGCTTTTGAGACTTTTCAATATAAATATGCCTGTTTCGACTGTGAGCAGCTATACAGATGTTCCATCTGATCACTTTGCGTGCAGTGCGATAGAATGGGCGACGGCGAGCGGTATATGCAGCGGCTACGGAGACGGGCTTTTCGGACCGGATGACAATGTGACATACGCGCAGGCGGTAAAGATGCTCATGAGCACGATGGGGTACACATACACAGCCGAGCAGCGCGGCGGATACCCGAACGGATATATAAGTGTCGCAAACGCAGAGGACATATCTGTAAGAGGCGTCACCGACAGCAGCACAGAGATAACGAGAGCCATGACTGCCGAACTCATGAGCAGCGCGCTCGATGTGGGCTTGTATCTGAGAACATATAATGGGATCACACGTGACGATAATGCCACTATATTGAGCGAATACCATGACGGCGGTCTTGTCAAGGGCTATGTGGAGTCGAGCAATGATATTTCGACCGACGGAACTGTATCGGGTGTGGGCATAGTGACAGTAAACGGAGAAGCTTACAGAGTAGGGGTGACCCGCGCAGCAGAGCTTGTCGGATACTATGTCGAGTTTATTTATGATGGCACAGACGGTGAAAATACGATCCTCTATATAGCGCCGTCAGAGTCAAGAAATACAGAGATAGATATTGATTCAAGAGATATAGAAAGCTATTCTGACTATACCTATGAATATTACGATAATGACAGACTCAGGACGAGAAGGATCAACAAAGATTTTACGCTCGTCTATAACGGAAGAACCGTTTCCGACGGCTTTGACGAGTCGATGATGACGCCCGAGCTTGGTTCGGTAAAGCTTCTTGGCTCCGGAAGCGGAGATTACAATATGGTATACGTAACGAGCTATGAGACTGTTATTGTATCATCCGTAAACCGTACTACATACGATGT
>CAJFVT010000088.1 GCA_904420525.1 uncultured Clostridia bacterium | reverse complement strand
GGGGTGTTCGAGGGTATTACCCTCGAATTGGATCAATTTCTGACGACATGCGCGTCAGAAATTGGGGTTAAAAAAGTTTCAACGAACGGTTTTAATCTTATCGGATGGAACTTTTTTAACCTACATATGCTTGACGGATTGCGAAACGAACGTCTCGCAATCACCTATAACGGTTCTATATCACGGACGTCTTGAATATAGTATAGTATCGGTCTTTGTTTATGAGACGGAAATCTGTATTGAGAGGTGCGGCTGATATGATGAAAAGTGCGCAGACTGAAAAGAAATCGGTCTCCGAGAAGAATTCGGAGGGTAAGCACTCGATTTTTTTAGAGGACAGGTCAAAAATGACGCTTGAGGGCGTTACGGAGGTATGCGGATTTTCCGAAACGCTTGTAACGCTCAAGACACGGCGCGGTGCACTGACAGTGCGCGGAAAGGCGCTGAATATAGGCCGGCTGAACACTGAGACCGGAGAACTGTTCGTGAGCGGAGATATATCCTCGATCCAGTATTCGAAGGATAAGAGCCGCGGCTCGGTTTTTGAGGGGCTGTTCAAATGAGTCCGGACGCGGCTGCGTTTCTGTTATCGGTGAGCTGCGGTGCGGCGCTTTGCCTGCTGTGGGATATGTTCCACGGACTGCGGACCGTGTTGTTCAAGGGACCGATCATGAATGCGGTGCTTGACGCTGTATGGTGGATATGCGCCGCTGTGATCCCGGTCTGGTGCCTTTGGAATGCAAATTCAATGACATTCAGATTTTTTGAGCTTTTGGGCGCAGTCATGGGGGCATTTTTGTATTATATAACGGTTTCACGCGTCCTCAGACGGATATTTTGTGTGTTTTTTGCTGCATTTTTAAAAATTTTTAAAATATTTTTAAAAATACTCTTGACACCGGCGGTTATTTTGTATAAAATGCTAGTAGTACCGTTTTTGCGTCCGTTAAGATATATTTATAAACGTGTATGCAGAAAAAACGATAGCTGAAAGCTGATGATGTTTAAGTTAGGAGGCGTATTATGATACGGCTTAAACAGGTGGTTTTTGATTTCATATCAAAACATAAAAAAGGTGTTCTTGTGTGGGCGGTCGTGCTCGCATCGGGCGGTATGATCTTCAGAGGCTTAGTTCAGAGACCTCAGATAAAGCAGTACGAGGAAGAGATCGCTGCGCTGGATGTGAAGATAGCCGAGGAGAAAGACCGGCAGGTCGAGATAGATAATCTGCGTGACAAGGTGAACACTGATGAGTACATAGAAAAGATCGCTTCGGAAAAGCTCGGTCTGGTAAAGAGCAACGCGAAGATATTTTTAGACATTTCTGACGAGGATTGACGGGGGTAAGCTTAATGGCGGTGTTGGATAGCATTGTTGAGGGAACAGTGACCGGGATAATGCCCTTTGGGGCTTTTGTTGACATTGGTTCGGGAGAATCCGGACTGGTGCATATTTCTGAGCTTTCAAGCGAATATGTAAGTGATATCAATGAATTTATAAAAAAAGGTACCCGCGTGAAGGTGAAGGTCATACGTATTGATGAGAATGGCAAGATAAGCCTGTCAATGAAGCAGGCGGAAAAGCCGAAGCGCGAAAAGCGTGTAAAACAGCAGCGTGTATCGGCAAGACCGGATTCGTATGACTGGACTGCTCGTCCATCGGAGGAGCTTTCCTTTGAGGACAAGTTGTCAAGATTTAAGCATGAGAGCGAGGAGAAAATACGCGACAACAAGCGCAGAATGGAAAATAAGCGTTCCGGGGGCTACTCGCGAAGGGGAGGCTATTCGTTTTAACCTCTGTTGTCCGATCTGTATTTGAGATTGAATATTCGGAAGCGCGGATAAGATCGTTTGATTTTATCCGCCTTTTTTCAGGGAAAGAGTGGTTATTTGAACAGGAAAAGAAAAGAACACAGGATAGTCGGTATAATAAAAGGGCGGATAATACCTATATTGGGCGCGCTCATAGTATTTTTTGTGAGCATGTCGGTCTTGTATTACGGCGATAATGTGGGATTGAGCGATAACGGAGATTTCAGACGCGTCCTGCTCACGAATAATATAGATTACGCTGACAGCACCGATCATTACTATCTTTTCAAGCAGGATTATGTTATGGATCTGAAAGGTGCGGATAATGTTTTTAAGGCTATGTATGAGGCATGGCAGAGCAATGAGGAGGAGGAGATATATTCATCGCCGCATTTTCTTATAATAAAGCTGTCAAAGGAGCTGAATGTGATAGCAAATGCCGTGACAGGCAGAGAGCTTACGGATTATAATATAGCGTATATGGCGGTGCTGTATATCTTCATGCTTTCCATTGCGGCATGGGTCATATTCACATTTTTTGATGATGCAAAGATAAGGGTGCAGATATCTGTGTTCCTGCTGTTTATATTTATGTTCTGCGATGCCGGGTATCTGCTGTATTTCAACTCATTCTACGGCGAGCCTCTGCAGTATACGGCGCTGATGATGCTGGTAGCGTTCGGGATGCTGATATATAAGCGTCCTACCGTGCCTAAGGCAATAGGATTTTTCATATCGCTGTATTTCTTTGCCGGCGCAAAGCTGGCAAATATACCGTATTCGCTTATCGTTGCTACACTTGCGATACTTATAGTCATAATGCGGAAGGATGCGCTTTTCAAGCTTGGGGTGATAGCCTCTGCGCTCGTATGCATAATAAGCATAGCCGGTCTGTACAGCTCTATACCCGACTGGATGAATAAGGATACCACATATCAGGCGGTATTTTTCGGGATAGCTAAGGAGAGTGATGATCCGGCAGCTGATCTGAGGGAACTGGGTGTGGATGAGAAGTATGCGGTGCTGGCAAATACTAACGCCTATATGGAGAAGGATGAATATCCTATAGATATAAGCTCGGAGGAATTTGAGCGCGATTTTTATGATGTGGTTTCCAAAACAGATATAGCCGGGTTTTATCTGAGGCACCCGATAAGGCTTTTGAACGAGCTGTGCAAAGCGATAGAAAATTCAGCATATATACGTCCGCCGGCGGTGGGCAATTCACAAACGGTGCCAATGGAGCTGACAGACAAGCGCAGCGAGTGGTCGCATATGCGCACGGCTCTCAAATTTCTTTATGAACCGTGGGTGATACTGGCAGCGTTCATATGTATAACGGCATATATGATATTCATGAATATATTCTATATCCATAATCATAAAATAGAAAGTCCGGAGCGTAAATATATGATCTGTGCGCTGGATATATTAATACTGGGACTGTGGATAAATCTGGCGCTGCCTATACTGTGCAACGGTGAGGCGGATCTGGCAAAGCACATGTTTCTGTTTACAAACTGTATAGATATATTATTTTTCGTATGTTTAATAAGCATAGTGACCGCGCCGTTCAGGCGGCTCGTGGGGGCCGTTACGGCTTTGGCTGTGTTTACCGGGCTTTTCTATATCCGGCTCCCTCGTTCAACGATCGAATTCGGGCGGCTGAACGGAGAGCCCATAGTGTGGCAGATAGCGGAGCGGTATAATGACGGCACAATGCTGCTGGTAAGCCGTGACTGCGTAGGAGTTATGCCATTTGATGAAAGCAGCAATGACTGGGAGTCGAGCGATATAAGGGAATGGCTGAACGGCGGATTTCTTGACGAGTTCACCGCAGCGGAGCGGAGCCGTATAATGCACGTCAGAAATGAGGTCGTGCTGCCGTATTCGATTCGTGACCGGGCTGTTGCCGGTGATCACTCGCACTACTGGAACTTCACGCGTGAGAGCGTTGCGGATCTGAGCAAGACGGCATATCATTACTATCCTGAGGATGATGTGTTCCTGCCTACGCTCGACATGATGGAGGATATAGATGTGCCGGAGTCCTACTGGATACTATGCCCGTATACCGGCAACGATTATATGCAGCGGTTTATGAACAGCGATGGATTTATCCTCCATACAGATGTAAGGAATGAAAAGGGAGTAAGAGCGGTAATAAGGTGTACTCAGGAATAAATGCCCTTTTGCCGTATGCGGTCATGCGCAGAAGAGAAAGGAACATAAATGAACAAAGATAATCTTACAATGCTTACGGATTTTTATGAGATCACTATGGCCAATGGCTTTTTCAACGAGGGCATAGGTGATAAGATCGTATATTTTGATATGTTTTTCAGAACAATACCGGACGGCGGCGGTTACGCTGTCATGGCCGGGGTAGAGCAGATGATCGAGTATCTTGAGGATCTCAGCTTTACCGATGAGGATATAGAATACCTGCGCGGAAAGAACATGTTCTCTGAAGGCTTTCTGGAATATCTGAGGAAGTTTGAATTCAAGTGTGATGTGTGGTCAGTGCCGGAGGGGACTCCGGTGTTTCCCGGAGAGCCGCTGGTGATCGTCCGCGGCCCGGCGATACAGGCGCAGTTTGTTGAGACTATGATACTGCTGACAGTCAATTTTCAGACTATGATAGCCACAAAGGCCAACAGGATAGCGCGTGCGGCTGAGGGCAGGGCGGTTATGGAATTCGGCGCAAGACGCGCGCAGGGGGCATACGCGGCTATATACGGAGCGAGAGCGGCATATATCGCGGGCTGCAGCGGGACCTCGAACGTGCTTACCGACAAAAAGTACGGAGTTCCGGCGCTTGGCACGATGGCGCACAGCTGGGTGCAGATGTTTGATACAGAGCTGGAGGCCTTCAAGGCATACGCAAGGAATTATCCCGATGACACTACGCTTCTGATCGACACATATAATGTGCTGAGGTCCGGGCTTCCGAATGCTATAAGGACCTTTGACGAGGTGCTGAAGCCGATGGGCAAGCGGCCGAAGGGCGTCAGGATAGATTCAGGCGATATAACGTATCTGTCAAAGAAATGCCGTGCAATGCTCGATGCCGCGGGCTACAGCGACTGCGGGATAGTAGCGTCAAATTCTCTGGATGAATATATCATACGCGATATGCTCATACAGGGCGCTGAGATAGATCTGTTCGGAGTGGGAGAAAGACTTATAACCTCGCGTTCAAACCCGGTAATGGGCGGCGTGTACAAGCTTGCCGCAGTCGAGGATGATAAAGGAAATATAATACCTAAGATAAAGATAAGCGAGAACGTTGCAAAGATAACCACGCCGTGCTTCAAGCAGGTGTACCGTCTTTATGACAGCGACACATCAAAGGCGATAGCCGATGTTGTTACACTGCATGATGAGAAGATAGATCCATCCGAGCCGTATGAGCTGTTTGATCCTGAATTCACGTGGAAGCGTAAGCGTGTTACCGGATTTTTTGCGCGTCCGCTTCTCAAGAGAATATTCAGAAAGGGAAAGTGCGTTTATGAATCGCCTTCAGTGGAGGTGCTTCGCGAATACTGCAGCATGCAGGTGGATGGCCTGTGGGAGGAGCTTAAGCGTTTTGAAAATCCGCATAAGTATTATGTGGATCTCTCTGAAAAGCTCTGGACTATAAAGAATGATATGCTCAGAACGTATACGGTAGATTAAGATGGAAACGAGAATATTGAACACTGATGAAGAAGGGATAAGGACGGCGGGAGCGATAGCGGCATCGGGCGGGCTGGTAGCGTTCCCGACCGAAACGGTGTACGGGCTGGGCGCGAACGCGTATAATGATGAGGCTGTGGAAAGGATCTACGAAGCCAAAGGCAGACCGTCCGACAATCCGCTCATCGTACACATAGCCGATAAGGCTGAAATAAACAAGCTGGCCGCGGAGGTCAGTGAAAACGCGCTGAAGCTCATAGACGCGTTTATGCCGGGACCGTTCACTGTAATATTGAAAAAGAGCGGAAGCATCGGCGGGGCTGTTACAGCCGGGATGGATACCGTGGGCATACGTTTTCCGGAGAATGATACCGCGCAGCGGTTCATACGCGCCGCGGGCGTGCCGATAGCCGCGCCGAGCGCAAATCTGTCCGGGAAACCCAGTCCTACGGAGGCGCGCCATGTAATAGATGATATGAGCGGAAGGATAGATGCGATACTGGACGGCGGCAGCTGCAGCGTGGGCGTTGAGTCGACTATAGTGGACGCATCGCGAGGTATACCGGTGGTGCTCAGACCGGGCGGTATAACGTATGAGCAGCTGACGGCAGTTGTGCCCGAAACGATTATAGACCCGCATATACTCGAATCTCTTGGAGAAGGTGAAAAGCCGCTTTGTCCCGGGATGAAATATAAGCACTATGCTCCTAATGCTGAGGTGACAGTCGTAGAGGGCGGCATGGCCGAGGTGAAAAATAAGATAGACGAGCTTTTGGAGCAGAACAGAGATAAGGTATGCGGCGTTCTGACAATGTCGGGAAATGCTTACGACAGCGCTGTCATCCTGTGCGCGGGAACGACAAACCGTGATTATGCGAAAAACCTGTTCAGCTGTCTGCGTGAATTTGACAGGCTGGGTGCAGAGGTCGTATTCGCGGAATTTGAGGAACGCGACGGGTACGGACTGGCGGTAAGGAACAGGCTGTATAAATCAGCCGCACAGCGGGTCATATATGTCTGACCATGCCGTTTTGATCAAGGAGATGGATATTTATGAAACAGGAACCGTTAAAGATATTATTTGTTTGCACAGGAAACACATGCCGCAGCGCTATGGCAGCGGCTATGCTCAATGACATTGCTGTAAAAAACGATCTGAATGTGCTTATAGACAGCGCGGGCGTATTCGCTCAGATCGGCGAAAGAGCGACAGATGAAGCGGTCGCGGCAATGGCTGAGAGAGGAATAGATCTCAGCGGACACAGGACTAAGCCGCTGACAGATGAGCTGATCTCAATGGCGGATGTGATACTTGCTATGACGTCAGCGCATAAGCAGCTCATAGAAGCGCTCGCGCCCGGCAAGGTATACACTCTAAAGGAATACGCAGGTGATGAGGGGGATATATCCGATCCGTACGGCGGCGATGCGGAGGAGTATGAAAAGACCGCGGCTGAGATATATGACGCTTTGGTGGATATAGCTGAGAAGCTGCCGGTGGAGCCGGAAGAATAGAGTGGATATCAGGATAAGAGAGCTGGAGCGCAGTGACCTGCATTATGCGGCCGAACTGGATCGCAGAGCTTTTGAGGACGGATGGTCTGAGAAGATGCTCTCAGCAGAGCTTGAAAAGGATTTTGCGTATTATTTCGCGGCGGAGGACGGCGGAGGACTGCTTGGCTTTGCCGGGGTCTGGTGCGTGTATGAAACGGCGGATGTTGCAAGGATCGCGGTCGAGCCGTCTACGCGGCGGCGCGGTATAGGAGAGGCGCTTATGCGCGCTCTTATAGAAAAGGCTGGGGAGAAGGGCTGCTGCCGCATGATGCTGGAGGTAGACGAGACCAATAGTGCTGCGGGAAGTATGTACAGAAAGCTGGGTTTTACTGAGATCGATCTCAGAAAAAATTACTACGGTGAACACAGCGCCGTTATTATGGAGCTGAATTTGATTGAAGGGAATTGACACTGCATGGAAGATATATTGATCTTAGGGATAGAAAGCTCCTGCGATGAGACTGCGGCAGCGGTCGTACAAAATGGACGCACAGTGCTTTCGAGCGTTATAAACACACAGATAGACATACATAAAAAATACGGCGGAGTAGTGCCTGAGATAGCATCGAGAAGGCATATAGAAACGATAAATGCGGTTATAGACGAAGCACTCGAAAAGGCGGGCGTTACCTTTAAGGAGCTGACGGCGATAGCGGTAACGTATGGTCCGGGTCTTGTCGGAGCGCTTCTCGTAGGAGTATCTACGGCAAAGGCGCTGGCGTATTCGTTAAAAAAGCCGCTCGTGAATGTGCATCATATAAAGGGTCACATCTGTGCGAATTATGTGGCGCATCCGGAGCTGGAGCCGCCGTTTACATGTCTTGTCGCATCCGGAGGTCACAGCCACATAGTATATGCCAAGGACTACACAAGCTATGAGATCATGGGCATGACACGTGATGACGCGGCAGGAGAGGCCTTTGACAAGATCGCGCGTGTCCTGGGTCTGGGCTATCCGGGAGGACCGAAGATAGACGCACTTGCCGCGGAGGGCGATCCGGAGGCGGTATCGTTCCCGCGTGTAAGGATGGCGGACAATTCACTGGATTTTTCTTTCAGCGGCGTTAAAACAGCGGTGATCAATCATATACACAAGCTTGAACAGCGCGGCGAAGCATATAATAAAGCTGATATAGCCGCTTCATTTCAGAATGCTGTTACCGATGCGCTGTGTGAGCATACGATAGAGGCGGCACAGCGCCGGGGTTCAAGGCTGATCGCGCTTGCCGGAGGTGTAGCGGCCAATTCATCACTGAGAGCGAAGATGAAGAAAATGGCAGAAGACAAGGGCATAGAAGTTATCTACCCGCCTCTTGAGCTGTGCACCGATAATGCGGTGATGATAGGCTCGGCAGGATACTTTGAATATATGAACGGCACGCGTGCCGATATGTCGCTCAATGCCGCTGCATCTTTAGATCTTGCCGATTCGGTGTAATAAAATTCTAGAGCGCGGCATTTATGCTGCTGCGCGGGGAGGAAGACACATGGACAGACTTTATGTTAACCTGGGAGAGAATTCATACGATATATGCTTTTCCGACAGCTTTAGCGGGCTGGCGGATGAGCTTAAAAAGCTAAAAGCGCCAAGGAAGCTGCTTATAGTTACCGACTCGAACGTTAAGGGACTGTATGCGGAAGAAGTGGAGCGTTTGCTGAAAGGGAGCGGCTATGACTGCTCTGTTTATGCGTTCACTGCAGGCGAGCAGAATAAGAATATGGAAGCTATATTGGGTATCTGCAGAGCCTGTATTGAAAAAGGACTTGACAGGAAGAGCATGATACTTGCGCTTGGCGGAGGTGTTGTGGGAGACATGGCAGGCTTTGCCGCGGCGATATATATGCGCGGGATAGATTTTGTTCAGATACCGACAACGCTGCTGTCGCAGTCTGACAGCTCAGTGGGCGGAAAAACCGGCATCGATTTCATGGAGAGCAAAAATATACTCGGTGCGTTTCATCAGCCAAGACTCGTATACATAAATGTAAGCACACTGAAGACTCTTCCGCAGAAGGAATTTGTGTCGGGAATGGGAGAGGTTATAAAGCACGGCATAATACGTGACGCTGAGTTTTATTCATTTCTCAAGAAGAATTCTGATAAGGTCAGATCGCTTGATGCGGAGGTCCTTATACGAATGGCGAAGCGAAACTGCGGCATAAAGGCTGAGGTCGTTGAATGTGACGAGAAGGAGAACGGGCTGAGGGCGATACTGAATTTCGGTCATACTATCGGACACGCGGCAGAATCGGCGCTCGAATTCGGAATGACGCACGGCGAATGCGTGGGTCTGGGTATGGAGGCTGCGTTTTATATAGCTGTAAAGCGCGGCATGATCGGCGCGGACGCACTTGCGGATCTGGAGGCTGTGCTGGCTGAATACGGCTTCGCCTTGAAAACGAAGCTGCCTCCGGCTGAAAAAATATATTCGTTCATGCAGAAGGATAAGAAGAAGTCGGAGGGAAAGCTGAAATTTGTGCTGCCGGTCCGCATCGGCGAGGTGATACAGACGCGTGATGTCAGTGAGGCGGAGATATTTGAGGCCATCGGATATATTTCCGAGCAATAAAGAATAAATGGGTTTTTACCTTTGGAGGGTAAAATATATGGTGAAAAAGAAAAGCTTTGCCGCTGCGACTCTGATATGGGCAGCTGCCGCAGCGGTGATCATAGCAGCAGACAGAATAATAAAGCATATAGTGATGACAAATTACAGTGAGGGCAGCAGGATAGGCGAGCTGCCGGGATTTTTTGATTTCATATATGTCAGGAATACCGGAGCGGCCTTTTCACTGTTCAGTGATATGACGCTTATACTGGGAATAGTGTCGATACTTTTCTGTATTTGCGCCGCTGTTTACTGGTTCGTAAAAAAGCCTGATAGGGCAATGAAGCAGGCGGCGGTCGCACTGCTGTTTGCCGGAGCATTAGGCAATGCTGTGGACAGGATATTCTATGGGTATGTGGTAGACTTCATATCGATAAAATGGTTTGATTTCCCTGTGTTTAATATTGCTGATGCGGCGATAGTTGCGGGAGCGGTGACAGCGGTAGTATATGTGATGTTTTTTGACAGAGAGAAGAAGGGAAGTCTGGATGAGCAGCGCGGAGAAAATTGAGCTTGCGGTAGACGGCGCCGGCGCTGGGATGAGGCTTGATAAGTTTTTGTCGGAGAACAGCTCTCTTTCGAGGAGCTATGCGGCTAAGCTTGCCTCTGACGGTATGGTTAAGGTGAACGGCGCGTATGCTGACAAAAAGCATAAGCTCAGTCCCGGAGACATTATAACGGCGGAGCTGCCGGAGCCGGAGGCTCTTGAGGCTGAGCCGCAGGATATCCCTCTTGATATCGTATACGAGGATGACAGTCTGATAGTGGTAAATAAGCCGCAGGGAATGGTAGTTCATCCCGCGCCGGGAAATCCGGACGGCACGCTCGTAAACGGGCTTTTATACCACTGCAGGCTCAGCGGGATAAATGGTGTAATACGTCCGGGGATAGTGCATAGGATAGATAAGGATACCTCCGGGCTGCTGGTGGTAGCCAAAACAGATGCCGCCCATGAGCAGCTGAGTGCCCAGCTTAAGGAACGCAAGGCGCTTAGGCAGTACCGCTGCATAGTAAACGGGAACATAAAAAACGATGATGGAACAATAGATGCTCCGATAGGAAGGAACCCGAACGACAGAAAGAAGATGGCGGTGGTCTGCGGCGGACGCAGAGCGGTAACGCATTACCGTGTTCTTGAGCGCTTTGGACGGTATACCTATGTTGAATGTACTCTTGAAACGGGCCGTACACATCAGATAAGGGTGCATATGGCGCATATAGGTCACAGCATAGTCGGAGATCCGGTATATGGTAGCAAAAAGGAGCAATTCAAAACAAACGGTCAGCTCCTGCATGCGAAAACCATCGGATTTGTGCATCCGGAGACCAATGAGCTGATGAGATTTGATTCAGAGCTTCCGGGATATTTTGAAGAGATCCTGAAAAAGCTCAGAAATATGGCAGGAAGCTAAAAGATTGGAAGCATTTTTTAAATTTTTTTAAAAAGTTTGTCATATCACTTGAAATTTTCGCTCGAATGGAGTATGATAGAAATGATACAGTATTAACATTTGCGGCGTGTGTCGATATGTATTATGCTGTAAACGGGATAGGAGGATGTTTTCTTGAAAAAGAAGCTGTGTGTAATATTCGGAGGAGAGTCTCCGGAGCATGAGATATCGCAGAAATCGGTGACTTCCATATTGAATAATCTCAATACGGATAAATATGATATATATACCATAGGGATAACCAAGGACGGCAGATGGCAGCTGTTCACCGGTGACTGGGAGCTTATTGAGAGCGGTGCATGGGAGATGGATACAGACCATCTCAGAACTGCATTTATAGCACCGGACCCGTCAAAAAAAGGAATAATGGTATGTTCCGAGGGTACATATGAGGTTATAGGCATCGATGTGATATTCCCTGTGCTTCACGGAGAGTACGGAGAGGACGGAACTGTTCAGGGGCTTTTTGAGCTTTCACATATACCGTATGTTGGTATGGGGGTCCTGTCCTCGGCGAATGCTATGGATAAGGCATATTCAAAGATAATCTTTGAGGCTGCCGGGATACCGCAGGCGGCGTGGGTGACGCTTTCGTCATCGGATGATTTTGAAGCGTGTGCGGATGAAATAGAGGAAAAGCTGGGTTATCCATGCTTTGTTAAACCGGCTCGGACCGGCTCATCTGTCGGTATCGGCAAGGCTCACGACAGAGCCGAGCTTATCGCGGCTCTGGAAAATGCGGCGGTATACGACAGAAAGATTTTGGTCGAGGAGCATATAGACGGTCATGAGGTAGAATGTGCGGTCTTGGGCAATTCTGACGCAAAGGCCGCGGAGATAGGTGAGATAAAGCCTACTGTTGAATATTACGATTTTGACGCAAAGTATAATGATGACTCCACAGTCCTCGTCATACCGGCGGAGCTTCCGAAGGATACATATGAAAGGATACGCGAATATTCAGTGCGGGCATTCAGGGCTCTCGACGGACAGGGGCTTTCGAGAGTAGATTTCTTTGTAAGGTATTCAGACGGATCTGTAGTACTCAATGAGATAAACACTCTGCCGGGCTTTACGAATATAAGCATGTATCCGAAGCTGTGGGATGCAGCGGGCATAGGCTATTCCGAGCTTCTTGACAGACTCATTGAGCTGGCTGAGGAAAGAGTAAAATAACACCGGAGGATCAATGGATTACAGAGATGATTTTTCTGGAGGCGGGTTCAGCATAGCGGTCGCAAATATGCAGAGCGGAGAAGGCTTTTCCGATACTGTAGAGGAATTTGCACAATGCTCATACAGATATGCGCGCGGCGTGTTTTATATATCCTACAGCTCAGGGAATTCAAAGGTAATGCTGAAATTTGAAAACGGCGCGGCGGAGATAAGGCGCACAGGCGAGTTCGGCTCAAAAATGGTATATATACCTGGCAGGGAAACAGAATTCGATTATAAAACGCCGTACGGCTCTATAGCTATGAAGCTCGATACAAGAAGTGTAGAATACAGCCTTGATGAAAACGGCGGCACAGCAAAGCTTGAGTATTTGCTGTATGCCGGGGGAGATAAATTATTAAACAAAATGACAATCAAAATAGAAAGGTAGATTATAAAGGTACATGACCATGAAAAAATTACTTTCGGTATTGCTGGCAGTATCGGTAATATCGGCGCAGACTGCCGTGCTTGCGGCAAACGGCGATGTTATCAGCGATTACGGGAATATAGTAGAAACATCGGAGGAATACGCGGCCGCAACGGCAAAGCCCGAGGAGACGGAGGCGGCTGAAGGAGACGGCGAGGCGGACCCTGAGGCATCGGGAGCGCCCGATATCCTTGAGGATAAGCTGGACAATACAGTGCAGTATCAGGCGTATGAGATGATAGCGGGATATGTTGCTGAGAGATATCTCGATGATTCATATACGGCTGAGGATATAATGAAGCTGGGTGTAGCGGCATATCTCGGTGAGAACGGAGATGAGGGGCTGGTGAGTCTGCTCAAGGCTGCTCTGCACAGTCTTGACGATTATTCGGATTTTTACACATATGACGAGTATGTGGAGTATACAAACGAGCTGAACAAGACCTTTTACGGGCTTGGCATAAGCATGCAGCAGAACGGCGAATATGTTGAGATAGTCGATTTTGTGGAGGAAAACAGCCTTGCCGAACAAAGCGGCTTCAGGATCGGTGATAAGATCGTGAAGGTCGACGGCATAAATGTCGTTGGAAGCAGTATAGCTGAGGTGAGGAACCTTATAGTCGGAGAGCTGGGAACGACTGTTCTTGTAACCGTTGACCGTGACGGTACAGAGGTAGAGATAACCGGAACGAGAACAGCTGTAAACAACAGTACCGTTTCCGGAGGCATACTTACCGGAAATATAGGATATATACAGATACTTTCATTCTCGGCAAATACAGCAGAGGAGTTCAAGGAAGTATCGGATCATATGAAGGAAAACGGAGTCACAAAGCTGATCCTGGATCTGAGAAATAATCCTGGCGGACTTGTGTCGGCTGCGGCGGAGATCGCAAATGAGATCGTGCCGGCCGGAAAGATAATAGATGTATCATACAGAGATGAATCGCTTAATTATACATATTCATCAGAGCTTGAAGACGTGCCGTATGAGATAGTAACGCTGGTAAACGGAAATACCGCGTCATCAGCTGAGATACTTGCGAGCGCGATACAGGATTCCGGAGTCGGGATACTAATGGGTGAAAAGACCTACGGAAAGGCAGTCATCCAGAGTACGTATTCGCTTATGAACGGAATGGTGTTCAAGCTCACTATAGGACAGTATCTGACGAGAAACGGGAATGAGATAGATCATATCGGATTAATGCCGGATGTTGAAGTATCAAACTACACAAAGAAGATAGATACCACCGGCTATACGAAGTTTGATTTCCTGGAGCCTGCATCGGTAGGCTCGTCAGGCGCGAATGTAACAGCGGCAAAGGAACGGCTCGGTATAATGGGATATTATATAGGAAACATGGGAAATGATGTTTTCAATACTGATCTGGCTGAAGCGATAAGGACATTCCAATCGGAAAACGGTTTAACGGATTCAGGTGTATTGGATATACCGACACAGATAAGGCTCAAGGAGAAATTTGAGCAGCTTGAAACGACCGTGGATGTTCAGATGCAGGAGGCCTATAAGCACTTCGGCGGAGAAGTGGACGATCTTTATGCGAGCTGAAGCATCAAAAAAAACGTCTGATCAATCAGACGTTTTTTTTGTTGATGAGTTATCTTCTTCCCATGGCATAACATCTCCGTCCTCGCGGAGATACTCGATTATCTGCCATACGCCGTCACCGGTCTTGCTGTCCACTTCAAATATCTTTCTGCAGCCTGCCAGCTCAAGCCAGCGCCGCGCCTGAGGCACATCGGCATAAGGGCTGTTTATATGCGTTATGATCCCTATAACGTCACGATTGCAGACCGGAGTGACTGCCGGAGGGAAAAGTGAAAACGGTTCGCAGGCATTTATTAGTATGCCTACGACGTCTGCTTCAAAGGTATACATGGCAAGGGCATTTCCGTAGCCCTTTGCCTGCAGATATTCGCCCGGCGTGTCGATTATAACGTCGAAGCGGTTAACGTACTGTGTTTTATGATAGCGTATCTTTTCGCCCTTAAGCGCCTGTGTAAGCGTTGTTTTACCGGCCTCAGAGCGGCCGACGAGTATTATTTTCTTCATGTTTTCGACAGCTCGCAAACGGTAAAGCCAAGCTTATTGCGGCAGTAATCGGTGATAGCGCGCAGCGCCGACTCAACATCCGAGACCATGCCGGTGATTATAAGAGTACCGGAGAAACGGTCAACGAAGCTGAGATCTACATTTGCGGATTTTGTTGCGATATCAGCCGCGATAATTGCAGTTTCGGCCGGGCTTACCGTCAGGATACCGATTGCGCTGCCTGTGAAGTCCAGCTCAGGATTAAGGCCGAGCTTATTATATAAGATAGGGTCGGGGCTTGCTATAACGTGTGCAAGCGTTATCTGCTTGCCGGGAACGAGCTCCTGTATGATCCTTAAACGATCATTTGGATCTGCGATCAAATCTTTAAGTTCCATTTCTATCTGTCCTTTCCGGATCATCTTATGATACTAGGGCGCACAGATACGCCCTAGTATATTGTAGCATAAACCGGCGTAAAAATCCAGTCTTTTTTAAAAAAATGTCCAAAATCCCAGAAAGCCCAATATAAAGCTGAATAATATGAGCTGTACTGCCAGCAGGACGATAACTGTTACTGTAAAGTTTTTGTGATGCGTTTTATGATGATAAAACAGCATCGCCAGCGCCGCGCCCGGCGCGCCGCCGAGCCACATATATCTGAAAAGTCTGCTTTCTGGTATCCGTCCCTTCTTTTTGACAGCATGCTTTTTATCGACAGCGAACAGTGAAAATGTCCTGATATTGATAAATATCACATATGCGGAGAACACCAGGAATATTATGAGGTTCGCTTTGTTGTTGCTGAACAGCTTGAGCATTGTGGGCGGCAGGGGCAGCGGAACATTTTTAAGCCAGTCGTAAAAGGAGAGCCACGCGTTTTTCAGGCTGTCTCCCATGGATAAAAACAGCTCTCGGAGCACATTTTTTATCTCGACTATCTGCGGACTGTTTTCAAAGCCTTGCATGATCAAACGCCGCAGTAAGCATTAAAGCCGCCGTCAACAGGTATCGTAGCGCCGGTAACAAATCCGGACATTTCGGCGTCTGCAAGATATAGTATAGTGCCTGTAAGCTCCTCCGGACGGCCGAACCTTCCGTAAGGTGTGTGTGCTATTACCTTTTTGGCTCTGTTTGAAAGCGAGCCGTCCGGATTATGGAGCAGAGCTTGATTTTGAGCAGTCTCAAACCATCCGGGTGCAATAGCGTTTACACGCACTCCGGAATTTGCGAAGTGTACCGCCAGCCATTCCGTAAAGTTCACTATAGCCGCTTTGGCTGCCGAATACGCGCTTACGCGTGTTATAGCCTTGTATGAGGACATTGAGGCGACATTAATTACCGAAACACCTTCTCTGCCTATCATATCAGGAAGGAATATTTGTGTTGGAACGACTGTCCCAACGATATTCAGGTCAAAAACATAGCTGAAATTTTCAGGCTTGAGATCGAAGAACGATACTACATCCGGATCTTCTATGTCGCCTGCTTCAAAGTATTCCTTTGAGGTAGTGCCGCGCGGATGATTTCCGCCTGCGCCGTTTATGAGTATATCGACAGGTCCGAACTCGCTGTTGATCTTCTCCTTTGCCGCTTTAACAGCCTCCGGATCTGTAACATCGGCTGTAACGGCAAGTCCCTTGCCGCCGAGCTCATTGACCTTATCTGTGACCTCCTGAAGCTTTGAAAGCGTTCTGCCGATAACGGCAACGTTCATTCGCTGCCTTGCCAGCGCATAAGCAAATTCACGGCAGAGTATTCCGCTGCCGCCGGTGATAACGACAGTTTTACCATTTAAAGATTTGTGTTCCATAAGTTTGTCCTCCTGATAATAATATTAGGTGATTGCGAAACAGTCGTTTCGCAATCCGTCAAGCATAGGTAGGTTAAAAAAGTTCCATCCGATAGAATAAAACTGTTCGTTGAAACTTTTTTAACCCCCAATTTCTGACGCACATGTCGTCAGAAATTGATCCAATTCGAGGGCAATACCCTCGAGCACCCCGGAATAGGGAAGTAATTACAAAACGCTGCCGCGTTTTGCAATTACCTATATAATAATATTATTGAGCGTCCGCGCCGTCGGCGAGCATCGCGGCACGGTCGCTTGTGATAAGCGCGTCTATGATCTCGTCCATATCGCCGTTAAGGAACTGGTCGAGCTTGTATATAGTCATATTGATCCTATGATCGGTAACGCGGCTCTGAGGGAAGTTATAGGTGCGTATCCTCTCGCTCCTGTCGCCTGACCCTACCTGCGACCGCCGAGTGTCGGCTATTTCACGGCTTCGTTCCGCTTCCATGGCGTCATAGATACGCGAGCGCAGGATCTTCATTGCTTTTTCCTTGTTCTGCAGCTGTGATTTTTCGTCCTGACACGATACGACTATCCCTGTGGGGATGTGCGTTATACGCACCGCGGAATCAGTGGTGTTGACGCACTGTCCTCCGGGACCTCCGGCTCTGAATACATCTATGCGCAGATCGTTCCTGTTTATCTCGACCTCTACCTCCTCTACCTCCGGGAGTACAGCAACCGTAACGGCTGAGGTGTGTATCCTTCCTCCCGATTCTGTTTCCGGTACGCGCTGGACCCTATGGACTCCGCTTTCGTATTTGAGCCGGGAATATGCGCCCTTGCCGTTAACAAGAAATGAGATCTCCTTATACCCGCCGAGCTCGGTGGGATTGGAGCTGAGTATCTCTGTTTTCCAGTGGTGCGACTCAGCGTACATGCTGTACATACGCATCAGGTCTGCCGCAAAAAGAGCAGCCTCCTCGCCGCCTGTACCGCCGCGGATCTCCATGATAACATTCTTATCGTCATTTGGATCCTTAGGTATCAAAAGGAGCTTGAGCCGCTCCTCGCTTTCATCTGCGTTTTTCTGCGCCTCGGAAAGCTCATCGTGCAGCATTTCCAAAAGCTCCTTATCGTCCGTTGAATTTATCATATCCTTGTCTTCGGCTATTGTATCCAGTGCTTTTTGATATATATGGTATTCATCAATGATCGGAGAAAGCTCACTGTGTTCACGGCAGTAGCCGCGCCATGTATCCTGGTCCGCAATGATCTCAGGATCGCTTATTTTCTCCGAAATAAAAGCAAAATGTTCTTCAAGCGCTTTGAGCTTATCGAGCATATATGAATCTCTCCGTTCGTAAAAAAATTATATATCTATTTTACCTTTTTTCGGAGCAAATGTCAATAACGCAGCGATAAATAAAGGACATTCATAAAAAATTCATCAAAAAGATATAGACAATATCACAATTTTCTGCTATAATAAAATAGTAGATCAGCATATGGAATATATAGGTATGGTTAATAAATATTCAAAACTGGAAGGGACTGAACGAATTGGCAGATGTATTGAAGCTAAGCATGCTGAAGCTTATGATGTTATCGGCGGTCGCGGCCGCAGGGATAGCACATACAGGCGTATCGGCTTTGGCAGAGGATGCGGAGGTTTCAGAATATGATATGCTGGAGCAGGCGGTGGCTCTGTATGAGAAGCTGAACAACGGTGAAGCTCAGGCTGCTCCGATACCGGGAGACGACAGCAGAAATAATTTTCTTGGAAAATCGGTTGCTTTGGGCTTTGTGAATGCCGATGAGCTGGAGTCTGTTTCGGAAGCTGTGAGCATGCGCAAGCAGGACGCTATGACTGTCCTGTACAAGACAATAATCGACTTTGACGATTCATATGCGCTTGAAAGCTCGGAGGTCGATGAGATCATGAACCGATGCTTCGACAATGCGCTTATAGACGAGGAAAACCGTGTAGGATATGCGTTTATGATAAAGCATGGCATAATAAACGGCGGAGTTGACACTGAACCGAATAAGACCGTGAACTGGAGCAGCTGTTCCATACTTGTGGATCTGCTTTATGATATGTTCATGCAGGATGTTTCCTTTGACGCGGCCGGTACAGAGGTCACGATCGGTGCTAATATAGAAACTGTGACGGATAAACTCGGTGAACCGGACAGGATCGATGAAAGCGACTGCGGATTTGAATGGTACATATATAATTCCGACTACAGCAAATTCATGATGGTGGGTGTGACGGAGGGCAGGATATGCGCATTTTTCACAAACTCATCTGATTTCAGTACTGATGGGATAAAAAGCGGTGACGACTACCTTCTTACGCAGAAATATGCGGGGGATGACGCGTACAGCTTTTTAACAGACACAGAGGAAAGGATAGATGCGGTGCTGTATAATCCATACAGTGTCACATCAGATATTACAAGCGCCAATTCGGATATAAGAGCATATGAGCTGGCAGATATGATAAATTCATATCGTGTTAAAAATGGACTTGAGCCGCTGAAAGTGGGCGGCGCATTGTGGGAAAACGCGGCAGGCATGGCTGTACAGCCTAAATACATAGAGCTTGCTGAAACTGTAACGGACGGAGCCGGTGAGGCTGACGGAGCGATGCATGTTTCGGGCTATGATGTATTTTCTGTATACGGAAAGCTTGTTGAGAGCGGCAGCGCAGCAATGGATAGTGATGATGAGGTCATAGGCATAGGCACGTCTATAACTCCTGATTATACGCTTGTGGCGAGCATAGAGAGCAGTGAGGGAAGCAGGGAGCAGCTTGAAAACACAGTTGACATTTCAGGCGCTGATGAAGATACGCTTCCTAAGACTGCGGAGGCTGAAACGGAGGAGGAAAGCACAGCCGCTCCGGCGGGATCAGAGGTACCCGCGGCCGATGTTGTGCAGACTCCTGAGCCGGCAGAGCAGACGCCTGCTCCCTCGGAGGAGAACGCTGTCAGCGCGATGTCTTTTACCGGCAGCGGTATAATATCAAGCGTATCGCAGGCGGCGTCGGAAACGGCTGACACTGCTGTGCTTTTAGAGAACGGTCTGTCAGGCGAAGTCACAGAGGAGCCGGAAAGCACACCCGCGGCGGATGCGGCGGCGGAGGAAGCGGCTGTTCCGGAGGGAAGCCCTGTGATCGCCGCACCTGCGGAAAATTCAGTGATAGAGCCGGGCAGTGATCTTGAGATAGAGCTTGAAAAGAGTGTAGCCGATGAATATTACGTGCGCATATATTCTATTGAAGATGATGAATATATTGTAAACAGCTATATAAAAACGGATGGAACTACGCTCAGCTTTGATTCGGAGCTTTTCACGAACGGAAAGGATTATTCTGTGACTGTCGGCGCAGTGACTGATGAAGGTGTCAAGGACGGAAAGGAATTTATCATAAGCTGCGGCAGTGCTTATGATACCGGTATAGAGCTTATCTCGCCGCAGGCAAACGTGATCATAGATAACGACTATATAGATATATCATGGGAAAGCAGCTTGTATCACGATTTTATCGTGGATATATACAACGAGGAGGGAAAGCTCATGCTTTCCGAAAAGCTTGTTGACGCTCAAACGGCAACAGTGCAGAATATCGAGCCGGGGACTTATTATGTGTATGTAAGCGCAATAAGGCGCGGCGATGATGATAACACGGTAAAAGCACAGGCATCCTCAAAGTTTACTGTAAAGCAGCCTGAGCCGGTCATAACGGAATATATCCTTGAGGAGGGTGAAAGATTTTACCCTGTCTATGAGGATAAGGATATGGGAATAGTATATTTCTATGACGAGGATTTCGTTGAGGTGACAGGAGCGAACGGCAGAACAGTAACAAAAAAGAAGATAACCGAAAAGAAGGTAAAGGCTACGGCGGAATATTCAAGACTTGCCGCTATGCAGCAGAAGGTCGAGTATTTCACAGGCTCCGAAACGAGGGATATCAAGGAGCAGACGGCTGTTTCTGCGCTGTACAGAAGCAGCGGTATGTCGATAGCCGGAAGCGGCAGCGGTCAGGCGATAGTAGAGGAGGCTGAGAAGTACCTCGGTGTTCCGTATGTCTGGGGAGGAACGACTCCGGCGGGCTTTGACTGTTCCGGACTTGTTCAGTATGTATGCAAGTCGCTCGGAATAGATGTGAGCCGTGTATCGCAGGATCAGTATTATGACGGTATCGCGGTGAGCCGTGAGGAGCTGCAGCCGGGAGATCTCGTATTCTTCCAGAAGAACGGCGATGTTCACCATGTCGGTATATATGTCGGCGACGGGATAATGATACATGCTCCGCATACGGGTGCGGTGGTCCAGTATCAGTCGATAGACACACCGTATTATTCATCGCAGTTCTGCGGAGGCAGACGAGTGGCGTTTTAAACGGTAAAAGGATCAGGGGGTTTTTATATGTCGGGGTATCAGGTCAAAGCATGTGCGGATTCGAAAATAAGGATACGCGCGCTTGTTATAATATTGATTTTCGGGCTGTTTGCGCTTTTCAGCATCGGTATGGCGATATTTGATATAACCACCGGAAGAACAGCGTTTGGGATAATGTTTGCCGCGTCAGCGCTCATATTTGTGGTATTGATGCTGCTTCGGATAAACAGTGTATTCGGAACATATATAAAGGTAAAGAACGGTATGCTTTATATGAAAAGCTGGGTGAATGATTTTCTGCCCTATGATGTAAACGGCGGATTTTTCTCCGAGATGGTACCGTCAAAGACAAAGCTGACGGAGATCCCTGTTGATGAGGTGTCTCTGGTGCTGGTGGGAACAAAGGAATATATAAAGCGAAATGCGACTATAGCCGGAAAGCGTCTCGCAAGAGCGCTGTATCCATATGAGCATTCAAAAAGAAAGGCCAAGAAGGAGCTTATCTCAGGAATGGATCTGTTCTATGTTGAGACCTTTGGAGGAGAGTGCTCGTTTATGTGCATATACGGCTATGATCCCAAAAGGGTCGTTGATGTTATAGGCGAGATATATTCTGTAAATCCTGATGTGGCAGTGCGCGTCAGCAGCAGGGAATACAAAAAGCATGTTATGAAGCTGGTAAAAAAGCTTGAGAGAGAAGAGGAATTCTGAGAGAGGCCGGAGCTGCGAAAGCAGCTCCGGTTTTTTGCACGGGCAGAACTATGTTAAATGAGGGATTTGCACTTGACGTACAATAACCAAAATGGTATAATTGGAATAAACAAGGAACCGAACAGAGGTGAGACGAAAGCAAAGGCTGCGCTGGCGGAGAGGATGCGTGCTCTGGGTTACAGTGAAGAAATGATACGTGAGCTTATGGGTGTATAAAATATTTTGGAAAACCGGTAAGTCTCAGACAGCAATGAAGAAAGAGACATGGACAGGTTAAACATATTTAGGACGAGTTTGTGTGCACAGTGCACAAAAATAATCAAAATATAAAAAAATTATTGCAATTTGATCTGTTCTGGTTTATAATATAGATATATGAATATAGCATTGTGAGCGCGTCACGGTCCGCAATTTTTCGATGCGCACAGCAAGCAAAAAATTTATATTTTTAATGAAAAGGGGTAAGAAGATGAAGAAATTATCTAAAACTTTGTTGGCTGTAGCAGCAGTTTCAGTTGTATCAGCAGCAATGGCAGCTTCAGCAATGGCAGCAGATACGATTACCGCTGAATATACAGACGGCGTACTGTCGCTCAGCGGCGTTGCCGCAAGCGGTAAGTCACAGACACTTTTGATATTCAAAGGTGAAGCAACCGATTCTGTAACAAACGAAAACGCGAATGAGATAGTTGTAGCTATCAATCAGGAAGACGGCGACACAACAGATCAGGTATTGCTTGAGACTGATGTGCCTGTACGTGCTCTTGAGGAAGGCGCTACATATCAGATCCGTGTAGGCGGCGAAAACGGCAATGTTCAGACCGGTCAGTTTACATATACCTCAGGTGGAGTAGATCCGGGTCCTGGTGAGACGATTGAGATAGTCATTGGTGATGCAAATCTTGATGGAGCAAGCAGAATGAATGATGCTACATATGTTGCAACAAAGAGCTTGTATCAGGATACTGAAGATAATGCAAATGTTGGCGTTGGATATGAATATGTTTCAGGTTTAGACGAGGCTCCTGAAGATGGAACGGTAATCATTGGTGATGCAAATCTTGATGGAGCAAGCAGAATGAATGATGCTACCTACATTGCGACAAAGAGCGTTTATCAGGATACAGAGGATAACGCTAATGTTGGAAAAAGAATAACCGTAAAAGCTACTGAATAAGCAGTATTTACGTGAATTTAATCTGGCTTATTAATGCAGGGATATAGTATCCCTGCATTATAAGAATAATTTGATAATTGAAGGGAGCAAATATGAAGACAACAAATAAATTAATATCATTTGTTTGTTCTATTGCTATGTTAGCAACAGCTTGTGTAGGTATTGCTAACGTTAATGCAGCAGATGATATAACAGAAGGAATATCGTTAGTCTATAATAAAGACAAAAGTACATCAAGTTCTGCTGTCATAGATATAGTGGCAAACGGAACCGATGAAATTTCTACATGGCAAGCAGATATTCAGTTGCCT
>CAJFVT010000087.1 GCA_904420525.1 uncultured Clostridia bacterium | reverse complement strand
TATTTCTTCTATATCGGCGGAAATGATTCCATGGATACGATAAAAAAACTGTCAAATTACGCTAAATCAATAAACAGTGATATAAGGTTCATGGGTGTTCCTAAAACGATAGACAATGACTTGGCGGCAACTGATCATACGCCGGGATACGGCAGCGCGGCGAAGTATATCGCCTCGGCTATGAAGGAGATAATAAGAGACGCTAAAACATATCCGACTGATTCCATAACTGTAGTAGAGATAATGGGAAGAAATGCCGGATGGCTCACAGCCGCCGCAGCTCTGTCGAGGGCAGAGGACTGTACAGGTCCGGATCTCATATACCTGCCTGAGGTGGAGTTTGACCATGAGAAGTTCCTGAAGAAGATAGAGGAGATAAAGAAATATCAGACCACCGTTGTTATAGCGGTATCGGAAGGGATAAAGACGGCTGACGGCATGTATGTATGCGAAGCTAATAAAAAGAATGTATTTGAGGATTCATTCGGTCATAAGGCATTGGGCGGCACGGCTCTGTATCTTGCAGATTTTCTCGGCGAGCAGACAGGGATAAAATCGCGCGGTATAGTGTTTTCAACGCTGCAGCGGTGTGCATCGCATATTGTTTCGCGACGTGATATAACAGAAGCCTTTACCGTGGGAGCTGACGCTGTTCAGGCGGCTCTTAACGGTGAGACCGGCAAGATGGTGACGATAGAAAGGATATCGAATGCGCCGTATCAGACGAAAACGGGACTTTATGACGTAAATCTCGTGGCGAATGTGGAAAAATGTGTACCGCTTGAATGGATAACAGATGATGGTACATACGTGTCAAGGGAATTCAATGAATATGCATCACCGCTTATCATAGGTGAGCTGTCGCCGTTTATGGTGGACGGACTCCCAAGGCACTTGTTTATAGATAAATAATTTAAAAGTCAAGAGTGGGCTGCCGCTTTTAGCGCAGATAACTAAATGGCTTTATAAAGCTGTTTAGCGTTCTGCACTAAAAGCGACAGCCCCTTAGCTTATCAGTATCTTCTTTGCTTTACCGCCCTGTCCATGCTGCGCTTTGCATCGCGTCTGGCGATATCCTCACGCTTGTCGTAGAGCTTTTTGCCTTTGACCAGCGCGAGCTCGACCTTTACGAGCGAGCCCTTGAGATAGACCTTGAGCGGAACAAGGGATAATCCATCCTCTTTGAGCCGCTGTGAAAGCTTAAGGATCTCACGCTTATGCATCAGCAGCTTTTTTTCGCGGAGCGGATCACGGTTAAAGATATTCCCCTGCTCGAACGGGCTGATGTTCATTCCTTTTATCCAGACCTCGCCGCGGTTTATTCCGGCGTAAGAGTCTGATATATTCACTTTTCCAAGACGTATGGATTTAACTTCTGTTCCGAAAAGTTCGATCCCGCATTCATAGGTCTCAAGAATAAAATATTCATGCCTGGCTTTTTTATTTTGCGCGATCACTTTTACACTGTCTTTCTTTTCTGCCATCATTTCCTCCGTCAGCGCTGTGGTACATTCCCGCGACAGCCGGGATATACCGCTGAAAGCGCTGTGATCAATAAAAATTTCCTTACTCTTATTATATATAGTATAACATATTTTTTTTGCGAAGTAAAGTTTTTTCTAAAAACAGCTTGATTTATTAGTGGAAATGTTGTAAAATAGAGTTATACAATATGACTATCAAAAAAATGAAGCAGCGGCGCGGCGGTTGAAAGGCTGTGCGGCTGTCTAATATAAAAATAAAGGAGGTCAATAATGAGTAATTTGGTTTTTGATTATTCAAAGGCTGCAGGTTTTGTTTCACAGGAGGAGATAGACGCTATGGCGCCTTTTATCCGTTCTGCGCATGAAACGATCGCAAACAAGTCCGGTGCGGGAAATGACTTTCTCGGCTGGGTAGATCTGCCGGTGGATTATGATAAGGAAGAATTTGCTCGCATAAAGGCTGCGGCGGAAAAGATCAGATCTGATTCGGATGTTCTTGTGGTGATCGGAATAGGCGGTTCATATCTCGGAGCTAGAGCTGCGATAGAAATGCTTTCCCATTCATTTGCAAATGCCGTATCTAAAGAGCTTAGGAACGGCCCTCAGATATTCTATGCGGGCAACAGCATAAGCTCGACTTATCTCGCAGAGCTCATAGAGGCATGTGAGGGCAAGGATATCTCAGTAAATGTGATATCCAAATCCGGTACGACTACAGAACCGGCTATAGCTTTCAGAATATTTAAGGAAATACTTGAAGATAAGTACGGTAAGGAAGGCGCAAAGGGCAGGATATATGCCACAACGGATAAGGCGAAGGGGGCATTGAAGACTCTTGCGGACGCGGAAGGCTATGAGACCTTCGTTGTTCCTGACGATGTAGGCGGACGCTTCAGCGTTCTGACCGCAGTCGGGCTCCTTCCTATCGCGGCGGCAGGCATAGATATAGATGCTATGATGCAGGGTGCGGCTGACGGTAGAGAGGAATATAATGATCCGGATCTGTCTAAGAATATGTGCTATCAGTATGCGGCAGTAAGGAACTGTCTTTCAAGGAAGGGCAAAACTATAGAGATGATGATCAACTTCGAGCCGGCTCTTCATTATTTCGGTGAATGGTGGAAGCAGCTTTACGGCGAGAGCGAAGGAAAGGACAATAAGGGGATATTCCCGGCTGCCGCGGATTTTTCAACGGATCTTCATTCGATGGGGCAGTATATCCAGGATGGACAGAGGCTTATGTTCGAGACAGCCGTGCTGGTAGACGAACCGAGAAAAAATGTAGTTATAAAGGAAAATGAAGACGATCTGGACGGATTGAATTTCCTTGCGGGCAAGTCGGTAGACTTTGTAAATCTCAAGGCCTCACAGGGTACGGCGCTTGCGCATACTGACGGCGGAGTGCCTAATCTCGCGGTGAGAGTTCCGAAGATTGACGCATATTATTTCGGAAAGCTCGTATATTTCTTTGAGAAGGCGTGCGGTATATCGGGATATATCCTCGGCGTTAATCCGTTCAATCAGCCCGGTGTTGAGGCGTACAAGAAAAACATGTTCGCGCTTCTCGGAAAGCCGGGATATACGGATATGCAGGCTGAGCTTGAAGCAAGACTTGAAAAATAATTTTAATGAAGCGGCAGCTTCTTAAGAATGGAGGAATTTAAAATGGTTAAATTACTTATCGGTACAAAGGGTACAGGAAAAACCAAGGCGCTTCTGCAGGAGGTGTCTGCTGCAGCGTCGGTTGCAAAGGGAAACGTGGTGTTTATATCTAATAATACGACGAGCAACATGTTCGATATCCCCAGACGTGTGAGAATGGCGGATACATCTGATTTCGATATCGTTAACTACAGTGAATTCGAGGGCTTCATCTGCGGAATAATAAGCGGAGATTACGATATAACAAATATTTTTGTAGACGGCTTGTTCAAGATAGTAAAAAAGGATAACAGCGACAATCTTGACGGACTTGAGACATTCCTTAACAGGCTTGAGTCGATAAGCAAGAAGTTCAATATCACATTTGTTCTTACCGTAAGCATAGACGCGGACGCTGCTCCAGACTACGTTAAGCGTCTTATCTGAGTATCGGTCAAAAACGGATCGGACAGGTATACTTAGGATCCGTCTTAATTGAATAAAATATATGGTGTTCGGATGAGGCATAGCGGATCTATGCTTCTTCCGTGCATGTTTTTCGGAGGTTAAAATGCAGTATCATAGTACAAGGGATAAAAGTATAAGCGTCAGCTCGGCTCAGGCGATAAAGCAGGGCCTGTCGGATGAGGGCGGACTGTTTGTGCCGGAAAGTTTTCCGCATGTAAGTCTTGATGAGATAGAAAATCTTGCCGGTAAATCATATCATGACAGGGCGTATTTCGTTCTGAGCAAGTTTCTCACGGATTTTACCGAGGAGGATCTGAGAAAGTGTATCACGAGCGCATATACAAAGGAGAAATTCGGAACGGACGCTATCGCGCCGGTATATAAGCTCAATGATGAGGTATATTTCCTTGAGCTGTGGCATGGTCCCACGTGCGCTTTTAAGGACATGGCTCTGCAGATCCTGCCCCATTTTCTTACAACGTCAATGAAAATGACGAATGAGGACGAGGAGATAATAATACTCGTTGCTACATCGGGCGATACGGGAAAGGCGGCGCTTGAGGGCTTCAGAGATGTCAACGGTACAAGAATAATCGTGTTTTACCCCGACAACGGCGTAAGTGAGATACAGAAGCTGCAGATGGTCACCCAGCGCGGCAACAACGTTTCTGTCGCGGCGGTAAAGGGGAATTTTGACGATGCGCAGAATGGGGTCAAAAAGATCTTTACAGATACAGAATATAAAAAGCTGCTTGACAGAAACGGCTTCAAGCTGTCGAGCGCGAATTCGATAAACTGGGGCAGGCTCGTTCCTCAGATAGTATATTATTTTTCCGCGTATGCGGATCTTATAGACGGCGGCGAGATATCTATAGGCGATGAGATCAATGTGGTAGTGCCTACAGGAAACTTCGGTAATATACTTGCGTCCTACTATGCTAAGAAGATGGGTCTGCCGATAAGAAAATTTATATGCGCATCGAATGAGAACAATGTATTGACTGATTTTATAAAGACTGGTGTTTACAATAAAAACAGACGCTTCCATACGACCATTTCACCGTCAATGGATATTCTTATCTCGTCAAATCTTGAAAGATTTCTATACGATCTTTCCGGCTGTGACGACGGAATCGTTAAGGAGCTTATGAACAAGCTCAATACCGAGGGCGAATATTCTGTTCCTGAGCCGATAAAGGAAGCGATGCAGAGTATGTTTGACGCCGATTGCTGCGATGATAAGGAAACTATGGCGGCTATACGTAAAACATTTGAAGAAAGCGGTTACGTGATAGATACACATACGGCAGTGGCAAAATGCGTTTATGATAAGTATGTTGAGAGGACAGGAGACAAAACAAAGACCGTTATAGCATCGACCGCAAGCCCGTTCAAATTTAATCAGAGCGTGCTTATCGCGCTTGAGGATTACAATGCTGTCGCAGGAAAGGACGAGTTTGAGCTGCTCGATATGCTCAGAGAGAAGAGCGGTATGAAGGTCCCGGACTCACTTGCGGAATTGAAGGATCGTACGCCTATATTCAATACTGTGGTCGAAAAGGATCAAATGCAGAATACAGTCAGTGATTTTCTTAAGGTAGAATAAATTGAAATAAGAAAGAGGGGCTGCCGCGTTAAGAACAGCCCCCTCTTAGGGCGTATCTGAAAACTTGCTTTATTTGGATATTCAGACGAATGAATGGAGTTTTCAGATACGCTCTAATTATATAAGCTTGAAAATATAATGTATGTAATTGCGAAGCGTTTGTTTCGCAATTACATAAAAATATAATGATTTTGGAGGTAGCAGATGCAGAAAACAGAGGAAATTGTAAAATGCCTTGCTGACGGCTCACTGAACGAAAAGCTGTCATACATATATTCGTGCGGCGATGATACGAAAAAGTATGCGGACAGGTTTCTGGGAGTTATAGACGGTTACAAAGAAATATACGGAAACGCTGATGAGCTTGCGCTGTTTTCAGCTCCGGGCCGTACGGAGATAGGCGGTAACCATACAGATCACCAGCACGGCTGCGTGCTGGCCGGAAGCGTTGATCTTGATGTGATCGCTGCAGCGGCATATAACGGTGAGAATACGGTGCGGATCAAATCCAAGGGATATGATATGGACGTTATAGATCTTGATGATCTTGAGATCCATCCTGAGCAGTTTGATAAGGCTATAGCTCTTATAAGAGGTGTGCTGCGCAGCTTTAAGGATAGAGGCTATGAGCTTCGGGGCTTTAACGCTTATACGGAATCAAATGTGCTGAAGGGGTCCGGACTTTCTTCATCGGCTGCATTTGAGGTGCTTGTAGGGACTATCGTAAATGATCTCTGCGCAAACGGAGAGGTGGATCCCGTTGAGATAGCTAAAATAGGGCAGTACGCGGAAAATGTTTTTTATAACAAGCCCAGCGGACTGCTGGATCAGATGGCCTCGTCTGTAGGCGCGGTCGTGGCGGCAGATTTCAAATGCACTGAGGAGCCGGAGATAAGCAAGGTAGAGTTTGATCTGGCGAAGTATGGATATTCGCTATGCATAGTGGATTCCGGAGCGGATCATGCGGATCTTACGGGAGAATATGCATCCATACCGTCCGAGATGAAGCAGGTAGCGGAGTATTTCGGGAAAAGCGTTTTAAGAGAGGTAGACGAAGCTGAATTTCTCAGGAATATAAAGCCGATACGAGAGAAGCTGGGAAATGACAGGGCAGTTTTGCGCGCGTACCATTTCTTTAACGAGTCACGCCGCGCATGCCTGGAGACTGAGGCTATAAGAAACGGTGATTTTGACCGTTTTCTTGAGCTTGTAAAGCTTTCCGGAAGGTCGTCATATATGTATCTCCAAAATGTATTCGCTGCAAGCATGCCGGAACAGCAGGCTGTTGCGGTAACGCTCGCAATGTGCGATGAGATATTAGGTAGCAGAGGAGCGTACAGAGTACACGGCGGTGGCTTTGCGGGAACGGTGCAGGCATTTGTACCTGACGATATGCTCGATGAATTCAAAACAAAGATAGAGGCAGTTCTCGGTGAGGGAATGTGTCATGTATTGGCGATCAGACCGATAGGCGGCTGCCGTATATCGGAATGACCTCAAATAAAAGTAATTAATGCGCCCCCGGATAAATATAATTTATCCGGGGGTGTTTTTTCTTATGAGGATCAGGATAAATCCGCTTTCAGCGGTATTGTTCGTTATCAGTCTGTTCACAGGCGGCGCGGGCATGCTCATATTGACCTACGCTGTCATGACAGTCCATGAGCTGGCGCATCTCGCTGCGGCCCTGGTGATAGGATTGAAGCCTGAAAGTATAGAATTTGCTCCGTTCGGTGTTCATCTCAGGCTGAAAAATAAGATAGTGCGTTCGATCTCTGACGAGATAATTCTCTATGCGGCAGGTCCGCTCGTCAACGGCGCTGCGGCGTTTGCAGCACTTCATATGGGCTGGGAGAGGGGTTATACGATAAATATGGCACTATTTATCATGAATTTGATGCCGGTGCTACCTCTTGACGGCGGTATCATATTAAAACGCCTTCTCTCTTACAGGGTCGGCGCTTACGCTGCGAGGCGGATACTTACAGTCACATCGGTCCTTCTGGCGTTTTCATTCGCAGGCGCGGCAGCGGCGGGGATATATTTAGGACGGCTGAATTTGTCAATGCTCGCAATGGCTTTGTTCCTGCTCGGCAATGTGCTGACATCAAGAGAAAAATATGACGTTGACTTCATAATAGCTGCCTCAGGAGTAAAAAAGAATACGAACCGTGTTCGAATGGTAGTCGTGGACGGAAATAATTCGCTTTTAAAGGCGGCAAAAACGGTATCGCCGTCATGTACGACCATAGCGGCGGTCACAGATGCTGACGGAAGTATAGCGGAGCTACTCAGCGAATGTGAGATAATAGAACGGGCATCAGGATACGGCGGGGAATGAAAGGATCGCTTTCACTCAGGTGACGGCGGTCTTTTTTAGCATTTTATATGGATGACGCGCGTACTATTAAAAACTTTTTTGCGGTGCATTGTGTTGACATCGAGAGTAAAATGATGTATAATAGAAGCCATGAAAGGGGTTATGTTGTTATGAAAATAGCGGTGACATACGATAATGGACAAATATTTCAGCATTTTGGACATACGGCTCAGTTCAAGCTGTATGATACAGAGGACGGAAGAATAGTCGATGAACGCATACTTGACACGAACGGCAGCGGACACGGAGCACTGGCGGGACTGCTGGCGCTCAACGGTGCTGATGTACTGATCTGCGGAGGCATAGGCGGAGGAGCGCAGACCGCTCTTAAGGAAGCCGGTATAAAGCTGTACGGAGGAGTATCAGGCAGCGCTGATGACGCGGTGAAAAGTTTGCTTGACGGAACGCTGGATTTTGATATAAACGTACATTGTGACCATCATGGGCATGAGCACGGCGGAGCAGAGCATAACTGTTCTCAGAACGGCTGCGGAGGACACAGCTGCCATTAAGATTTTGTATACTGATATATCGAACGAAAGGAAAGGTACCGGTAATGATAACTATCGTGGCAAATTTTGATGTAAAGTCTGATTGCGTGGATAAGTTCATAAAGCTTGCAGGTGACTGCACGAGAAGCACGAGGAAGGAAAATGGTAATCTCTCGTATAAAGTTTTCCAGTCAAGAGACGATGAAACAAAATTCACCTTTATAGAGGAATGGCTTAATGATGTGGCGATCGAAAAGCATAATGAGGCGCCGCATTTTAAAATGTTCATAGATCTTATAGCTCCTCTCACAAACGGCGAGCCGTCTATAGAGCAGATAATGCGTGTACCCGGTATAAGGTAGGTCCGGAACGGAGGATATGATATATGGCTGTATTCGCTTTGGGAGATCTTCATCTGCCGCTGGGCATCAACAAGCCGATGAACAAGTTCGGAAAACAGTGGGATAATTATGTTGAGCGTATAGCTGACAGCTGGCAGAGCTTGGTCGGGCAGGACGATACTGTCGTTATTCCCGGCGATTTCTCTTGGGCAACGTATATTGAGCAGGCGGAACGCGATTTTGAATATCTTGAGCGCTTGAACGGACGAAAGATAATAGTCAAGGGAAACCATGATTATTGGTGGACAACAATGTCGAAGATGAAGGAATATGTCAGCTTGCACGGATTTGACAGCATATATTTTCTGCAGAATAATTCATATACCGCGGACGGCGTTTCCATATGCGGGACGCGGGGATGGATCTATCCTTCGTCAGACGGCTTCAGTGAGTCGGACTGGAAATATCATTCACGCGAGGTGGCAAGGCTTGAGATGTCGCTGAAATGCGCCGAAACTGATGAGATATATGTATTTACGCATTACCCGCCAATGTCGCGGGCATGCGAGGGTAACAGCTTCACCGATATGATGAAGAGTTACGGCGTCAGAAAGTGTATTTACGGACACCTTCACGCAAATACTCACTGCAACCGGATAGCGCCGGATGTAGACGGGATAGAATACATATTAGTTTCATCCGATTATCTGCGGTTTGTGCCCAAGCTGATAAGAGGATGAACATCAATTGTCCGAAGCTCAGTATGATATCAATTTTTGAAAGGATTTACGGTAATGGATAAAATAGCGGTTCTTATACCTTGCTATAATGAGTCGAAAACAATAGGAAAGGTCGTTAAGGATTTTAAGGAGCGGCTCCCTGAGGCCGTTGTATACGTATATGACAATAATTCGACCGACAACACCGCAGAGATAGCGGCGGCAGCGGGAGCGGTAGTCAGATATGAGCGTATGCAGGGCAAGGGCAGCGTCATACGCCGTATGTTCCGTGAGATAGATGCGCAGGCATATATCATGGCTGACGGTGACGACACTTATCCCGCCGAATATGCCAGAGAGATGGTTGACAGCATCCTGAATGACGGAACAGATATGGTCGTAGGAGACAGGCTATCTTCAACGTACTTTACTGAGAATAAACGCAAATTCCATAATTTTGGCAATGCCATAGTCAGAAAAAGCATCAACTGCCTGTTTAAAAGCGACATCAAGGATGTTATGACAGGCTACAGAGCATTTTCTTACAGTTTTGTAAAGACATTTCCCGTGCTTTCACACGGGTTCGAGATCGAAACGGAGATGACAATCCATGCTGTGGACAAGCGTATGCTTGTAAAAAATGTTATTATAGATTACAGGGACAGACCTGACGGGAGCGAGTCGAAGCTCAACACCTATTCAGATGGGTTCAAAGTGCTTGCAACTATTATCCGTCTCTATAAGAACTATCATCCGTTTCGTTTTTTTTCGGTCATAGCCGCAGTGCTTATGGCTGTTTCGCTTGTATTTTTCATACCGGTACTGATAGATTTTATAGAAACGGGGCTTGTCCCGAAGATACCTACTCTGGTCATGTGCGGATTTGCCGCGATAGCTGCGCTTCAGTCGTATTTTTCGGGAATGATCCTTTCTACCATCAACCAGAAAAACAAACATGATTTTGAGTTTAAATTAACCGAGGTACATGACAAATATAAAGATCTCATAGCTGAACAGGGGGAAAAGGGAAATGAATAGGTTGAAGGCATTCATTGGATTTATGCGCAGGGAGACGGCCGAAAAATATATGGCCGCAGCGCTTATATTGATCGTATTTTCGGTGCTTTGCGAGCTGTTTGTATTCAATTACAAATGGGTGAGCACGATATTCAGCGATCCTGTGGAAATAACGAGTATGAGAGTATCGGGAGCCACGGCCGATGATGGTGAGATCACCTTCGGGAGCGGGAGCGCGACCATACAGATAGATAATATAGATGAGAAGCTGAGATATCTGTCCCTGCCGCTGAGAGAAGCTGATGATACGGCGGTACTTGATGTCACGATATCCGCGTATGATGAGGCAAACAGCGCCTCGCCCGTAACGGCGCCTCAGCGAACTGTGACTACAGCCGCGGAGACGAGCCAGTATATCCCGCTGCATTTCAGCGGAAATGTTTCGTCACTGACGATAAAGGTGTCGCGCACAGCGGGCAGCAGCGCTGTATGCGAAGGCATAGAGCTGAACGGGTCGGTGCCGCTTCTGGTATCGGTGCCGAGGATCATACTGCTTGCGGCTGTACTGTTTGCTGTATATATCCTGAGGCCGCGCTCGTTTGTTTATTCGATAAAAACAGATCTCAGCAAAAGCACACATCAAACTGCGGCGATAATAGCGGCTACTGTTATGGCACTGGCATTTCTGGGATCGGTCAGAATGAATAACGCGATACTCCAGTCACCGAAGTCAGCTGTAAATCACCAGCAGTATTATTCTCTTGTCGATGCTCTTAAGGACGGTCATTTTTATCTGAATGAGGAGCCGTCCGAAGAGTTAAAGGAGATGGAAAACCCGTATGACCTTGGAGCAAGGAATGCAAATAATGTCAAAAGCAATTGGGACCACGCTTATTACGACGGAAAATACTATGTATATTTCGGTGCTGCGCCGGTAGTGCTTTTGTATCTTCCGTATAATCTGATAACCGGCGCTGATCTGCCGAATTATGTGGCTGCCTCGGTGTTCGCTTTGTTTTTTATAGCCGGGGTAATGTATTTGCTGTGGGAGATCATAAAAAAATGGTTCCCCAAGACACCTATGCCGGTATATTTGATGACGTCTGCGGCGTTTGTGGCGCCTGTACTCACATTTATATTATATAAGCCGGATCTGTACGCGGTACCGATCATATCCGCACTGACCTTTTCCGTTTTTGGTCTGGCATTCTGGCTTGCGGCGGAGCGGGATAAGGCCGTAGGGAAGAAACGGAGTGTTCAGAGCCTTAGTCCGTACTATCTTTGTGCCGGATCGATATGTATAGCCATGACGGCGGGATGCCGCCCGCAGTTCCTTATAAGCGCTGTATTCGGCGTGGTGCTGTTCTGGAAGTATGTTTTCGGATCCAGAGAGCTGTTCTCTAAAAAGGGATGGAAGGCTACAGCTGCTGTATGCATACCGTTTATTGTGATAGGGGCGCTGGTTATGATATATAATGCCGCAAGGTTCGGATCACCGTTTGATTTCGGCGCGAACTATAACCTCACAACGAATGATATGACCAAACGCGGCTTTGTTTGGGGAAGGACGGGACTTGGTATATTCACATATCTTTTCCAGCCTATGCATATAGACGCGCTGTTCCCTTTCATACATGATTTTGACAGGGCGACAGCATATCAGGGACTTACGCTCAGTGAAAAATTACTTGGCGGTGTTCTGTGGCTCTATCCGTTTTTGGGCTTTGGCTTGTACGGACTTGTTAAGAAGAAGCTGTTTAAGGACAGCCGCGTCTTTGTTATGCTCTGTGCGGCCATGGCGGCGGCGCTTGTGGTAGTGGTCGCCGACACGCAGATGGCGGGGCTGCTTACCAGATACTATCTGGATTTTGTGTGGCTTATGATGATCGCAAGCTCTTTAACAGTATTTGCGCTGTCATCCGCGGCGGTCGAAGGCACAGAGTCGCATTCGGCGCTTATGTGTGTTATCACGGCGCTTGTCCTGCTTACACTTGCGTTTGCGGTCTTGAGCATTTTTGCGAGAACAGAGGATTCGATAAGGGCAGCTGATCCGGCAGTGTACTATAAGCTGCAGTATATGATAGCTTTCTGGCTATAATTAAAAATTGATCAAAGAAGGATCGAAAATATGAAGGAATTTTTAAAAAGCTTTTTTAACGAAACATTCTGGAAATTCATACTGGTGGGACTTATAAACACTGCTGTCGGTATGGGCGCTATGTATCTGTATTACAACCTTGTAAACGACAATACACTTATAGCGTTTACGATAAATATCGTTTTTGGAAGCACGGTAAGCTTCTTTCTGAACAAGAACTTCACCTTCAAAAAGAAGGGCAGCACCGGAAGCTCTGTAGTGAAGTTTATCGTCAATATAATCGCATGCTATATAATTTCGTACTGCATAGCGGATGTGCTGGTGCCGCGCATCCTTTCTGGACTGTCTAAGACGATAGTTGACAACATATCGATGTTTATAAGCTCATGTCTGTTTGTGGCGTGCAATTATGTCGGGCAAAGATTTTTTGTTTTCAAAAAGAACACAAAGTGAAAAACTTGGGGGCTGTCGCTTTTAGCCCCCTCAAAACATTATAAGGAGGGGTATTTATGAAGCTTATGATAGCGTCCGACCTTCACGGCTCGGAGTATTATACAAAGCTGCTGCTTGACGCGTACCGCAGAAGCGGAGCGGAGCGGCTGATACTGCTCGGCGATCTGCTTTATCACGGGCCGCGCAACGATCTGCCGAGGGATTATGCGCCGAAGAAGGTCATAGAGCTTCTGAACGGCATATCTGACGAGATCCTGTGCGTGCGCGGGAACTGTGATACGGAGGTCGATCAGATGGTGCTTGATTTTCCGATCATGGCTGATTATGCGGTCATATTTCTTGACGGAAGGCTGTTTTATCTCACGCACGGTCATAGATACGGGGCGGATAATTTCCCTAACGTAAAGCCCGGTGACGGGATAATTCAGGGGCACACGCATATACCCATGTATGAGGAGCGCGGCGGAGTGCTGTGCATAAATCCCGGCTCGGTGTCGATACCGAAGGAGGGCAGCGCGCATCAATGCATGCTGTACAGTGACGGCAGCTTTGAAACACTCATACTGGAGCAGGCGTGAATTTTGTACTTGACAAAAGTATTTATTCATGGTAGAATAAATTTGATATTTTTATTCAGGGATCAAATAAGGGGGCGCACCACCACGGGTACGAAGCTCTTGTTTTGGTCTCTTTTTTTACAAAATAAATATTCTGTATAAAATGCGGAAGACGGCGGGGAGTGATATCATGATAAAGGTGAACGGGGAGACCGTGAGCGGCAGGGACGGTATTACGGTATCGGAACTGCTCAGTGAGCGCGGCTATAAGACCGTGTTCATCGCTGTTGAGGTAAACGGAGCTATCGTTAAAAAGGATGAATACGCAAGCTTCACCCTGAAGGACGGCGATAAGGTCGAGATCGTTAATTTTGTAGGCGGAGGCTGATGGATATATGGATAAGAGCACGGCTATACCGTCAGCGGCGGAATTTGAAAGGATAATGACGGAACGGCATACCAGGCCTGTATATGAAAAATTAAAGAACGCCTCCGCGGCTGTAGCGGGGCTTGGCGGTCTCGGCTCGAATATAGCGGTGTCCCTTGCCCGTGCGGGGATAGGAAAGCTGCTCCTTGTAGATCATGACAAAGTAGAGCTGAGCAATCTGAACAGGCAGCAGTATGACACGCTCGATCTGGGGATGTACAAGACAGACGCGCTGAGGCGCTCGCTTGAGCGTATAAATCCGTATCTTGAGATAGAAACAGAAACAGTGCGTGTGACCGAGGAGAATGCGGCGGCGCTGTTCGGAGACTTCAAGATAGTCTGCGAGGCGTTTGACAGAGCTGATCAAAAGGCTATGCTCATAAACGCGCTGCTGGAGCAGTGTCCGGATACGGTCATAGTGTCAGGCTCAGGTATGGCGGGGATGCTCAGCGCGAACAGCATCGTGACCCGGCATGTGTTTGACAGGCTGTATATATCCGGTGACGGGATCACCGATATAAAGGACGCAAACGGACTAATGGCCCCGAGGGTGGCGGTCTGCGCCAATCATCAGGCCAATATGGTTTTAAGACTGATACTCGGCGAAACTGAGCCGTAAATAAAAATTGAAAGGATCATATATTTATGAAAGACGTATTTAAGCTTGGAGATCGTGAATTCACATCAAGATTTATTCTTGGCTCCGGAAAATATTCATTGGACCTTATAAAGGCGGCGGTTGAGAACGCCGGCGCGCAGATCATAACGCTTGCGCTGCGTCGTGCCGCGACAGGTAATGTTGCAAATATCCTTGATTACATACCGGAGGGAGTAACGCTGCTGCCGAACACCTCCGGCGCTCGGAACGCGGAGGAGGCAGTAAGGATAGCTCATCTTGCGAGAGAGGTGGGCTGCGGCGATTTTATAAAGATCGAGTGCATTCGTGATTCAAAATACCTTTTGCCCGATAATTATGAAACGGCAAAGGCTACAGAGATACTGGCAAAGGAGGGCTACGTTGTAATGCCCTATATGTACCCTGACCTGAACGCTGCGAGGGATATGATGAATGCGGGCGCGGCCTGCATCATGCCGCTCGGCGCGCCTATAGGCACAAACAAGGGGCTTTGCACAAAGGAGTTCATACAGATACTTATCGATGAAATACCGCTGCCGGTGATAGTTGACGCGGGTATCGGCAGACCCTCGCAGGCGTGCGAGGCGATGGAGATGGGCGCGGCTGCGGTAATGGCAAACACAGCCATAGCTACCGCGGGAGATGTGCCTGCTATGGCGGAGGCGTTCAAAAAGGCTATCGAGGCAGGCAGGACCGCATATCTCAGTAAGCCCGGACGTGTGCTCGAAAAGGGAGCCTCAGCGTCATCGCCGCTTACAGGATTTCTTGAGGATTGAGGTGTGATATAGATGCAGGAGAGAATTGACCATATGAAGTACCTCCCGGATATGGAGGTCATAGAGTCAGACATGCTTGACAAGGTAGTGACGGCTATGGACGGTTATGACTACTCGTCGTTCACAGCTGATGATGTAAGGGCGGCGCTTCAGGCTGAGGTGCTGTCGCCGCGGGATTTTCAGGCGCTGCTCTCACCGGCGGCAGAGCCGTTTATAGAGGAGCTTGCACAGCGGGCGCAGCAGGAGACGAGAAAGCATTTCGGAAACTCGGTAATGATGTTCACGCCTGTGTATATAGCGAACTACTGTGAAAACTACTGCATATACTGCGGCTTCAACTGCCATAACAAAATACGCAGGGCAAAGCTGGATATGAATGAGGTAGAGCATGAATTTCAGGAGATCGCAAAGACAGGTTTGCAGGAGGTCCTGATCCTGACCGGTGAAAGCAGGAGGATGTCGGATGTGAAGTACATAGGCGAGGCATGCAAAATAGCTAGAAAATACTTCAAGGTGATCGGAGTTGAGGTATATCCAATGAACTCGGATGAATACCATTATCTGCATGAGTGCGGAGTGGACTATGTAACGGTATTCCAGGAGACCTATAACAGTGATAAGTATGCGACGCTGCATCTTGAGGGACATAAGCGGATATTCCCGTACAGATTTTATGCTCAGGAGAGAGCCGTTATGGGCGGTATGCGCGGTGTGGGCTTTGCCGCGCTGCTGGGACTGGACGATTTCAGAAAAGATGCGTTCGCGACGGGCTATCACGCATATCTTTTGCAGCAGAAATATCCCCATGCGGAGATCGCTATATCGTGTCCTAGACTCAGACCGATAATCAATAATGAAACTATAAATCCGAAGGATGTACACGAGAAGCAGCTGCTGCAGGTCATATGCGCATACAGGATGTTTCTGCCGTTTGCGAGCATAACGATCTCAACGCGCGAGTGCGAAAGATTTCGTGACAATATCATCAAGATAGCGGCAACGAAGATCTCAGGGGGCGTGAGCGTCGGGATAGGCGGACACGGCGAGGACGGAGAGGAGAAAGGCGATGAGCAGTTCGACATATCGGACGGAAGGAGTGTGCAGGAGGTATACGAGGCCATAGAAAAGGCCGGTATGCAGCCTGTGATGAGCGATTATATATATGTATAAGCTTATCTGCGTATCGAACAGGCATATATTTTATGACGTGTTCGGAAAGAACGCTTCGTTCGAGAGTCGGATCCGCGATATACTGAGCTGCGGCATTGACGTGATCCTGCGTGAGAAGGATCTTGACGAAGAGGAATATTACGCGCTGCTATGCAGGATAGGCGACAGCCGGGTCACAGCGCATACATATGCGGATGCGGCAAGACGCTTCGGGTGCAGCGCTGTGCATCTGCCGCTCGGTATACTTAGGAGCGGGAATGTGTCGGATATTTCGTCTGTCGGCAGCTCTGTGCATTCAGCCGCCGAGGCTCAGGAAGCTGAAGCGCTGGGCGCCGATAATATAACGGCCGGTCATGTGTTTGCGACCGACTGTAAAAAAGGTCTGGAGCCGCGCGGATTGCGGTTTATTTCGGAGGTGTCGGCAGCCGTAAAAATACCGGTATACGCTATAGGCGGGATATCCCCGGAGAACGCGCCTGAGCCTGTAGCAGCCGGGGCGGCTGGTGTATGTGTTATGTCCGGCTTTATGCGCTGTATCAGTCCGAGGGACTATATCGATACGTTCAAGGGGTATAAAAGCACTCGGCGCAGCATATAGATCTACAGAACAGGGACGGGCGCTCCGATACGACCCGTGATAAAAAGCAGGAAGGGAATGATCATTCAGTATGAAAAAAATAATCGCAGCCGCTGTGTCTGCGGCGATCATGTGTGTGCAGGTATCGGCTTGCGCTTCGGCCGGTACTGCCGATTATTCATGGGCTGAAACTGAGATAGAATATTGCTATGATAATGGCATAATGACAGGTGATGACAGAGGAGAGCTTGATCCTGGCGGCACTCTTACGCGTGCTCAGATGGCGAAAATGCTTGTTGAAAGCTTTGACAGGTCAGGCACGGCGGACAGCGGCACTGAGCAGTTTTCGGATGTGGATCCGGGAGATTGGTATTACGATTACGCGCTTGATATAAAGCAGTATATGACTGAGCCGGGAGATGAGTTCAATGGCGGCGAGGCGGTGACCCGTGAGGAATTTGCCGCTACACTTGTCAGGGCGAGCGGGCTCACAGCCGCGAATATACGTAATTCAGGCATATTGGATGAAAATTTTGAGGACGCATCGGAGGTCTCCTCAAAGTATAAAACGCTTCTTTCCATAGCCGTTGAGAGAGCGTATTTCAGAGGCTCGGACGGATATCTGCGTCCGAAAGACGCTCTTACGCGCGCGGAGGTATGCGCGCTCATATATAGGGTCATAGAAAACAACAACGGAAATCTGACTCTTACATGGGAGGATCTTGGCGTTAAACAGAGCTATACTCCGCTGCTGGGAAGCTCTGAGGTATCGTTGGAATCGGCAAAGGCATGGGCCGAGGCACGCGGAGCGGCGCAGCTGTTCATCGATGCTGCCGATTACTACTGGCAGTACGGAGAGCTTACAGGTATACGTGCCGATGTCCTTTACGCGCAGGCTGCAAAGGAGACCGGATTTGGAAAGTACGGAGGCGCGGTGACCGCGGATATGAATAACTTTGCGGGCATAAAGAAATACGGAGCTACAGGAGATGCAAAGGACGATCACGAATCGTTCGCTACTCAGGAGGACGGAGTTCGGGCGCATTTCAATCATATGTGCGCCTATGTAGGGCTTGCGCCGATAGGCGAGGTCCACGGCAGATATAATTCAGTCGTAACGATGCCATGGGCGGGAACGGTAAAGAATGTTGAGGCCCTTGGCGGAAAATGGTGCCCGGATCTGTATTACGGGTACGCGATCGTGAATAATCTGATGTCGGGTATGAAAAATTATTAAATCCCATGGGGCTGTCGCTTTTAGCGCAGATCGCTAAATAGCTTTATAAAGCCATTTAGCTACGAACGAAACGCACAACTCGGAGTATACACATACGCCGTCGTGTGCGTTTCGTTCGTTCTGCATCTAAAATCGAGTAGCCCTGTGAAGTTCTTAACACAGCATCATGTTATCGTATAGGGAAAAATCTAAGAAAAAACGAAAAAATACTTTACAAATTTCCCTTAACAAGGTATAATATAAATAATATATTCGAAAAAGATATAAATAGATAGGTAATTGGCAAACGACTGTTTCGCAATCACCTAATATAAATAGCTGTACGGAGGAATGTAATGTCGTATTTAATTGAAAGACTGATAATGGTGCCTATAGTTCTTATAGCGCTTACATTTCATGAGTTTTCTCATGGCTTGGTTTCGACAAAGCTCGGCGATCCTACGCCGCGGCTAACGGGCAGGATGACGCTCAATCCTCTCGCGCATCTGGATCCTGTCGGTACTATACTGATGATACTGACCGGATTTGGCTGGGCAAAGCCTGTTCAGATAAATCCGCGTTATTATAAGAACCCCAAATGGGGTATGGCGGTAACGGCGCTTGCCGGACCGATCTCAAATCTTGTGCTGGCATTCGCCGCAATGCTCATGTATACGATAATAGTGATCGTCAATTACAAGACCGGGCTGTTCGGCGGATCAATGGGTGCTATACTAAATTTTATACTGCTGTTTGCGCAGGTAAATCTGAGCTTTATGGTATTTAATCTGATCCCTATCCCTCCGCTCGACGGATCGCGTGTGCTGGGCTTGTTCCTGTCGACAAACGCGTATTTCAAGCTGCAGCAGTTTGAGCGCTACAGCATGATACTTATCATTGTGCTTTCACTGTTTAATGTGTTCTCAAGGATAATAGGGACAGGCGTATCAGTGGTTCTCAATGGTATTATCCATATATGCAATTTGATACTTCAGCTGGTGGTGTGATGGACGAGATATTATATAAGCTGGACAGCTTTGAAGGTCCGCTTGATCTGCTGCTTACTCTTATAAAAAAAAATAAGGTGAGCATATGGGATATCCCGATAGTGGAGATAACAGATCAGTATCTTGAGATGATAGACGGGATAGAGAGCTCGGAGCTTGAGAATACGAGTGAGTTTATAGTCATGGCGGCACAGCTTCTGTATATAAAGTCAAAAATGCTCCTTCCGAAAGAGGAGAAGGAGGAGGACGAGGAGGATCCGCGCGAGGAGCTTGCGCGCAGGCTCTATGAGTACAAGCAGTTCAAGGAAGCGTCGCAGGAGATGCGGAAAAGTGAATTTTCATCACGGTATATGGTGTTCAGGCACGAGGAAAAGATAAAATTCCCGGTACCGGAATACAGCCGTCATCACGAGCTGAGCGAGCTTGCGGACGCCTTTAACAGTATATATCAGAGGCGTATACGAAAGGCCAAGCCCGAGAAGCGCGCCTTTTCCGGGATAGTGGGACGTGAAAAGGTATCGGTGGACGATATGGTCGAAAAGGTGTGCAAAATACTGCACCGCAGCAGACGTGTCGGCTTCAGCTCATTGTTCCGAGAGGAGGATTCACGGCCGGAGATGATAGCGACGTTCTTAGCGGTATTGGAAATGATAAAGCTGAGCAGGATCCGTGCCGATTATGATGAGGACAGGCACGATTTTATAATATCAGCCGCAAAGCGCGTACCGGAGGCTGATTAAGCTATATTTTTTGACAGAATATTATCACAGAAGGGATAAATTTTGATGAATAACATAAAATATGCCATAGAGGGTATATTGTTTGCCGCGGGAGAGCCGGTCAAGGCCGCAAAACTGGCGGTAGTGCTGGACGTGAAGGTGTCAGAGATAGAGGAGGCAGCGGAGGAGCTGAAAGCTGAATACGCCAGAGACCACCGCGGCTTTGATATAATAGATATTTCGGACGGATACCAGATCTGTTCAAGACCGGAATACTACACGTATATACGCGAGATCCTGGGCGAGCAGAGAAACCAGCCGCTTTCAAACGCAGCTATGGAGGCGCTTGCTATAATAGCGTACAAGCAGCCTGTAACACGCGGCATGGTGGAGAAGATACGCGGCGTCAATTCTGACGGATGCATAAACAGGCTCTATGAGCGGGGACTGATAGATGAAGCCGGAAGACTGGATGCGCCCGGAAGACCTGTTCTGTACAAGACTACAGATACGTTCCTGCGCTGCTTCGGACTGAGCAGTCCCGGCGATCTGCCGGAGATAAATCTCAGAAATATAATGCCGGAGGACGCGGAGGCGGAAGCAAAGCCTGCTGAGTCCGGCGGAGACGCGCATGCGGAGGGTAAGGAAAACGCGGAGGAATGATCCGGCATGGGAGGATTTTAAATGACGGCGGTAATAATTCTGGCGGTGATCGCCGCGCTGGTTTTACTGGTATTTCTTATTCCTGTGAGTGCATCGGTGTATGTGTCTTATAATAATAGTGATATATCAAAGGAGCTATATCTAAAGATCCTGGGTATAAGGCTGAGGCGTACGAAGAAAGACAGGAGAAAGGGCGAGGAAAGCGGCGGCGGGGAGCCTGAGCCCGAAAAGGAAAATGGACCATCCTCGGAGGAGCTTATCGCGTTTGTCAGGGAAAATCTAACGGATATAAAGGAGCTGATTTATGCGGCGCTTGGCTATATGTTCCGGCATTTGATAAAGATACGCCTGCTTTCGCTGCGGACAGTTATCGGAACCGATGATGCAATGGAAACGGCGATGCTTTACGGCGCGGAGGCGGCGTTTGTGTATAATGTCGTCGGGGTGATGGACAGGCATATGCGGCTCAAGGAGCATAGAGTTGACCTTAAGCCGGATTTTAACGATCCGAATATTTTTATTGAATTTGAAACTATAATAAGCACAAATATATATCATCTTGCAGTTTTGGGTATAATAGCGATAAGAAAAGGGCTTCCGCTCTACAGAAAATTAAGGCGTATCTGAAAACTTCGATCATTGGTTTAAATATCCGAACAAGGCGGGTTTTCATATATGCCCTAAAGAACAGGGATAAAGACGCGCAGCAGACTGCGGTGTGAAAGGAGATCTATTTATGGCAAATCAAATCAAGGAACTTATAGAATCGGCCATTGATTCGATGGACGGGATGTTTACGGCTGAGAGCATAATAGGTGAAACAGTCACTGCTCCGGACGGCACTATGATAATACCGATAGCAAAGGTTTCATTCGGCGTAGGCGGAGGCGGAAGCGAGTTCAAGGAGACGGACAAGGACGGCAATAATTTGTTTGGCGGCGGAGTCGGCGCGGGCGCGTCGATAAGACCGGAGGGCTTTCTTGTTATAACGAACAACGGCAATGTGCGCTTTACAGCAGCCGCTGAAAATTCGAGCGTTGTTGAAAAGCTCGTAGACTATGCTCCGGAGATGGTCGATAAGATCAGCGGTATTTTCAGAAAAAAGCAGACCGGGGAAGAATGATCATAATAAATTACGATAGATAAGGGATCTGACATGATTACATTAAAGGATAAAATACTTTCGGGGGTAATGAAGCCTACGCGCTATACGGGCGGAGAGCTGAACGCGGTGATAAAGGACGCGTCGAGAGTCGATATACGCTTTGGCTTTTGCTTTCCGGACGTTTATGAGATCGCAATGTCGCATCTGGGCATGAAGATAATATATCACCTTTTAAACGACCGTGAGGACACATGGTGTGAGAGGGTGTTTGCGCCGTGGGGAGATATGGAGCAGAAGATGAAGGAGCACGGCATGAAGCTGTTCGCTCTTGAGTCCGGCGATGAGGTCACTCATTTTGACGTGCTCGGATTTACCCTGCAGTATGAGCTTTCATATTCAAACATAGTGAATATGCTGAAGCTGGCAGATGTCCCGCTGCTTGCTGCAGAGCGGGGAGAAGAGCATCCGCTCGTATACGGCGGAGGTCCGTGCGCATACAATGCGGAGCCAATAGCCGATATTTTCGATTTTTTTATGCTGGGCGAGGGCGAGGAGCAGATAAACGAGACCATAGAAGTGATAAAGCAGTGGAAGAAGGAGGGCAAACGCTCGAAGAAAGAGCTTTTGTCACGGCTCGTTAAGATAGGCGGTATATACGTACCGTCATTTTATGATGTGGATTATAATGAGGACGGGACTGTAAAAAGCGTAACGCCTAATGAGCCGAATGCTCCGGCAGTTATACAAAAGCGGATAATGAAGGATTTTGACGCTGCGTATGCGCCTGACAAGATAATAGTACCGTTCGGCGAGGTCGTTCATGACAGGGTCATGCTTGAGGTCATGCGCGGCTGTATGCGCGGCTGCCGGTTCTGTCAGGCCGGATATATATACCGTCCTCTGCGTGAACGGAAGCCGGAAACGCTTTTGGGGCTGGCAAATGAGCTTCTGGGCTGCAGCGGTTATGATGAGATATCTCTTTCATCTCTTTCCACGAGCGATTTTTCAGGACTGCCTGAGCTTACGGACGGGCTTTTAAAGGTGACGGAGGAAAAGAAGATCGGCCTTTCGCTGCCATCGCTCAGGATAGATAATTTTTCACTGGAGCTTATGGAAAAGGTACAGAAGGTGAGGAAAACAGGTATCACGTTCGCGCCGGAGGCTGGAACACAGCGGCTGCGCGATGTGATAAACAAGAATATCACAGAGGAGGATATTTTAAAGTCTACAGCATTGTTGTTCGCCGGGGGCTGGACGAATGTCAAGTTGTATTTTATGATAGGTCTTCCGACGGAGGCGGACGAGGATATAAAAGGCATAGCGGAGCTTGCGGGACGTGTTCTGGCGGTGTATTTTGACATACCCAAGGAGGAGCGCGCGAAAAATATCAGTATAACCGTGAGCACATCCTCATTTGTTCCAAAGCCGTTTACGGCTTTTCAGTGGTTCCCGATGGATTCAAGGGAGGAATTGGTCAGAAAGCAGCGGCTTCTGAGGGATAACATACCGTCAAAAAGGATACGCTATACTTATCATGATAATAAAACAAGCTACCTTGAAGGGGTGTTCGCAAGAGGAGACAGACGTCTGTGCAAAACGATAATAAAAGCTGTTGAGCTTGGCTGCAAATTCGACGGCTGGAACGACTTCTTCAATTTTGAGCTGTGGATGCAGGCATTCAGGGAAACCGGCATAGATCCCGATTTCTATACGGCGCGAGAGCGCTCCTATGATGAGGTGCTGCCGTGGGATCATATAGACGCGGGCATAACAAAGGAGTTTTTGATCCGTGAAAACGAAAAGGCGAAAGCGGCGGCAACTACACCGCACTGCAGGATGGAATGTTCAAACTGCGGTGCCGCGAGATTCAAAACAGGGGTATGCACAGAGAAAAGAGGTACGCGCGTATGAGCAATTATATCCTAAGATACGGGCGCGATGACAGGGTAAAATATATATCCCATCTCGATTTTGTGAGATGCTTTCACAGAGCTGTGAGGCGTTCCGGGCTGAACTTCGTCTTCTCTCAGGGCTTTAATCCGCATCCGGTCATGACAGTCGCACAGCCTCTGCCGGTAGGCGTCACGTCCGAGTGTGAGTATATGAAGGTCGGATTTGTAACCGACATGTCATGCGGGGAGATAACGGCAGAGCTGAACCGGTGTATGCCTCCGGGCTTTAAAGTTTACAGGGCGTATAAGCTCAAGGGCAAGGAGATAGACCTTACAAGGATAAATTCGGCGGAATATATCACCGAGATAGAATGTCCAGCGCCGGCTGACGCGGAGTCGCTTCTGGATGAGAAGGAGCTGATAGTTCCCAAGAAGACGAAGAGCGGTGTTAAGGAGTCGGATATACGCCCGCACATATTTGAGCTTGAGGATATGGGCTTTAATGACGGGATACAGACGGTGCGCATGGTCGTCTCATGCGGCAGCGCGTATAATCTGAAGCCGGAGACCGTAGTTGACGCAATGAAAAAGTATTGCCCCGGCTTTGAGCCTGCATTTACGGCATCGCATAAGCGGCGCATGATGGCGGACGGGGAGGAGCCTCTCCAGGCGTAGGATTGGACAATTCATATAAAAATATATTTAAATTAAAACTAAAAATTTTCAAAAAAATACTTGAAAAACACGTATATATGTGATATACTACTAAATGGTGCTTGGACGGGTAAATTTGCCGTCTGCATTAAATTCAAAAGGAGGTAACGCTATGAAACAGGGAATTCATCCGAAGTATCAGCAGACAACGATAACCTGCGCTTGCGGCAATGTTATAGAAACCGGCTCCACGCTTGAGAATATAACGGTCGAGATCTGTTCCGCATGTCATCCGTTCTTTACCGGTAAGCAGAAGCTTGTTGATACGGGCGGCAGAGTTGAAAAGTTTAATAAGCGTTTCAACAGATCGGCAAAGAAGTGATATTGCCGTAATGATCAATTTTATGTTTTTCAGATGAACCCTCGTCTTGGAAACGCGATTCACCAACGCTTTCCCGGCACAGGGTGATAGTTATAATTATAGGAGGTGACTTTACAATGACAAAGGAGCGTAAGCAGGAGATAATCAACGAGTTCGCTACACATGAGGGCGATACAGGTTCGCCGGAGGTACAGGTAGCATTGCTCACAGAGAAGATCAATCACCTGAATAATGACCATCTCAGCGTTCACAAGAAGGATCATCACTCGAGAAGAGGTCTTCTTATGATGGTTGGTCAGAGAAGAAGACTTATGGCTTATCTTAAGAATCGTGATATCGAAAGATACAGAGCTTTGGTTGCAAAGCTTGGCTTAAGAAAGTAATTATAGACAGGCAAACGGATATTTTATCTGTTTGCCTGATTTTCGTTCGGGAGATATGTTATTAGCAGATAAACAGAGCAGCCGACATGGCGTCGGCAGTTGTATTTATGTGCTAATATGCAAACATATCTCCTAAAAAATAGTAAACAAACATGGGCATAAGCCTGGGAATATAAAGGAAAGGAAAAAGAAGATATGTTTGAGAATTACAGAAAATTTGAAACCACATTCGCCGGACGTCCTCTGGTCATTGAGACCGGAAAGATGGCTCAGCTTACCAACGGACATTGTATCGTTCGTTACGGCGATACTGTAGTAATGAGCAATGTAACGGCATCAAGAACTCCGCGTGAGGGCGTTGACTTTTTTCCTCTGTCAGTGGATTTTGAGGAAAAGCTTTATGCGGTAGGAAAGATCCCCGGCGGATATACAAAGCGCGAGGGCAAGCCGACAGAGGCTGCGATCCTTACGAGCCGTATGATAGACCGTCCTATAAGACCGCTTTTTCCGGCTGATCTCAGAAACGATGTTTCTGTAGTAAACACGGTGCTCTCTGATGATCAGGATAACGATCCGGGTATTTGCGCGCTTATAGGCACGTCCATAGCTCTTTCGATCTCAGATGTTCCGTGGAACGGTCCGATAGCGGGAGTATGGCTCGGCTTGGATGCGGATGGGAATTATATGATAAACCCGACTGTCACGGAGCGTGAAGGCTCACAGATGCACGTAACTGTTGCCGGAACAAAAGAAAAGATCGTTATGATCGAGGCCGGCGCAAACGAGGTGCCGGAGGATGTGATGCTCGAGGGACTTAAGTACGCGCACGGAGTTATAAAGGAGATGTGCGCTTTCATTGAATCGATAAAGGCTGAGATCGGCAGGGAGAAGATGGAGTATGAGGCTCATGATATCGATCATGAGATATATGACAGGATAAAGGCCGATGAATATGAAAATATCCAGCATGCTCTTGATACGGATGACAAGAATGTCCGTGATGAAAGAATAGGCGTTATAACAGACAGGATAATAGAGAATCTCAGTGAAGAATATCCTGATATAGCTGAGCAGCTTGAAGAGATAATGTATAAGATGCAAAAGGAGATCGTGCGCGCATGGCTCTATGAGGGCAGACGTGTGGACGGCAGAGGGCTTGATGAGATAAGACCGCTTGCAGCTGAGGTCGATCTGCTGCCGAGAGTTCACGGCTCAGGTATGTTCACGAGAGGTCAGACTCAGGTGCTCACCGTTGCAACGCTCGCTCCGCTCTCAGAAGCGCAGCGTCTTGACGGACTGGGCCTTGAGGAGTCAAAGAGATATATGCACCAGTACAACTTCCCGTCATATTCTGTAGGTGAAACACGTCCGTCAAGAGGTCCCGGAAGACGTGAGATAGGTCACGGCGCGCTTGCTGAAAAGTCGCTTGTGCCTGTGCTTCCGTCAGAGGACGAGTTCCCGTACGCTATCCGCTGCGTGTCAGAGGTGCTTTCATCGAACGGCTCTACCTCACAGGGATCAGTATGCGGTTCAACGCTTGCGCTTATGGCGGCAGGTGTTCCGATAAAGGCTCCGGTTGCCGGAATATCATGCGGACTTATAACTACAGACGAAGGCTTCACGACAATGGTAGATATTCAGGGACTTGAGGATTTTTATGGTGAGATGGACTTTAAGGTGGCCGGTACCAAGAAGGGTATCACATCGATACAGGTCGATATAAAGAATGACGGACTTCCTTATGAGGTCATAGAGGAGGCTCTCAGAAAAACAAGAGATGCGCGTTATCATATAATCGATGACATTCTCTTGAAGGCGATACCTGAGGTCCGCGGATCGCTTTCGGAGTATGCGCCGAAGGTGACAACTATGAAGATTGATCCTGAAAAGATAAGAGAAGTCATCGGACAGGGAGGTAAGGTGATCCAGGGTATCGTGGCAGATACGGGAGCGAAGATCGATATCGAGGAGGATGGTACGATCCATATCTTCGCCGAGACACAGTCAAGCGGAGACGCTGCGAAAAAGGCTATAGAGGCAATAATTGAAGAGCCTGAGGTCGGCAGGATATATAACGGTACTGTAAAAACGATCACCGCATTCGGAGCATTTGTTGAGATACTTCCCGGAAAGGACGGACTCTGCCATATATCAAAGCTTGACAATCATCGAGTAGAACGTGTTGAGGACGTTTGCCATGAGGGTGACAAGATGATAGTTAAGGTAATGGACATTGATCCGAAAACAGGAAAGATATCTCTGTCAAGAAGAGATGCAATGCTTGAGATCGAGGACTGCTCAAACAATCAGTGATAAAAGCATAAGCGGATGGTTAAGACTGTCCGCTTTTTCTGTTTACACGGTCGGTTGGTGGATACGCAATGCTTTATATAGCATAATACCCCAAAAATTATACACATGTAACAATTTCAAAAAAAGTGTTGCAAATTATGTTCATGTGTGGTATAATTAAATTGAATCGAAGCTGTGATCGGCAGTTCAGCTGATCTTTGAGATGATTTTGCAAAGGCGCACTTATTTTTCGTGTGCCTTTTTTATTTTCTAAAATTAATTGTGGACCCGGTCAGAGGACTCACAAGTATAACGGGAGGTTATTGACATGACACCGAAAGAGATGATTTTAAAAAGGGTAGAGGACGAGGACGTAAGATTTATCAGGCTTCAGTTTACAGATATGCTTGGACAGATGAGAAACATGGCTATAACCGTGGACAGACTGGAGGAGGCTCTTGAAAACCGCTGTATATTTGACGGCTCCGCGATAGATGGATTTGCCAATATTGAGGAAAGCGATCTGTATCTTCATCCGGATCTGAGTACGTTCGCGATTTTTCCGTGGCGTCCGCATAACGGCAAGGTGGCGAGGCTGATATGTGATGTGTATACTCCGGACGGACGTCCGTTGGAGTATAATCCGAGGCTTGTTTTAGAAAAGGTGGTAAAAGAAGCTGAGGAAATGGGCTATAAGCTCAAAATAGGCCCTGAGATAGAATTTTTCCTGTTCAACACGGATGAACAGGGCAGACCGACCACGCAAACGCACGATTCAGGCAGTTATTTTGATATGGCGCCTCTGGATAACGGTGAGAATGTACGGCGTGATATATGTCTCACACTTGAAGAGATGGGGTATACTATAGAGGCATCGCATCACGAGATGGCACACGGTCAGCACGAGATAGTATTCAAGGCGGATGACGCGCTCGTAACGGCGGACAGGATCGTAACGTTCAGAACAGTAGTAAAGACTATAGCAAAGCGCAACGGTCTGCATGCTACGTTTATGCCTAAGCCGTTTGCTGATGAATGGGGCTCAGGCATGCACCTGACGATGTATCTTGAAAAAGACGGCGAGAATGTATTCGCATATGATACCGGCAAAAGACAGTTCCGGAACGAGACATATAGATTTATAGCCGGACTTCTTCATTATACGCGTGAGATAGTGTGTCTTACAAACCCTACGGTAAACTCCTATAAAAGATTTATACCGGGAGCGGATGCGCCGTATCATATATCGTGGTCTGAGAACAACAGGAGCCTGCTTATCCGTGCGGTACAGTCGCGTATACCGGAAAACTCGTCTATAGAGTACCGTTCGCCGGATCCTACGGCAAATCCGTATCTTGCTATAGCGGCGATACTGAAGGCGGGACTTATGGGCATAAGGGATGAGAGCATAGTGCTTCCGCCCAGCATAGGGATGAACGTGAATGAGCTTTCAAAGAACGATCTTACGATGCTGGGCATAGAGCGTATACCGGTAAGTCTGAACGAGGCTCTGCAGATAGCAAAGGATTCGGAGCTTGTGGAGGAGCTGCTGGGTACAAGGCTCAAGGAAAGTTATATCGCTAAAAAAGAAGCTGAATATGATCAGTACAGGCGGACTGTTAGCAAATGGGAGCTTGACAGATATTTAGTGCAGTATTAAAGCAATTCAGTCAATTATACATGCTGTTACTAAGTAATTGCGAAACGAATCTTTCGCAATCACCTAATGCTATTATGTAAAGGAGGAGGGACTTTATGCGTATTGTATTGGCATTTTCAAATGACAGCGCTGCGGATAAAGTCCGTCTGATGCTTGAAGGCGCCGGTTTTGAGATAGACAATGTCATATGCCGGAGCGGCGCGGAGCTTATACGAAGGATGGAGAACTATGATGACGCGGTAGCGGTCATGGGATATAAGCTTCCTGATATGATAGCTGATGAGATCTTTGAGAGTCTTCCGGACGGTTCAAAGCTCGTTTCGATAGTGAAGCCTGAACGCTTGCACGATATAGAAAATGAGGATATATTTATAATACCTTTGCCAGTGAGCAGACAGAAGCTGATCTCGTCTCTGGAGGTATTCACCGGCAATGTTTCCTCTGCGCGCGGGAGAGCAGCGCGTGATCCGGAGGAGGCAAGGATAATACAGCAGGCGAAGCTGCTCCTGAGGGAGCGGTTCCATATGAGCGAGCAGCAGGCGCATAGGTTTATACAGAAACGGAGCATGGATACCGGAGCAAAATTCATAGATACAGCAAGATTGATACTGGAAATATAAAAATGCGGGAGTGAAAAAAATGCAGACGATAAGATTTACAAAGATGCAGGGCGCCGGAAATGATTATGTTTACGTGAACTGCATGGAGAAAAAAATAGAAAATGCGAATGAGACCGCACGCAGGATCTCTGACAGGCATTTCGGGGTCGGCTCGGACGGACTCGTTCTCATTTGCCCTTCAGACAAGGCAGATTTCAGGATGGATATGTACAACAGTGACGGCACTCAGGCGGAAATGTGCGGCAACGCATCGAGATGTGTCGGCAAATATGTGCATGACAAGGGGCTTACCGATAAGACGGTCTTTACGCTTGAAACGCTGGCAGGCATAAAAACACTGGAGCTTACGCTGGATGAGCAGGGTGAAACGGCTGCGGTGCGGGTAAATATGGGCGCGCCGGAGCTTGTTCCGAAAAAGATCCCGATCGATGCGGAGGGAGACCGTTTTGTAGATATGCCCGTTGATGTGGACGGAAAGGAATGGAGGATCACCGGGGTCTCCATGGGCAATCCACATGCTGTGACCTTTATAGATGATGTGGATGGGCTGGACATAGAAAAAACAGGCCCGGGATTTGAAAATCATATGATGTTCCCGAACAGGATAAACACTGAATTTGCCAAGATAATTGACAGGGACAGGATAAAAATGAGGGTCTGGGAAAGAGGGGCGGGAGAGACTCTTGCCTGCGGTACCGGCGCCTGCGCTACGCTTGTCGCCGCGACGCTCTGCGGTCTGGTCGAAGGCGAGGCCGATCTGGAGCTGAGGGGCGGCACGCTGCACATCAAATGGGACAGAGAGGACAATAATGTATATATGACAGGTCCCGCGGAATTTGTTTTTGAGGGGGAGATCACGCTTTGAAGCGGCTGTGATCATATAAGAGATCTTGCAAAGTCGGACAATTTAGCAAATCAAAAAAAGTTTGCAGATGTTAATTTTGTGCAAAATAATAGTTGAATTTGTCTTGAAAACGGTGTACAATAAATAATGTTATCAGAGGAGAATTTAGAAATGGCAAAGATAAACGAGAATTATTTAAAGCTGCCCGGCAGCTATCTTTTTTCAACGATCGCAAAAAAGGTATCGGAGTTTCAGGAGGCTAACCCGGACAGAGAGATCATAAGAATGGGTATAGGTGATGTAACAAGACCGCTCGTTCCCGCGGTTATCGAGGCTATGCATAAGGCGGTGGACGAGATGGGAACGCCGGAGGGCTTTCATGGTTACGGACCTGAGCAGGGCTATGATTTCCTCAGAAACAAGATAGTGGAGCATGACTATGCGGAACTGGGGATAGAGCCGGACGAGATATTCGTTTCGGACGGTGCAAAATCCGACTGCGGAAATATCGGAGATATATTCGGCGCGGATAATAAGGTCGCGGTATGTGATCCTGTATATCCTGTATATGTGGATACTAACGCGATGGCCGGCAGAGCGGGCGATTTTGACGGCGAGCGCTGGTCTAACCTGTATTATATGCCCTGTACTGCGGAAAACGGCTTTATGCCGGAGCTCCCGAAGGAAAAGGTGGATATGATCTATCTTTGCTTCCCCAATAATCCTACGGGAGAAACATTGACAAAGGATCAGCTGAAGCTCTGGGTGGATTATGCCAGGGAGAACGGAAGCGTTATCCTTTACGACAGCGCGTATGAGGCGTTCATAACCGAGGAGGATGTTCCTCATTCTATATACGAGGTCGAGGGCGCTAAGGAGGTAGCGATAGAGTTCAGGAGTTTTTCAAAGACTGCCGGATTTACCGGAACACGCTGTGCTTACACGGTAGTGCCTAAGGCTCTTAAGATCGGCGGCACTGGTCTTAACGGGCTTTGGAACAGGCGTCAGTGTACGAAATTCAACGGCGTTCCTTATGTGATCCAGAAGGCTGCCGAGGCGGTGTATTCGGACGAGGGACAGAAGCAGATCAGAGCGAATATAGAATACTATCTGGGAAATGCCGGGATAATAAGGACCGCGCTTGAAAAAGCGGGACTTGAGGTATACGGAGGGGTAAATTCACCGTATGTATGGGCAAAGGCTCCAAACGGCATGAAGTCATGGGATCTCTTTGATAAGCTGTTGAATGAGGCCGGAGTAGTGACCACTCCCGGATCGGGCTTTGGACCGAGCGGCGAGGGCTATATAAGATTTACGGCTTTCTCAACGAAGGAAAACACAGAAAAGGCGATGGAAAAGATCACAGCTATACTTTAACATATAACAGGACGGCGCAGCCGTCCGGCAAATGAGGCAACGGCGTCTCAATGTACATACCCGTTTATTCGGGTGTGTCGTTGAGATGCCTTCTTTTTTAATAACAAGCGTGAAAAACATTTTGTGCTTTCTGCACGGAAAGGAATGAGGTATATAAAATGGAAAACGGACTTCCGAAGAAGCAGGGATTGTATGATCCTCAATTTGAGCATGACGCATGCGGTATAGGCTGCATAGCCAATATCAAGGGAAAGAAGTCGCATGGGGTGGTAAATCAGGGTATACAGATACTTAAAAATCTGGCGCACCGCGGCGGAGTCGGATCTGAGCCGGATACAGGTGACGGCGCCGGCATACTTATTCAGATGCCGCATAAATTCATGCGGAAGGTATGCAAAAACGAAGGCTTCGAGCTGCCGGAGCAGGGTGATTACGGCGTCGGTATGCTTTTTCTCTCTCCGGATAAGGAAACGAGAGATGAGAGCCTTTCGGAGCTAAAGGACATAATAGCACAGGAGGGGCAGAAGGTACTGGGTGCGCGTACAGTTCCGGTCTATGACGTCTGCATAGGAGAAAGCGCAAAGGAAGCGATGCCGTATATCATGCAGATATTTGTCGGCAAGGGCAAAGAGATGGATAACGACTGCTTTGAAAGAAAGCTTTATGTAATAAATAAGATCGCGGAGAAAAGGATCAGAAAATCTGGGAAGGACAACTACTTCTATTTTGCGTCTTTCTCGACACGTACTATAGTGTACAAGGGGATGCTTACACCCGATCAGGTAAACGAATTTTATCTGGATCTTAAGGATGAGGATCTTGAAACAGCTATCGCGCTCGTACATTCAAGGTTTTCAACGAATACTTTTCCGTCATGGGAGAGGGCGCATCCTAACAGATATATAATCCATAATGGAGAGATAAACACTATACGCGGAAATGTAAACTGGGTCAAGGCCCGTGAGAGAATGTTCAGTACGCCTGAATTTGAGGGAGATATGGAAAAGATCCTGCCGGTGATAAACGAGGACGGCTCTGACTCGGCAATGCTGGATAACTACCTCCAGTTTCTGCACCTGTCGGGCTTTTCTCTGCCCCGCGCGGTCATGATGACTATACCGGAGCCATGGGAGAAGAACGAGAGCATGGATCCGGCGAAGCGCAGCTTTTATGAATATCATTCATGTATAACAGAGCCGTGGGACGGACCGGCCGCGGTAGCCTTCACGGACGGAACTCTTGTAGGAGCAACGCTTGACAGAAACGGGCTGAGACCGGCAAGATACTATGTTACGAGTGACGATATGATAATCCTGGCCTCGGAGGTAGGCGTAACTGATATAGATCCGTCGAAGATAATAGCGAAGGAGCGTCTGCATCCGGGAAAGATGCTGCTGATCGATACGGCTCAGGGCAAGATAGTATCGGATGATGAGATAAAGGCGTATGAGGCGGCGCATAAGCCGTATGCGGAGTGGGTAAAGAAAACGCTTGTCGATATAGAGGATCTGCCTGTAAACGAAGGCAGCGGCAGGTCGTGGCATGATCTCGTATCCGAGATCAAGGCAAGCGCGGCGAACTCTATAAATAAGGATATGGCGCTCAGGAACGCGCTTTTCCTTGACAATATGTTTGTTAACCGTGAAAACGGTGACGAGGCCGGGCTTCCGCTGCTTACGAAGGAGAAGATATACGGTTATACATGGGAAGATATAAACATGACGATAAAGCAGATCGTTGAGAAGGGCGAGGACCCTGTGGGAGCTATGGGAACGGATACGCCTATAGCGGTACTTTCGGAAAAGCCGCAGCTGCTGTATAATTATTTTAAGCAGCTGTTCGCTCAGGTCACAAATCCGCCTATCGATGCTATCCGTGAGAAGGTCGTGACCTCCACATTCACACTGTTTGGGTGTGAGCAAAATCTGCTTACATCGTCTGAGCTGAACTGCCGTAAGGTGCGCGCGCAGAGCCCGATACTTTCAAATGAAGAGCTTGCAAAGCTCAGAACGATAGAGCTTGAAGGCTTCAAAAGCATAACGCTTTCATCGCTTTTCAACACTCACGCTGAAAACGACATGGAAGCCGCAATGGAAACGATATTCGAGGCGGCGGATATAGCGGTAGAGAATGGGTATAACATAATCATACTTTCAGACAAGGGAGCGAACAAGGATAAGGCCCCGATCCCGGCGCTGCTTGCCGCTTCAGGTCTGCATCATCATCTTATAAGACAGGGTACGCGAATGAAGGTCTCGATAGTTCTTGAGACCGGGGAGCCGCGCGAGGTGCACCATTTTGCATGTCTTGTAGGCTACGGCGTAAACGGTATAAACCCATATCTCGTGTATGAGGAGATACAGCATCTTGAGGAGCTTGGCATGATCTCATATCCGCACGATGAGGCAGTAAAGAGATATAACAGCGCGGTAACGAGCGGCATCGTGAAGATCATGTCGAAGATGGGTATCTCGACTATTGCTTCCTATCAGGGCGCGCAGATATTTGAGGCGCTTGGCATACGAGAAAGTGTCGTTGACAAATACTTCACCGGAACAGCGACAAGGATAGGAGGACTCGGACTTGAGGAGATAGAAAAAGAGGTCATGATGCGTATAAAGAACGCGTTCGACAAGATATCCTCAGCGAGATCTCTAAAGGCCGGCGGCGATTATAAATGGCGTGCAAAGGGTGAATATCATATGTTCAATCCTTCGTCCATATACAAGCTGCAGCAGGCATGCCGCACCGGAAACTATAAGCTGTATAAGGAATATGCAGAGGAGATGGACAGCCACAGAGGCAAGCAGTGCAATATACGCGGCATGCTCAATATAAAGACGATAGATAAGCCTATAGCGATAGATAAGGTAGAGAGTGTTGAGAGCATAGTGAAGAGATTTAAGACCGGAGCTATGTCATACGGTTCTATATCCGGCGAGGCGCACGAGTGTCTGGCGATCGCGATGAACAGGCTCGGCGGCAAATCGAACAGCGGCGAGGGCGGAGAAAATCCGGATAGGTTTATACCTGATGAAAACGGCGATTCGAGATGCAGCGCTATAAAGCAGGTGGCATCGGGACGTTTCGGAGTTCATATCCACTATCTGCAGAATGCGAAGGAAATACAGATAAAAATGGCGCAGGGCGCAAAGCCCGGCGAGGGCGGACATCTTCCGGGAGGAAAGGTATATCCATGGATCGCAAAGGCGAGACATTCAACTCCCGGAGTGAGCCTTATCTCACCTCCGCCGCATCATGATATATATTCGATAGAGGATCTGGCGCAGCTCATAACCGATCTTAAGAATGCCAACCGTGACGCGAGAGTGACCGTAAAGCTCGTTTCGGAGGCCGGCGTGGGAACGATCGCTGTGGGAGTTGCGAAGGGCAGAGCCGATGTTATACTGATCTCAGGCTATGACGGCGGAACAGGCGCGGCTCCGCGGACGGGTGTGCGTCATGCCGGACTCCCGTGGGAGCTTGGCGTTGCGGAAACGCATCAGGCGCTTCTTATGAACAACCTCAGGAACAGGGTCGTTATAGAGACGGACGGAAAGCTGCTCACAGGACGCGATGTCGCGATAGCGGCGCTTTTGGGCGCCGAGGAATACGGATTCGCTACGGGTCCGCTGATCGCGATCGGCTGTGTTATGATGAGAGTATGTAATCTTGACACCTGCCCTGTGGGAGTTGCTACGCAAAATCCTAAGCTCAGGTCCAGATTTGCGGGGAAACCGGAGTACGTTGAGAACTTCATGCGGTTTATCGCCCAGGATCTTAGAGAATGGATGGCGAAGATAGGCGTAAAGTCGGTGGACGAAATGATCGGTCATGTCGAACTGCTTTCACAAAAGACGGTAGAGGGTAACTGGAAGGCCGAAAAGGTGGATCTTTCATCACTGCTGTATCAGCCGAAGATATGCTCAAATGATTTCGAAAGATATCACAATGTTGAGCAGGATCACGAGCTTTACAAAACGCTTGATGTCAACACTCTGTTAAAGCTCTGTGAGCCGGCGATAAACAGCGGCAAGCGTATAGAGGCGAAGCTCGCCATAAGAAACACTGACCGTGTAACAGGGACTATACTTTCCTCAGAGATCGCGCGCAGGCATGGAGAGGCAGGCTTGCCGGACGATACTATCATGCTCAGCTTCCTCGGCTCGGCAGGACAGAGCTTCGGCGCGTTTCTTGCGCCGGGAGTGACCATGAGGCTTGAGGGTGACTCGAACGACTATATCGGAAAGGGTCTTTCAGGCGGAAAGATCATAGTTGTGCCTCCGGCAGAGTCAGTATTTGACCCGGCTGAAAATGTCATAATCGGCAATGTTGCCTTCTACGGTGCGATAAAGGGCGAAGCATATATAAGAGGCATAGCCGGAGAGAGATTTTGTGTAAGGAACTCCGGTATGACAGCGGTAGTAGAGGGCGTGGGAGACCATGGCTGTGAATATATGACAGGCGGCTGCGTAGCCGTCATAGGCGAGACGGGCAGAAACTTTGCCGCGGGTATGAGCGGCGGTGTAGCGTATGTGTACGACAAGGATAAGAAGCTTGACGGAAACTGCAATAAGGCGCTTGTAAGCATCAAAAAGCTGTCAAAGACCGATGCCGGAAGGCTCAGAGCGATGCTTGAGAAGCATTTTGAATATACCGGCTCAGATATTGCACGTGAAATTCTGGATGATTTTGAAAGCAAGGTAAAGCAGTTTGTAAAAGTGATCCCGAATGATT
>CAJFVT010000086.1 GCA_904420525.1 uncultured Clostridia bacterium | reverse complement strand
TTACAGCGATTGCAATCGGCAAACTGCACAATAATCGATAAGGAATTTTGGGTGTTTTTTAGACTGCACGATTCTTGACAATTCCATGATACCCCGGTGGAGTAGCTTGAAAGGATGTTGTCAAAGGCGCCGTGGTAATTAAGATCCTCGGGAATGGTGATCTTCAGGATCTTCTGTACCGTTCCGGCTCTGAAGAAGTGAGCCTTCTCGACGATAAGCAGTGCGATGCAAAGCAATGCTGTGAACAGCGCGGCATAGCCGTAAAGTCCCACTCCGCAGGCAAGCCCTGCCGCGATGTCAAAGAATATGAAGCCTATGTCCTTCGCGTCGCCGGGCGCGCTGCGGAACCTGATTATCGAAAGAGTGCCGGCAAGCGAAAAAGCTCTTGCTATGTTGCTGCCTATGAACATGATTATCATGGACAGTATGACCGGCAGCATAAACAGCGTGACCGCAAGGCTGCGCTGATAGCTTGCCGGATCCTGAGCCTTGTAATAGGTGAGCGCGATGCCTGTGCCGAGAAGCAGAGATACCAGCATTGCCGTAAGCGCGGACATTACTGTGATATCTGCCGATACGTTTGAAAGAATTTCATTGAATAATGTGTCCATATATCGTTCTCCTTATCAATATTTTTTTAGGTGATTGCGAAATGCTGCGGCGTTTTGTAATTACCTGCCTAAATGTTTTTTACATAGCATTCATGCGGTGAGCCGCAGCCGCTGACGTTTTGCGGAACTCGGTGCCGTATTTGGAAAAGCTGCTCCGTCTGAGACCGAGCTCATTTATCATATGCGCAAGCCACAGAGGCTCTGCAAGCGAGGTTTTTATCTCCATAAGATACAGATCCTTATCCATCAGGAGCGTACCGTAAGAGCCTTTTTCAAGAGCGATGTCGGTGCGCCGCGAGCGGATATTCATATCGAAGGATATGCGAAGATCCGGATTGCCTTTTTCAAAATACGCTATCCTGTCATATGCGATGCAAAGCTTCGGGCGCAGATCATAGATGCTGCACATGTAGGCTATTTCGTTGAGGACCTGTCTGTTTATATAGTCCTTGTAATCAGGAAGCGCTCCGGTATTCAGAAAGCGGTATGCCTCCTCAAGAGTAAGCTCGGTACGGCGCTTATTGACAAGACCGTTGAATTTTTTCTTGATCTCAAGAAAAACCCTGGAGCCGGTCTCAGGAACGCCGTATGCTCGCAGCCTCAGCTTCTCTTTATATGACGGCTTTTGCAGTGAGCTTCGTATAAGATGATCATCGGGAGTGTCATAGTAGATATTATCGATGGTATACGGCTCCCGGTGTCCCTTGTTATATGGATCCGGCTCCATATGTTCATCCATAAATCCAAGTACCCTAAGGTAAGTGTTCTTATCCAGAAGATATTTATATTCATAGCGGTTGAAAATTTCTGTTGCCATAGCGGACCTCCTTTATATCGAAATGTTAGGCAATTGCGAAACATTTATTCCGCAATTGCCCAGTCGGAATGTATTAGGTGATGATTTGAGTATAGTATACAGATATAAGATTAAAGGAATATTAGAAATGGGTATCCGTTTAAAAATAATTTGTGAACAGATCATAACGTGCTTTGCATAAGGCTTATGCAGAAAGGATCAAATATGTTCCAGAAAGGTATTGACATAAAGTCAGAACTAATATATAATGATCATAGGAACTATTTTAGAGGAGGGGTATTATGAAAAACAAACTAAGGAAAATGGTGTCGGTCATGCTTGGGGCGGCGTTCGCTTTTGGGGGAGTCATACCGTTATATGCAGAGGATGCTCGGACGTCATCGCAAAGCGGATGGCAGTCCTGCGGCACGATGACAAGCGGACGCAGCTATATGTCAAGCGCGGCGTTCGGCGAAGATATTTTTACATTCGGCGGAACAGAGAACGGGATCGTTACGGATAAAGCGGAGTATTATGACACATCGGCTCAGGAGTGGAGCGAAAGGGCTGTTATGCCGTACGGGAGATACAAGCATACGGCGGTGCTCTGCCGTGATAAGATATATATCGGCGGCGGATATGATGCGGAGGACAGGGCAGTCAGCGAAATATCAGTATATGATATAGACGATGATGAATGGCTGCCGCCTATCCAGACCCCGGATAACAGCACCTGCTATGCGTTTGGAGAATATGATAATGAATTGTACATATTTTCCGGGAAAGAGAATGAGACCGATACAAATAAGGTGTACAAATACGACCCCGAAACAAATAATTGGAGCGGTTTATCGGATATGCCGGTATACGCGGCAGACGGGAAGGCCGTTGCAACGACTGCGGGTTTTTATATAATAAGTGATTTCTGTATATACGAATATGATGTTCGGGAAGCTACATGGAAGTATATAGATAAAATGGCGTACGAGGTATATGATCATGCTGCCGTAAACCGCGGCAACGGCTCGATAGACGAGCTGTATATCACAGGCGGTCGGGAGGAAGAGGACGGCGGTGCCGCTGTGTCAGATACAGAATACAGATACAACAGAGACGCCCTTTCCACGGTCACGAACTGGGAGGAAGAATGGTATAACGATCTGAGTATGCCTGTGGGACTGGCATGTCATAATATGGTCATAGCGGACAATAATATCTATGTTTTCGGGGGACAAACGGAGTTCGGTGAAGACAGTGACTTGATATTTAAAAGGAGCTTGGATGATACAAAGGATGACAATACCGAAAGGACCGCGTGGAACGGCATTATATACGGATCTGTCAATTACTTTGACGATACGGATCATTACAGCTTTGAGCCGGAGACCGACGGATACTATGAGATCGTCAGCTTGGATCCTGTGAGGTCAAACAACAGTAGGCAGGATTTCAATATCACTGTTTCGGGACCAAACGGCGATCTGATAGTAGAAGGAATGTATACAAACTCCTTCGGCGCAGTATATATGCAGACCGGAACGGTATATGATATAGATATTTTTGAAATAGAAAAGAAACGCAGAGGGAATTATACATACAGGATAGATAAGATCGATGACGATGCCGGAGATACCATCGAGCAGGCATTGACCATACCTGTGGAACAGGACGCAGCCCTGAGCTTTGCTGGCAAAGATGATATAGACTATGTCAAATTTGAGATCCCCGATACGGGAAGATACAATATAAAGCTCACGGGTCAGGAACCTAACATTGGCGAGCAATACACATATGAGTATGTGAAAATATATGATGAAAGCAAAAAAGAAATATATGATTTCGATACATATTTTGATGATGTGTTCGGCGTTCGGCTGGAGGCGGGCGTATATTATATGTCGCTCACGCCTATGGAGTTCTATTATGATAAGCGCACCTCGGAATATACATTAAGCATAAATGCGGCTCCGAGCGGAACAGGCTCTGCGGCTGTCGGCTCTGTGACGATAGACGGTGTGAAATACAGTGAAACGCTGCCCGGAACCGGCACGGTCACGGCTGTGACCGTAACGCGGGATGAGTCTGAAGATCTGACGGACTGTATCGTATACGCCGCGCTGTACAGCGGGGAAAGACTGGCAGCTGTAAGGACCGCGCGCATAACGGACTTTGAAGGCAGTGAAAAGGAGATAGAGCTGACGCCTGTCAGCGCGTCCGAGGGTGACGAGCTGAAGGTGTTCGTCTGGAACGAAGATATGACGCCGGCGGCGGCAATGCTGAGTGTTCAAAGGTGATATAACAGAATTGGGGCTGTTGCTGAATTGAACCATGCCCCGTCAAGTATACAGTTAAAAATAAAATCTTTGTATACCGTGCCTGATTTCCGGGCACGGTATTTGTATATTATGCTGCCTTTCTTAGATACTCATGATACTCCATCGGTATAATACAATTGAGCCGCTCGCCGCCTTTGCAATATCAAACCTCTTCAATTATCGGAAGTATCATCGGATTGCGCTTTGTTCTGTCGTAAATAAATCTTGCGACATTATTTTTTATTGTATTTTTCATCATTGCCCAGTCTACGTTCCTCTTGGAGAGACAGTCCTCAACGGCTCCGGCGGAAATATCCTTTATACCGTCGATCAAGCGCTCCGCTTCACGAACATATACGAAGCCTCTTGAAATAACATCAGGCCGTGATGCCATAAGGTGCGAATCATGCGATATAGTAACGACAACGATAATGAGTCCATCCTGCGCAAGATGCTTTCTGTCGCGGAGAACTATATTTCCAACATCGCCCACGCCAAGCCCGTCAACAAGAACATGTCCGGCCGGAACTGTACCGGTCACGCGGGCGGAATTCGCATCCATTTCAAGCACTGATCCGTTGCTGAGAACAAAGCAGCGCTCGCTCGGTATCCCTACTGATTCGGCAAGCGCCTTGTGAAGCACAAGATGACGGTGCTCGCCGTGTACCGGGATAAAGAATTTAGGCTTGATCAGCGATATGATAAGCTTAAGCTCCTCCTGACACGCGTGACCGGAAACATGCACATCCATAAGTGATTTGTATATGACCTCAGCGCCGATCTTGAACAGTTCATTGATAACGTTTGAAACTGATTTTTCATTTCCGGGTATAGGCGAGGCGGATATGATGATAAGATCATCCTTTGTCACCTCGACCTTTCGGTGATCGGAGTAAGCCATTCTTGTGAGAGCGCTCATCGGCTCGCCCTGTGAGCCTGTTGTAATTATAACGATCTGGTTCGGTCTGTATTTCTTTATATTGTCGATATTTATAAGCGTTCCCTCAGGTACCTTCATATAGCCCAGCAGGATCGAGATCTCAACTATGTTTTCCATGCTTCGTCCTGAAACCGCAACCTTCCTGCCGTTTTTTGCAGCTGCGTCTATTATCTGCTGAACGCGGTGGACGTTTGAAGCGAAGGTAGCAACGATTATTCTTTTGTTGCAGCCATTGAATATTTTATCAAACTTTTCACCGACCGTTCTCTCGCTCATCGCATAGCCGGGCCGCTCTACATTCGTGGAATCAGACATGAGTGCAAGAACACCCTCTTTGCCAAGCTCACCTAGGCGCGCAAGATCGATCATGTTTCCTACGATGGGAGTAGAGTCTATTTTCCAGTCGCCCATATGCACAAGCGTGCCAACCGGTGTCTTAAGAGCAAGAGCGACAGAATCAGCTATCGAATGATTTGTTGTTATAAACTCAACTGAGAAATGCTCGCCGGCAGCTATAACTTGTCCGGCGCGTGTTCTTATTAGCTTCACGCTGGAGAGCAGGTTATGCTCCTTGAGCTTGTGTTCCACCAAGCCAAGAGTAAGCCGTGTACCATATACCGGTACATTGATCTCCTTTAGAAAATATGGCAGACCGCCTATATGATCCTCATGTCCGTGAGTAAGAAATATGCCAAGGATCTTCTGACTGTTCCGTACAAGATATGATATATCGTTTATGACCATATCAACTCCGGGCATATCATCATCCGGGAATGCCATACCACAGTCTATGATAACTATCTCATTGCCGTATTCGAACGCGGTAAGATTTTTACCGATCTCGTCAAGCCCTCCTATTGGTATAATTTTTAGTTTTTTTGTTTTTGCCATTATATCCTCCTTACAGTAATTTTGTCAGTCAGCGATGAAAAACGCTGTGGGATACGAAAAACGAACACCCGTATCCCTATAATATTGCATAACGCATGAAGTACAAGAAAATAAAGCGCCCTAAATATACAGATTCAAGCCGCTTAGATCCTGTTATCCGAACATAATTACAACCTATTAATAGTATACCATAAATATAGCATAATAGTCAAGAGCAAACAAAAAATATTATTGACAGAGGTAATTAAAAATGATAAAATCACTGTATCGGGACATAAAAATGTATAAATGTGAAAGAGAGTGTGTTGATCGATGAAAACAGCCGGGATAATCGCGGAATTCAATCCGTTTCATAACGGTCATAAATATTTGATAAGAGAGGTAAAATATTCGTTGGCTGACGCTGTGATAGTGGTCATGAGCGGCAGCTTTGCTCAGCGAGGCGGCATTGCGGTAACAGATAAATGGACGCGTGCAAGGACGGCTCTCTGCTGCGGAGCTGATCTGGTCATCGAGCTGCCTGTAGTATATTCGATGAATACCGCGCAGAAATTTGCTTGCGGCGCTGTAAGCATATTGGATGCGACAGGGGCGGTGGATATGCTGGCATTCGGCTCCGAGAGCGGGGATACGCGAAATCTTGCGGAGGCGGCAAGGATCATTGCTGACGAGCCGCCTGAGGTCTCGGAGAAAATAAAGAAATACTCCGGTACGGGAATGACATATCCGGCGGCAAGGAAACGGGCGTTTGAGGAAGTGTGCGGAGTGTATATCCCGGATCTGCCTAATGATATTCTGGCAGTAGAGTATCTTCGCGCTGTATATGAGATAGGTTCGGATATGGAAGCTCAGGCGGTGCAGAGACTCGGCGCGGCACATGATTCTGAGAAGATAAGCGGCGGTATAGCGAGCGCATCGGAAATACGCCGAAGGGTAAGCAGCGGTATCGGCATAGAAGACTTGGTCCCGGATGCGGAGTTTGAGGTCTACGACGCTTCGAGACTCGATGCGGCTGTTATAGGAAAGCTGCGAAGCAGCAGTGCTGAAGATATCTCTGCAATAAATGATATAGGAGAGGGGCTGGAGAACAGATTTATAAAAGCGGCCCGTGAATGTGATACGGTAGATGAGCTTTGTATGCTGGTAAAAGCAAAGAGGTACACTTTGAGCCGTATACGCCGGATAGCTTGGTCCTGTCTGCTGGGACTGACAGGCGATCTGAGCTCTGAGCTGCCGGGGTATATACGTGTGCTGGGAATGAACGGTACGGGCAGGGAAATATTGAGGAGGATGAAGAAAACCGCGGCTGCGCCGGTGATAATAAAGGCAGCCGATTACGAAGGAATGGGAACAGACAGGATATTTACCGCAAATAATCGTGCTGAGGACTGGTTTGCTCTTTGCGCTCCCAAACATGAGCTGCGGCGAGGAGGAAGAGATATAACCACGCCTCCGGTGATAATTGATGAATAATTTTTTTCTGAATTGTTTTTAAATTGTTGACACGATGGGATAAATATAGTATAATAAACATATCTAAGAAAGCAAAGCCCGGCCGGCGATGCGTTTATGATCATTTCTTAGATGGTATCAGTATTTCAAAGAAAGAGAGGTGTTGGCGGATGCTGGCAAATTATGTACTGTATACTCTTGTGGCGTTCCTGATATACTGGATCCTGCAGATAGTCGCATATTGGAGTATATTCAAAAAAGCCGGAGAACCCGGCTGGAAGTCGATAATCCCTATATACTGTACTTATGTACAATATAAACTGACATGGAAGACCTCGATGTTCTGGATAAGCTTTCTTGCCGCGATAATAGCGAATGTGCTGATGCAGCTGGGCGGCGACAGTCTAGCGCTGCTCGCTGTAGGCGTTGTCTTGGAGATAGCAGCGGCAGCTATTGGCTTTGTCGCGCTTTACAAGCTGTCAAGATCATTCGGACACGGTGTTGGATTTGCTATCGGACTGATCTTCCTATATCCGATATTTATATTGATCCTGGGGTTCGGAAGCTCACGGTATATAGGTAATACGAGCGAATAAGTAAAAAAGAATGATCAAAAAGCTGCGCGGCAGGATGAGGGGACCTGCCGCGCTGTGCTTTTTACGGAGTTTAAAGTTATATTTTGAGGAGATCTTTCATGACAGTATTAAGGATATGATTATTTTACAATAACAAGCTCCTTGACCTCATCATCGTAGATCCTTATGAGAAGTCTGTTGTTCTCCTCTGCATCGAACACTGTTATATCATCGAAAGATGCTTCAGTTACATTTTTTCTTGACGCTGTTGTGTCTACGCTGTAGACCTTAACGTTCTCGCCTATGCTGTAGTTGGCAGCGGCACCGTCATTTACTGTTACGTTTACTGAGTCAGTGAAACGCTTATCTACCTTGCCGTAAACGAGCTTCATTTCATTTTCAGTTTCAGTCTCAAATTCAACATCCTTTGCGCTTACGTCAAGAAGGACTCTTATGCCGGCGATATCACCGTCAGAATTGGTCTTATACTGGATAACGTCACCTGTCTCAAGCTTAATGCCCTCGCCCTTGCGGAGAACAGTGTCGTCCGCTGCGTAAACAGTTACTTCTTCTCCATCTACAAGAGCTGTGAGTATATCTGTCTGCTCGCCATCGGAGTTCAGTCCTGTAGTCATTCTTACGACAACAGCGGCAGGCGCGCTTGTGTTTGCCTTGAACGCGGTGTCAGTAAGAACTACAACTCGCGCTGTAAAGCTCTCGCTCATGTCGTACACTATACCGGAATAAGTCTGGTTGTTTTCAAAGATGCTCTTGTCTGTGACCTTGATATTCTCAGGATCGCTTACATCGAATACGATCGTAGAATCTGAGATCCTGATATCATCGAGCTTCCCTGTTGATGAGAGGTACAGGGCATCCTCAAGCTTTCTGTTGAGTGTGAAGTGATCGGGGTCAGCCGCGCCCGATTCGCTCTTGTCGTTTGCGATGTTGAGCTCAGTTACCTTATTTGAAGAATTTACTGAATAGGTCACAAGCTGTTTTACCGGGCTGCCGTCGCTTGTGAGCGCCTCAAGAACGCTGGCAGCCGAAACGGATGAGCCGTTGAGCTTTACTCTTGATGAAAGGGTAAGTGTCTCGGCTTCGCCGCTCTTGTCTGTTATCTTGATTATAACGTTCTCCCTGTCATCGCTGCGGTATGCGTTTGTAAGGTATGCATAGCTGTCGCTTACGTTCGATACCGTCTTGGCAGCTGCGATCTTACCGCTTATATCGAGGCAGAATTCAGCTGATGTTCCGGCGGTGATGGTATCTGTGAAATCTACTGCCGCCTTATAGAGCTTGCCATCGATGGTATATCCGTCAGCGCTTACAGCGTCAACAGTTCCTTCGAATGAATTTCTTGTAGCATATATTTCTCTGTAGCTCTTGTCGGCGCTTTCAGCAACAGAAAGGATATCCCATTCCTGAAGATCCTCCGGTTCTGCCTCGCTGCTGCCGAGATAGAGCTTGTAGTCATCGTTGTCAAATCTTATAACAGTATTGTCCTTGCCTACGGCCTTGTTTGATGAAACATAGTCAAGAACTACGTTTTTATACTCAGTTATGAATATGATGTCATACTTAGAGTCGCTGTCTGTGTCGAGCATTGTCATATACGCCTGCTTGCCCTCAAGATCAATGAGATCTGTGCTGAACTCAGCAGATCTGTTGTTGTATATGATCTGTGCCTCATCGCTTATAACAGCTGTAGTTGTTTTTGAAGAGTTTTCATCTGCGTAATACTCAACAGCGTTTGATGAGTTCTTTGTTGTGAGTCCAACGAAGAGATCCGAGCTTATATCAACGGTAGCGTTCTTTGCTTTTACCGGAAGAGCAAGGATTATCTCGCTGTCGCCGGCTCCGGTCTTTTTAGCGTATGCAGTAACGTTGTAGCCGAGCAGATTGTTCAGTCCGGTTGCGGCAGGGTAGATAGTATCGTCTATTTTTACGCTGCTGTCACTAACTGCCTCGTGACCGCCGAGTGCTGCTGAGCCTACTGCTGTGATCTGTCCGGTAAGCTTTGTTGTTTCAAGATTGTCACTGAGCAGAGTCTTGTCAGTTACCTCGTATACAGGCACCGAACCGAAGCCTGTCTGCTCCATCTTCTTTGTTTCGAGAGTGTTATTGGTAAGGATAGCAACGTCTCCTCTTGAGATAGGATCATTTACTCCGCCTTCCACACTCTTTGTCATTTTATTGTCGTTAGCGACTGAAAGATGTCCCGAAGGATAGCCGCCGAGCCTCTGAGCCTTTGTTTCATAGCCTGCCGCTCTTACCATTATGGCTACTGCTTCGCGGTAGCTTATTTCATCATTCGGTCTGAAATTCCCATCGCCGTCACCCTCAACAAGTCCGAGTGAAACAGCGAGGTTGATATATCCGTTAGCCCAGTGATCTGTTCCTACGTCGTCAAAGTTCTGTGTGCCTTTGGCATTGTCCGCGGCGTCCTGCATTCCCATAGCGGTTACCGCCATTTTCGTGACTTCCGATCTTATGATTGTGTCATCAAGTCTGTACAAGCCGTTTTCGTCACCGTTCATGATGCTGAACGCCGATAAAACTGAAACTGCCTCTTCAAATCTTGTTCCGGCAGCCTCTGATGGTACAGCCGCGAGCGCCGGTACAGCGCTTACTGCGAAACATCCGCCAAGTATTGATGCGATAATACGTTTGTTCATACATAACCTCCAGAATTTAATACGTTGTTATTTGAGTTGCTGTTGTTTACGTAAAGTGTTTTACGTTAACCACAATCACATAATACACGATTTTATTCGCAAAATCAAGCTGTAATAAATGTATCTGCGGTAAGAGCATGGAAGAAAACATCATTTTTCGCATAAAATACGGTTTCGGATGCTAAAATTGATATGATTGGTATGAATTCTTTTGTAAAAATGATAAAATATTAAAAAAATATTACAAAAGGGTTGCAATTAAGAGGAATATGTTGTATAATATAGCTATGAAGCAAGTATTTTTCAATAGGTATTTAGTCAAATGTTTGAGAAACATATCTGAGATATGTTAGGTCGTATATGAAGTCATTCATATAAATAATTTTCTGATATGCTTTCGTGGGATGGAAAAACGCTGCAGTCCTGAACCGGAGTATATGTACAAGGAGGAGATAAAATGAGGAGATTATTATCATTTATAACAGCGGCATCGATCATTTCGGCATCGTCTGCAGGTCTGACGGTATCGGCATTTGATTTCGACAGAGGAATAAGATTTTATGATTCTGAAACGGCGGCGGTGTCGGCAAGCGCTGATCCGAGTCCATCGGCAAAGGCGAGTCCGGCAGCATCGGCAAGCACTGCGCCGAGCGCGGGACCGACCGCAACCCCCGGTGCGACAGCAAAAGCAACGCCAGCGGCAACGGCAGCACCCAGTCCGTCAGCAACGGCAGAGCCGAGTGCGACAGCAACAAATACGCCTTCATTGGATGTTACAAAAATCATTCTTAATAAGACAACGTTGGAGCTGAAGGTGGGCGAGACCTTTGAGCTTGTTCCGGAATTTGAGCCGGAGGGGGCGGTATCCGGCAATATAGCATGGAATTCTTCAGATCCGTGCATAACGGTGGAGAACGGAAAAGTGACGGCAGTCACGAGCGGTACGGCTGTAGTCGAGGCTATGGATGAAAAAAGCAGAACAGCGGCAAACTGCTATGTGACAGTAACGGATAAGACAGGCATTTTAAATCTTGAGATATCGGAAGGCGTCAAGCAGGTAACTGTATCGAAGGACGGTCTGACAAGCGAAGTGAAGGCCGGATCAAACGAACTGGAGCTGGGAGAATACACGGTAAGCGCTGTGAGCGAGGAGGGTTTTACGCTTGAGCCTTACAGCGAGACTGTGACGGTAACGGACAAAGAACAGCAGAGCCTTTCGATATCGGCAGTCAAGAGTATTTGCTATGTGATACTGCCTGAGGTGTCAGGCTGTACGATAACTCCGGTAAACGGAAGCACTGAGGAGGTCGCTCCGGGAGGGAGCTACAGCTTTACGATCTCGACAAGCAGCAGTTTTAATGCTGAAAATATGTCGGTAAAGGCGAATGGCACAGTGCTTGAGCCTGAAAACGGAGTATACACTGTTTCCAATATAACAAATGACATCACCATATCGATCGACGGTGTTGAGTCGAAATCATGGGACGCGACGCTTAAAAGAGTTGCGGTGCTTGGCGCCGAAGCGGTGCTTGGCGAGAATGACACATACTCAGTAAGCGTACCGTTTGGCTCGGCTGTAACGACAGAGGATATAGAGGTAGAGACAAACAGCGATAAAGCCAATTATACTGTAACTACCGAGAACGGAAAGTTCATTATAACGGTAAAAGCCGAGGATGGGACAGAAAAGCAATACAGCCTTGATATAACAGAAGCTGAAAAAACAGAGCTTGACGATGTGGTTATACAGCTTGAGTCCATGAAATTCAATGATATTTGGCAGCGCGCGGACGGCAGCTATTCATCACAGAATGATGTCAGGGCTACGATAGAATCGGGCATCAAGGCTGATGTAGAGATACCGGAGGGAATAACGGTAACAGTTGAAAACGGAGATGAGCGTACACCTGTAAGCGGAACACTCAGCAGCCCTGATGGTGAAGACGGTATGTATAAATACAAGCTCATCGTTTCGGACGGGGAAGCAGAACGGGAAATAGAGCTGACGATAGCAGTCAATGCATATGATTATGTGGTTCCTGCTGAGAACATAACTGCAACAGCGACAACGATAACAGTGAAAAACCTTAGCAGCACCTCAAGTGTTGCGCTGTACAATGAGTATGGAAGCGCTATGAGAAAATGGGAGACGCCTGTTAACGGAGTTGTTACCTTCAGTAATCTATCGTCAGGAGTAAGGTATGTCGTAAAGCTCAGAGAGACAGGTTCAAGCGTGATCCCTTCAAGCGGAACCACGGTCACGACGATAGCATCATCACAGCGCAGAAATCCTAAATATTATACTGTTACATTTGACGCGGGGCTTCACGGCACTATAGTATCCGGAAAAACAAAGCAGTCTGTTAAGCTTGCATATGCTCCGGAATATCCTGAGGTAAAGGCTGATGATGGATATGTATTTAAGGGCTGGTCAAGAAACGGCGTGCTGGTAGAGGATCCGAAGAAGGTGCAGATACGTTCCACGACAGAGTTCACAGCTATATATGAACAAAGCACAGGTTCATCCTACGGTACGTCAATAAACAGACCATCATCGGATACTACGGTCCAGGAACCGATAACACAGCCTGTAACGAGCTATATGGACGTTCAGGCGACGCATTGGTTCTATGACAGCGTTATGAACGTGACAAAGAAGGGGTATATGAACGGAACGGGCGACAGCATATTTGAGCCTAACTCAACTCTGACACGTGCAATGCTTGTAACCATCCTGCACAGATATGCGGGAGAGCCGGCGGCAGAAGGAACGGGCTTCAGCGATGTCCCTGCGGGTACATGGTATACTGAGGCTGTTACGTGGGCGGCAGATGCCGGGATAGTGAATGGAACTGCACCCGGAGTATTCGAGCCTAACACCAATATAACGCGGGAGCAGCTCGCAACGATAATGTACCGTTATGCCGAGGCATACGGCTATGACATTTCAGCGGCAGGGAGCATCATAGGCTTCAGCGATTCATATCTTATATCTGATTGGGCACAAACGGCGCTTATATGGACGACCGGTGCCGGGATAATCGGAGGCAAGGATAATAATATGCTTGATCCTCGCGGCAATGCGACTAGGGCAGAGGCTGCCGCGATCATTGAGAGATTTGATAATTATATAGGCTGAGCCTGGTAAAAGGGTATTGACATTTTTGCCATGATGTAATAAAATAAATACAGGTCATGTTTCAGCGATCATCTGATGCGGTTTTTTCTATATCTGTTTGTGCGCCGTTGTATTCAGAGTCGGAAACATGACCGTATTTTTTTGAAAATGTATATGTTAAGAGGTATTTATGATTTTGGTTATAGCCGAAAAGCCGTCGCTTGGCAGAGATATCGCGAACGCTCTGCCGGGAGAATTCAAAAAAAGCGACAGCAGACGATATATAGTGAAAGGCAGCTACGTTGTAACATGGGTATTCGGGCATATGCTGTCGCTTAAGGAGCCTGAGGACTACGATATCAAATATAAGAAGTGGAGCTTGGAGGAGCTGCCGATCTATTTCGAAAACTGGGGACAGAAGATCGGTAAGGACAGCGGCGGCTTCGAGCCGAAAGCAGAACGCGTAAAGCTCATAGGCGAGCTTTTGGAGAGATCGGAGTCTGTCATACACGCCGGAGATCCGGACGAAGAGGGACAGTTTTTGATAGATGAGCTTCTTGAGTGGTTTAGCTACAGCAAGCCCGTTATGCGCCTCGATACAGGCGACACAACTCAGGGAGGGCTAAAAAAAGCTCTGGGAAGAATGAAGGAAAACAGCCTTTGTATAAATGACGGAAGATCAGCCTATGCGCGTTCCGTCGCAGATCTTATGATGGGAGTCAACATGAGCCGCTTTTTCACATGCTCGAACAAAGGCGTACTGCTTACCGTAGGACGCGTTCAGACTCCTACTCTGGGACTTGTGGTCGCGAGGGACATGCTGATAGAAGGACATAAAAAGCAGATATACTTCGATATATATACTGATATTGAAGTATATACCTCAGACGGGATAAAGCGTGTCCGGGCAAGGTACAGAAAAAAGGTACAGAAAAAGAACGAGGAACCGGAGCTTATATTGGACAGGACCGAGGCAGAAGCTATTCTTGCATCCATCAAAGGAAGAGAGCTCGATAATATAGTTATCGAGTGCAGGACTGTCAAGGAGGCGCCGCCGCTGCCCTTTAATCTTGTGAAGCTCCAGAGCTACTGCTCGTCGCATTTTGGCTATGATCCTAAGGAGGTCATGGATATAACGCAATCGCTCAGAGAAAAGCATAAAGCGATAACCTATAACCGGTCTGACTGCCGCTATTTATCAGAGGAGCATTTTAAGGAAGCCCCCGACACGATGAAACAGGTTATAAAAAATATCGGCTACCGTCCGGCGGAGCTTGATATGACAATACATTCGCGCTGCTTCAACGATAAGAATATCACGGCGCATTTTGCTATAATACCGACAAATAAGGCGGTCGATATGTCGGCGCTTACAGAGCGGGAAAAAAATGTGTATCTTGCAGTATGCAAATATTATATGGCTCAGTTCCTGCCTCCGGCTGTAAAGGAGAGGACTAGGCTCACGGCAGAGCTGGATAATGGATATGAGCTTTATGCAAGCTCAAACAGGCTCATAAGCGCCGGGTACACGGGAATATTCCGAGAGATAAAAAAGGACGAGCCTACGCTGCTCAGCAGCATAGCTCCGGGATCCTACAGCGGGCGTGCGGCGGAAGGCGCTGTGGAGGAAAAGGAAACACGTCCGCCGGCAAGATACACAAAGGCAACGCTGAATGAGGACATGACGCGCATAGCGAGATATGTTACAGATCCGGAGATCAGGAAACTGCTTGAGTTAAAGGATGCGGATAAGAAGGGCGAGAACGGCTCTATAGGGACTTCCGCAACGAGAAGCATGATAATTGACAGTCTGGTATCAAGAGGATATCTTGAGGAAAAAGGCAAAAAGCTGATATCAACGCAGCTGGGAAGAGAGCTTTACAGAATACTTCCGGACGAGATAAAGAAAGCGGATATGACTGCGCGATGGTGGGCGATACAGGAGGATATTCGTATCGGTAAAAGCATGCCTGAGGCACTTACCGGAAATGTGCTTTCGACGATAAAGAGCATACTGTCAAAAACGTATCCGCCTATAGACCGCAGCATAATGATGCAGGAGGTCACATCAAGATATTATGAGGTTATAGGAAAATGTCCGCTCTGCGGCGGTAATGTAACGGAAGGATCTAAGGGATTCAGCTGCAGCAACCGCACAACGCCTGTAAAATGCGGCTTTGCGGTCTGGAAAAGACAGCAGAGCGGAATGTTCAGAAATACAGAAATAACAGCGGCAATGATGAAAAAGCTGCTTGCGGGGAAAGCTGTGCGGATGAAAAAGCTTGTGTCAAACAGGGGAGAAAAATTTGAGGCGAACATAGCGCTTGAGGTTTGCGGTGACGAGAAATATCCCGTCAAGCTGACCTTTGCTCCGGCGGAGGAGCTTGGGATCTGTCCGAAATGCGGCGGAGCCGTAAAAGAGAGCATGAAAGCATATTCGTGCAGTAATAACTGCGGGTTTATAATTTGGAAACAACAGACAAAGGGACTGTTCAGCAAGACTCGGATATCTCCGCAGCTTGTGAAAAAATGGCTGAGCGGGCAGGAGACTGAGTGCAAAAGTCTTATCAATAAAAAGGGTGAAAAATTCAGCGCATTTGTAAGGCTTAAATACGATCCTGAAAGCAGTTACGGAGGCGTGTCTTTCGAACTGAGGTTTGGAGATAAAAAAGAGAATTAAAGAGGGACTGCAGCAAAATTCATTCAAGCTTTGCTGCAGTTCTCTCTTTAATATAGGGTGGTGTTGTAAACCATATGGCAGTCTGGATAATTATTGCATCGCTTTTGCGATCTGCGGCATTATTTTAGAAGTCTCAATACCCTGCGGACATATTCTTTCGCAGCTGCGGCATTTTTTGCAGGCATCAGCTTTCTTTTCAAGCTTGCTATAAAGCTTCTTTGCCCCATCTCCGCCTATGACAGGCATCTGATTATAGGCTTCATAAATCGCGGGTATGTCCAGTCCGAACGGACATGGCATACAGTACGCGCATTTCGTACACGGAACGAGAGCCATAACATCAAAAACTGATTTCGCTTTTCTGAGGATCTCAAGATCATCATTGCTCAGCATACCGGCTTCCGCCTTTGAGGCATATCCTATGTTGTCAATTACCTGCCCGAGCTCACCCATGCCTGAAAGTGTCGTTTTGACTTCCTGTCTGTTCCAGAGGAAATCAAAGGCCCATTCTACAGGAGTACGGCTGTCCGGAAGCTCTTTTTTCACCTGCGGTGAGGGCGCCGCAAGACGCCCGCCGAGCAGCGGTTCCATTATTATAACGTCTATACCCTTAGAAGCCGCGTACTCAAGACCCTCTATCCCTGCCTGATACGAGGTATTTATATAATTTAGCTGGATCTGGCAGAATTCCCACTTATCATATGAATCTATTATATGGCGGAAGGCTTCTATGTCGTCATGGAATGAAAATCCTATATGGCGTATCTTGCCTTCGGCCTTTGCCTTCTCAAGTATGGGAAGAACATCGTATTTCTGTATAATATCATCAAAGCGGTGCCTGTCAAGCGCATGGCACAGGTAATAGTCTATATGGTCAGTCCTGTATTTTTCAAGCTGTTCGTCAAGAAGACGCATTACGTCATCCTCGCTTTTTACATGCCAGGTCGGGAGCTTTGTTGCGAGCTTTACACTGTCTCGCAGTCCATGCTCCTCAAGTATCTCGCCTACGACACGCTCGCTTGCTTCATTGTGATAAACGTATGCGTTGTCAAAATAATTTACCCCATTGTCCACGGCATATTGTATCATTTCATATGTCTTTTCCTTGTCTATATCCTTCGGGTCGGTGCCGGTCAGCGGCAGACGCATAAGCCCGAAGCCAAGGACTGAAACGTCCTCTCCGGCTAATTTTCTGTATTTCACTATCAGCCCTCCTTATTTGTAAACAAATTATTATATATTTGACAAAGCGATAAAACTATGCTATAATGATTACAATTATATTAATATTATATTTCATAATTTGACGAAAGTCAATATAAAAAACAGTGATTATTTTTCATAATGCGTAGATGATAAAAGTATTTTATAAATATTTACGAGGAGAAATGAGATGAAAAAGAAACTTATTGCGCTTATACTGGCTCTTGCGGCGGCAGGGACCGTATCAGTGCCGGGAGCATATGCCGCAAATGAGAACTGGCGTGATGCGTTTGTAACGCGTCTGATGAAAACGATATCCCAGGATCCGACATATACAGATGTTGTTCTTACTGATCTGGACAGAAACGGGATACCTGAGGCATTTGTTATAAAGAAGGGTACATACGGCAATATCGGCAGCGGATTTACCATGACGGATAATACGATAACTGATATAGAGGTGCCTTCAAACATCATAGGTGAATGTTTGGAGAACATAAGCGTGTATATAAAAAATGACAACTATGTGTTTGTGGGGCAGGAGGTTCCGCGCTACAGCTCTTACGTGGCATATTATAAGCTCGTTTTTGACGGCGCGAAGCTGACCGCGACAAGGATAAACAAGATAGATGTAAGCCCGTATTCTAACGTTACATATGTTGACAAGTACAGCAATAACCTGCTGGAAAACGGATATCCTAACAGGACAAAGATATTGGACTTCATATCAAGCTATGACGTTGTCAATAATATTTCTGCAACTGTATCAGATGCAAAGGTTCTGGTAAACGGTGAGGAAACAAGTGTTAAGGGCTACAACGTAAACAACACTAACTATTTCAAGATACGTGATATAGCTATGATCCTGCGTTCAACATCAGCGAAATTCAATATAGAATATCTTTCTGATGACAATGCTATAGACATAGTGCCGGGGGCTGATTACGTTTCAAATGGGACCGAGCTTGTTGATGATGCGGCCGGGGCGATAGAGGCAGTTGAAAACGATATGCCGATATATGTGAACGGCCGTAGCACAGCGATAACGGCATATAATATAAACGGCAGCGCATATTTTAAGATAAGAGATATAGCGGATGCTGTCGGCTTTGAAGTACAGTGGGACGGAGATGCACAGTCGATAAACCTTGTTACAGAGTGATATGATGAAGTGACTGGAAAGACGTGATTGGAGGTAATTTTATGTCGTTTTTTGAGGATATAGGCAAAAAGATAACTGAAGCCGGTCAAGGAGCCGTCCGGAAAACAAAGGATATTGCCGATTCGGCCAGATCAAGCTCAATGATCTCTGACGAAGAGAAAAGGATAAACAGCTTTTATACAGAGATAGGCAGGGCATATTACGCGAAGTATGCAGAGTCTGATGACTGTGAGTTTTCAGGCATGATAAGCATGATAAATGAATCAAAGAAAAGGATAAAAGATCTTAGAGAACAGGATGCGGCACGAAGGGGAATGATCGTTTGTGCTAAGTGCGGCACCGCCCTGCCGGCAGATTCAAGCTTTTGCTATTCCTGCGGCGCGCAGGTACAGGCGGCTGAGCAGGCGCCGACAGAGGATAAGATCTGTGCAGGCTGCGGGAGCAGGATAATGCCGGGCATGAGCTTCTGCTCAGTGTGCGGCAAGCCGGCAGATGCTGTACAGACGGAGGATGCAGAGGCGGAAACCGAAGCTGAAGCGGAGCCATCGGCTGATACGGAAATAAATAATGAGTCTGCGGCGGCAGAGGATACGGAGACCGCTGACAATGAAGGCTGCATTGAGGATACTGAGGGCGGTACAGATGCGCAAACAAAAAGGTGTCATTTATGCGGTACAGAACTTGCGGCGGATGCTGTATTCTGCAAGGAATGCGGAGCAAGGCAATTGAACTGAATGCAAAGGCGGATATAATTATCCGTTGTTAATATCAAAACTTAATTTGATCAAGGAGGGGATCACAAATGAAGAATTGCAAGAGCTGCGGTGCGGCTATTGATGATGAGTCTAAATTCTGCACGTCCTGCGGCGCGCCTCAGGACGTTGGACAATATTCATCACAGTATAATAATGGATATCAAAGCTATGGAGGGGCTGCTCAGCCGGGAGGGATGCAGCTTCAGAAAATGCCGATATCTGTAGGAGGATGGATAGGCAGATCTTTAGGATTGTCGCTTTTGGCGCTCGTACCGATCGTTGGACCTATAGTATACATAATACTTCTTGTAGTATGGAGCAAAGATCAAACCAAGGATGAGACCTTTCAGAATTGGGCAAAGGCGCAGATCGTTGTCATGATAATCATGTTTTTGATCGGACTGATCCTTTGTCTGACAGTATTTCTGCCGCTTATGGCTTATATATACTAAGGAGGTAAAAGGTATGTTTTGCAGAAAATGCGGTGCTGAAATTCCTGATGGGAGCGTATTTTGCGATAAATGCGGTGAAAGGACAGTTATAATAGAGAACGGTCAGAATACAGAGGCTCCGTATATGCCGAACGGCGTATCGGATAAGCGGAACAGAATTATAGGAATATTGGCGGTCGGAGTGGCCGCTGTAGTTGTCATTGCTGTGGCAAGTGCAGTCGTGTTTGGAGGAAGGAGCAGCAGGGAAGTAGTAAAAGACTTTTTTGAAGCTGTCTATGAGGATGCTGATGCCGATGATTTCATGGAGCTGTTTCCCCGTCAGGTGACATACTCGATGTTCAGCGCGTACGGCGGCATTAATAATGATATGGCGGAGTATTATATCGAAAGCGAGCTGGATGATATGCGCGGCGGTCTGCGCGGCGATCAGCGAGTGAGATATGATATAGTCCAGAATGATAGATATGATAAGGACGAGCTTGAGCGGCTGCAAAATGAGCTTCAAGGAGAATACGGCATAAAGCCTTCTGATGCAAGGGATATAACAGTTTCATATAATGTGGGCTATGACGGACAGTCGAGTGCGATCGAGCTGCAGCTTATAAAGCTCGGCCGTTCGTGGTATCTGATAGATTTTGAGGAGCTGCCTTCTGGAAGCATAGGTCCTGTCATATAATTTATAGCAGATATGATGAAAACAAAAGAGCGGTAAAGCTGTGTACAGGTAATCGCTGTATTCTGATACCGTTCTTTTTTTTGTAACAGAAAGCCACTGAGATGAGTAATATATAAGAGCGGGGCTGTTGCATTTAGTGCATAACGCATCTAAATGCAAGCAGCGCCTAAGAGGCGGTCGCATTAACGTGACAGCCTCGTAATTTCATATACAGAGGTGGTTTTATGCTTGCAAATGCGGGTGCTGCTTTGATTTTGACGGCGCTTGCCGGACTCGCTACAGGGATAGGAAGCGTTATAGCGCTGTTTACAAAAAGAACGAGCAAAAAATTTCTGGCGGCGTCACTGGGGTTTTCGGCTGGGGTGATGATATATATATCATTCGTGGAGATGTTCGTCAAATCTCAGGAATATCTTCAGACAGGGTTTGGGATGGTAAATGGAGTATGGCTGGCATGTGCGTCCTTCTTTTCCGGAATGGCGCTGATCATGCTTATCGATAACCTTATCCCATCGCCTGAAAGCAATCTGACGGCCGTAAAGGCTGGGAAGAGCGATGCTGTACTTGCAAGAATGGGACTGCTCACCGCGCTTGCAATAGCTATACATAATTTCCCGGAGGGACTTGCAACGTTCACGTCAGCACTTGATGATGTATCCTTGGGCGCGGCTATCGCCGTAGCCATAGCGATCCATAATATACCGGAGGGGATAGTTACCTCTGTCCCGATATATTATGCAACGGGCAATAAAAAGAAAGCGTTCACAGTGTCATTTCTGTCAGGGCTGACCGAGCCTTTAGGAGCGGTCATAGGTTATCTGATACTGCGTCCGTTCCTGAGCGATACGCTGTATGGAGTGATATTCGGAATAATATCAGGCATAATGGTGTATATAGCGGTGGAAGAGCTTATCCCGATGGCGCGTGAGTATGACAAGGGCAACACAATGATATTCGGAGTGATAGGCGGTATGGCGGTCATGGCGGTCAGTCTTATAATGTTTATGTAAGTAAAAAGGATGGAGCTGTAGGTTTTGAGTACAGATCCGTCCTTTTTTATATAGCGCAGCTGTTCCGGATGAATACTGACAGGGAATGAAGAGGTATAACGGATATATGTGAGACCGCAAGATTTGTCAGTTCAGAGTTTAACAAAGCAATAAAAGAATAGTCGAAGAACAGATAAAGAGGTATAATATCGGTATAACAAGGATAGTCAGCGGCAACGCTGTAAAAGCATGATGTGACGGGAGGAAAATTCAAAAATGGAGCTGTTGAAAAGGAACGGAAAGGAAAAACGAACAGAGCGTGTTATGCAGTTTGGCGAGGGTAATTTCCTGCGCGGATTTGTGGACTGGATGTTTGACAGGCTCAATAAGGAGCATGGAGGCGATTTCGGAGTAGTAGCAGTGCAGCCGCTGCCCGGCGGCATGGTATCAATGCTCAACGGTCAGGATGGATGTTACAGCCTGTATCTGCGCGGACTGCAGAACGGGGAAAAGACCGAGGAAACCAGGATAGTTGATTGTATAACAAGGGGAATAAATCCGTATACCGATACAGAAGTATTTTTCGAATGTGCAAAAAATCCTGATCGATGGATGATGAGCTGCTCGGCAGATTTGTTCGTGAGGGCATATTTAAGGAGATCATCCCGACTCTTGATCTGCCAAAGGCAGAGCTGGAAAGCTTTGCGGAGGCAGTCATTGAACGGTTCAAAAACCCGTTCATAAAGCATTATTTAT